>DASUKS010000023.1:0-21477 GCA_036278595.1 Dehalococcoidia bacterium
CGGGGAATCCAAACATCATCCTCATTGATGCGCGACGCGACAACAAACCATCCGCTTCGAAGGCGTAGTCGTCGGATCGAAACAATCTATTGGACGCGCCGATCGCGTGGAGATACAGTCCGATGGTCTAGCCTGCTAGGCATCGAGACCACAGGACTCGTTCGATTCAAGCACGTTCTCGGTCCTTGCCCAGACTCGCGGTTGACCGGCGGACATAAATATTCATCTGCGAACATTCGAATCCGATGGTCGCAGGTTCGAATCCTGCCGGGGGTGCCACCTCCTCAGAGCGCATGCCGCTCGTACCGGAGCGGTCGGTCGGCGGGCGAGACAGCCGAACAGCAACGCTGACAGCAAGCCCGAATCGCGTACCATCCGCTCCTCCTCCCCGGACCGCGGCGACACAGGCCCAGACGCCGCCGGCGCGGGACGAGCCCGCGCCGCTCGGCTCACCGCAGACCCTGGCACTGCCGAGGCGCACGATCGGTGGCTCTGCGCGAGGCCGCGCGTGAGTGCGCATCGTGCAGGCGGTATTCTGCCTGCGTACCTGCCAGAGGAGTGGATGTATGACGACCGAAGAGCGCGCCGCGAAGTCCAGCTTTTACCGCGAAGAGCGAGTCGACTCGCTCCCGTTCAACACGCCCGAGAAGTCGGACCGGTACCGGACCGAACGCTTCTCCGGCGCGGTCGGGCTCAACTGGTTCGAGTGTGACCCGACCTTGCAGCGCTCGATGCGCTACTACCTGACCGAAGAGCAGTACGCGTGGGCGGAGCCGCGCCTGCGAGCGTACGGAGCCCTCATGGGCGGCCCCATCGCGGAGCGCGCCGAGATCACCGACAAGAACCCGCCGCAGCTCGTGCGTTACGACCGCTGGGGACATGAGGTCAGCGACGTGATCATCGCCGAGAGTGCGAAGGCCACGAAGCGGGACCTGGTCGAAAACGGCTTCATGGGGCCGAAGTTCCAGCGCGACGCGGACACGGCCGGCGTCCCGTCGGGGCCGCTCGGCATGGCGTCCGGATATCTGCTGAACCAGGCCGAGATCGGCATGTCGTGCGCCATGGGCGCGGACGCCGGCATGGTCGCCGCGCAGACCGCGCAGTTCGCACCCCCGGACGTGCAGGAGTACGTGCTGTCGCGCATCGCATCAGGCGAGTGGGTCGGTGCGACAGGCCAGTTCTTCACCGAACGCACGGGTGGTTCGGACCTCGGCGGCCTCGAGTCGACCGCGACCCCGAACGGCGACTCATGGATCCTCAATGGATTCAAGTGGTTCGCCTCGAACTGCGATGGCCAGGCATTCGTCGTGCTGGCAAAGCCGGTCGGTGCGCCGGACGGCGTCAAGGGAAACACGCCGTTCCTCGTCTTGAAGCAGAAGCGAGACGGGACCCGCAACGGCGTCCGCATCCGTCAGCTCAAGCAGAAACTGGGCACGCACGCCGTGGCCTCGGGCGAGGTGGAGTTCATCGACGCAGAGGCGTTCATGCTGAGCGGCGCCGCATCGGGCGACGGTTCACCGAGCGACGGCCGCGGTATGGCCCGGCTGATGGCGATGACCAACGGTGCGCGGCTCGGTGTCGCGATGATGGGGCTGGGATGCGCGCGACGTGCGCTGACCGAGGCGCTGTGTTACGCGAGCGCCCGCAGCTCGTGGCGGACGCCGCTCATCGACCACCCGCTGATGAAGCGCAAGCTCGCCGAGATGATCGTCGACGTCGAGGCGGTGCAGGCGATGCTCTTCGAAGGCTACGGTCACCCGAATCATCAGCGGCCTGAGGCGGCGCGCGACCGTGCGCGCATCGTGCCGCCGCTCGCGAAGCTGAAGGCGGCGCGGCTCGGCATCGTAACGGCGAGTGACGCGATCGAGATCCACGGCGGAAACGGCTACATCGAGACCTGGCCGGTGGCCCGCATCCTCCGCGACGCGCAGATCAACACGTTGTGGGAGGGTCCGGACAACATCCTGTGCCTTGACGTCCGGCGGGCGATTCAGCGCGAGGCGGCCGATCAGCCGTTCCTCGAGCGGATCAACGAGGCGCTCGACAACGCCGGCGAGGCGATCCCCGCCGCCGCCGTCGTCCGCGAACGGGCAGAGGACCTGCGCGGCGCCATCGACGCCTGGAAGCAGCTCGAGGCGACGACGGCGGAGGCGCGGCTGTACGCGCTCTCGCAGTTCATGGCCGAGGTGTACGCGGCCGCGATCCTCTGCGAGCGCGCGGACTGGGAGCTGCGGACGTTCAATGACGACCGCAAGTCACTCATCGCAACCCTGTACACGGAGCGCTACCTGGCGGATCGCAACCGCTATCGCGACATCGATTCGCCGGGCGCGCTTGCGCTCGAGCGTTTCGACGACCTCATGCGCGGCGCCCTGGTCGACGACCGCCCGCGGTAAACCTGCACACGCGCAGCACCCGACGAACAGCCCCGGAGGAGTCCGGGCGGCGACGATGGCACGCACGAAGTGCCGGCGCGGCGGCATCGCGCAGCGCGCCGTGAGCCGCAGCCGATATGGCAGACTGCACGAGCAATTGGAAAGGTCGGCGGATGAGCGAGCTACAGGGCATCGTCCGGTTCAGGTTTCACGAGGGCGCGGTCGAGGAGTTCAAGCGCCTCTCGGCGCGGGCGATGGAGATCGTGCGGACGCAGGACACCGGGACGCTGCAATACGAGACGTATTTCAACGCGGACGAATCCGAGGCACTGGTCCTCGAGCGGTTTCGCGACTCCGACGCGCTGATCGAGCACGGCAACCACATGGCGCCTCTCATGGATGCCATCATCGCGACGGCCACCGTCACCGGTGAGCTGTGCGGGGAGTTGAGCCCGGAGCTGCGCGCCAGGATCACGGGCGACAATCCGCAGCTCTTCATGCCGTACATGTCGAGCAAGCAGTTCGCGGGTCGTCGCTCGCGCGTCGCGCGGATCAGGCGGCTTGCTGCTACCCCCCATGTGCCGCCGCCCACGCCGTGAGGCCATCCGCGTCCATCGCGTTGACGATCGACTCCGGCGGGACGTCGCACTCGGCCGCGCGGTCGCAGCCGTAGAACAGCCACTCGAGCTGGCCAGGCGCGTGCGCGTCGGTGTCGATGCTCACCTTGCACCCCATCTCGACGGCGAGGCGGAGCAGGCGCTTCGGCGGGTCGAGGCGTTCGGGGCGGGAGTTGATCTCGACCGCCTTGTCGAACTTCGCGGCGGCCGCGAAGACCAGCTCCGCATCGAAGCTCGACTCCGGCCGGCCGCGCCCGACGACGATGCGCCCTGTGCAGTGGCCGAGGATGTCCATATGCGGGTTCGCCAGCGCCGCCACCATGCGGCGCGTCATCGCTTCGCCGTCCATGCGCAGCTTCGAGTGCACGCTGGCGACGACAATGTCGAGGCGCGCGAGCAGCTCCGGTTCCTGGTCCAGGCTGCCGTCCTCGAGGATGTCCACCTCGATGCCGGTGAGGATGCGGAACGGGGCCAGCTCTGCGTTGAGCGCCTCGACGACCGCGAGCTGCTCGCGCAACCTCTCGGCGCTCAGCCCGTGCGCGATCGTCAGTCGCGGCGAGTGGTCGGTGAGGGCGATGTACTGATGATCCAGGTCCCGCGCCGCCGCCGCCATCACATCGATGGGGCTGCCGCCATCGGACCAGTCCGAGTGGGTGTGGCAGTCACCCTTGAGCAACGCCCGGAGCCCCTCGCCCGCGCCCTCGTCGGGATTCGGCGTCTCCTGCTCGAGATGGGTGAGGTACGCGGGCCGCTCGCCGGCAAGCGCCTCGACGATGACGCGCTCGGTCTTCTCGCCGACGCCCGGCAGCTCGCGCAGGCGGCCCGATGCGGCGAGCGCGCGCAACTCGCCGTCGGACAGCCCGCGGATCGCATCGGCGGCGTTGCGAAACGCCTTGACGCGAAACCGCGGCTCGCCGGTCCGCTCGAGGATGTAGCCGATCCGGTCGAGCGCGGCCACTGGATGGATGGCGTCGCTCAGTCCGCTACCCCCTCCTCCGTCAGGCATTGACGCGAAGGATCGCGCGTCGCGTCTCAGTTCACACGGCGGCTGGCGTTGCCCCAGTATCGCTCGCGGATCAGGAACTTCTGCAGCTTGCCGGTCGCCGTGCGCGGCAGCGACTCCACGAAGTCCACGGACGTCGGACATTTGAAGTGCGCGAGGTGGCCGCGCGTGAACTCGATGATCTCCTCCTCGGTCGGCGCCGTCCCGGCGCGGAGGACGACGAGCGCCTTCGGCGTCTCGCCCCACTGCTCGCTCGGCACGCCGACGACTGCGCATTCGAGCACGGCCGGGTGCTTGTACAGCGCGTCCTCGATCTCCGGCGAGCTGATGTTCTCGCCCCCGGAAATGATGACGTCTTTCTTGCGGTCCACGATGTGGATATTCCCGACGTCGTCCCAGACCGCCAGGTCGCCGCTATGGAAGTAGCCGTCGTAGATCGCCTTGTCGGTCTCTTCCGGCTGCATCCAGTAGCCCTTCAGCACGACGTTCGACCGCGCGCACACCTCGCCGACCGAAACACCGTCCTGCGGCACGGGCTTGCCGTCGTCGCCGAGCACCTGGATATCGACGCCGATAGCCTCGACGCCGGCACGCGCGCGGCGGGCGAAGTCGTCCTGCTTCGTGTTGTGGTCGGCGTGCGAGACGGTGATGATCGGCGCGGTCTCGGTGAGGCCGTAGATTTGGATGAACTCCCACCCAAGGTCCTTCTCGAGCCGCTCGATGAACGCGGCGGGCGGCGGCGCGCCGGCGACGGTGAAGCGCGGGCGCGTCGTGATCGCGTGCCTCTCCCTGCCGGCGTAGTTGAGGATCACGCTGAGCACGGCGGGCGCCATGCACGCGAAGGTCACGCCCTCGCGCTCGATCAGGTCGAAGATGTCCTCGTCCTTCACCGCGCGGAGCACGACGTGCGTCGCGCCCATCGCGGTGATCGCGAACGGGCCGCCCCAGCCGTTCGCGTGGAACATCGGCAGCGTCCACAGCTCGACGTCATCGTGCGTGATCCGCAGGTGCGCGATGAAGTTGTAGGCGTTGATGTAGCAGTTGCGGTGCGTCAGCATCACGCCCTTCGGACGCGCCGTCGTGCCGGACGTGTAGTTGATCGATGTGACGTCATTCTCGTCCTGCTCGACCTCCGGCGTCGGCGTGGTCGGCTGCCCGCTGATCAGCGTCTCCCAGTCGGTCCAGCCCGCGGGCGCGACGCCTTCGTCCTGCGCGACGATCCAGTGGGTGACCGTCGTGAGGTTCGGGCGGATCTGGTCCATCATGGCGGTGTACTCGTGGTCCACGAGCAGCGCGGTGACGCCGGCGTGGTTGATGATGTACTCGTGGTCGGAGGGGATGAGCCGGTAGTTCAGCGGGACCAGGAGGGCGCCGATCTGCGTCACACCGTAGTAGCTCTCGAGGAAAAAGTGCGAGTTCGGGCTGAGGATGCATACCCGGTCGCCCTTGCGCACGCCGAGCGCGAGCAGGGCGTGGGCAAGCTGGTTGACGCGCGCCTGGAACTCCCGGTAGCTGTAGCGGCGATCGCCATCGACGATGGCGGTCTTGTCCGGGTACAGCTTGGCCGCCCGGCGGAGGAAATCGTTGATCAGCAGCGGCACTTCCATTCGCGTGCCTCCTTCCGGCGCTTCGAGGTGGCGCGATCCTACCACCCGCCCGGGCCTCTGCTCCACCACGCGCGCGGGGCCGCGCCAATAGACTGATCCTTCGGGAGGGCAGTAGAATCGAAACCACTTCGCCACGAGGAGCCAACGCCCGATGACCGCCACCACGACCACCGCACAGCCCGCATCCTCGAAGCAGCCCGTCGCCTTCGACGCCGTCATCGTCGGCGCCGGGTTCGCCGGGCTCTACATGCTGCATCGCCTGCGCGGCCTCGGGCTGAGCGCGCGCGTCATCGAGGCGGCCGACGGCGTCGGCGGCACGTGGTACTGGAACCGCTATCCCGGCGCCCGCTGCGATGTCGAGAGCCTTGAGTACCAGTACGGCTTCGACGCCGATCTGCCGCGCGAGTGGAAGTGGAGCGAGCGCTACGCCTCGCAGCCGGAGATCCTGCGCTACATCAATCACGTCGCCGATCGCTTCGACCTGCGTCGCGATATCCAGTTCGAAACGCGCGTGACGAGCGCGCGCTTCGACGAAGCCACCAACCGATGGAACATCGCCACAGACCGCGGCGAGCGGCTGTCCGCGCGTTACTGCATCATGGCGACCGGCTGCCTCTCGTCTCCGCGCAAGCCGGACATCGACGGCCTCGATTCGTTCGAGGGTGACTGGTACCACACCGGCTACTGGCCGCACGAAGGCGTGGACTTCACCGGCAAGCGCGTCGGCGTCATCGGCACCGGCTCATCGGCGATCCAGTCGATCCCGCTGATCGCGAAGCAGGCCGCGCAGCTCACCGTCTTCCAGCGCACTGCGAACTTCAGCATCCCGGCGCACAACGGCCCTATCGATTCGGAGACGGAGCGCGAGCTGACCGCCGACTACATCGAGACGCGCCGGCGGGCGCTCGACACCGGCGCGGGCCTCCTTGGCCCGGCCAGCGATCGCTTCGCGATGGCCGTCAGCGAAGAAGAGCGCAACGCCGAGTACGAAGCGCGCTGGAACCACGGCGGTCTGCGCATGGGCGGCGCCTTCATGGACATCCTCATCTCGCCGGAGGCGAACGAGACCGCGGCCGAGTTTGTCCGCGACAAGATCCGCGGCATCGTCAAGGACCCGGCGACCGCAGAGTTGCTGTGCCCGCGCGACTTCCCGCTCGGCGCCAAGCGGCTCTGCGTCGACACCGGCTACTTCGAGACCTTCAACCGCGACAACGTCTCGCTCGTCGACATCAAGGCGTCACCGATCGCAGCGATTACGCCGAAGGGCATCCGCACGACGGAGCGCGAGTATGAGTTCGACGCCATCGTCTTCGCCACGGGGTTCGACGCCATGACCGGCGCGCTGCTTGCGATGGACATCCGCGGTCGCGGCGGCCTGCCCCTGGCGGACGTCTGGCACGCCGGCCCCCGCAGCTACCTGGGCCTGCAGGTCGCCGGCTTCCCGAACCTCTTTACCATCACCGGGCCCGGCAGCCCTTCGGTGCTCTCGAACATGCTCGTCTCGATCGAGCAGCACGTCGACTGGATCGCCGGCTGCGTCGAGTACATGCTCGAGCGCGGACTGGTGACGATCGAGCCCGCACCAGAAGCGCAGGATGCGTGGGTGGACCACGTGAACCAGGTGGCGTCGCTGACGCTCTTCCCGCGGGCCAACTCCTGGTACATGGGCGCCAACATCCCCGGGAAGCCGCGCGTCTTCATGCCGTACATCGGCGGGCTCAGCACCTATCGCCAGAAGTGCGAGGCCGTCGCCGCCAACGGCTACGAAGGCTTCGCGCTCGCATAGCTGTCAGTTGCCCGGCGAAGCTCCTTCTCCCCCTTCCCGGGCGTCAAGCTCGCCGCTGCTCACCGCTCCCCGGGCGTCCCCGATGATGATAATCTTCCAACCTGGGCGCTGGCCGGCACTGTCCCCGCCAGCGAGGCCGGATTGGGGGAGTCGATGAGAACACGGGGTCTTTGCAGGCGTCTGCGCCGGATGCTGTGCGCCGCGCTGGCGGCCGGCGGGGCGATCGTTGCCGTGCTGCTGACGGCAGGATCAACCGCCGGCGCGCCCGCCTTCCGGCAGGACCACCGCGTCGATTCGTTCGTGCTGCAGTACACGACGGACGCGTTTGCTCCGAACAATCAGTTCGGCTCCGCGATCCGGGGGAGCACGCCGCGATCGCACCTGCAGACGTCGTTCGACGACGCGGTCTCCGACGGCAGCATGTCAATCCTTTTACGCATGCTCACCCTCGACGACCTGACCGGCGCCAGCGACCCGAGCCTGAATATCGGCGTGATCAGCGGCGTGCCGATCACGCCGGCAGGGAACCCAGCGGTGTACGACGGCACGTCCGACCTCGACTGGTGGTACACCCAGTCAGCGAGTGGGGCCGACGCGAACGGCGTGCCGTTGGATCAACTCAGCGGGTCGATCGTGGCGAACACGCTCTCCGTCGGACCCGGCACCGTGCATCTCAGCCTGAGCATGGTCGGTGCGGTGACGGTCGTCGACGCGCGCCTCGAAGCGACGACAGGCGCCGTTTCGGCGCCCCTGGGGTCGACGAACGGCTTCCCACCCGGCCACCTTCCCGCCGAGGCGATCGACCCCAACCTCCACAGCTTCGAGTCCATGGCCGGGGGGAAGCTTGCGGGCAATATCCGCGCCGCCTCGTTGGCGTCCGAGTTCATCCCGATCTCATTCGTCGGCAGCGGGCTGACGAACTGCTCGCAGAACTACACGATCGCCAACACCTGGCTCGACCTCCTCGTCGGCGGGTGTACAACGATCATCGGGACGCAGATGGCGCCGACGCAGCCCGATCAGGCCGACCCGGCGGCGCCGCCGGCCGGCTCCGGCGCGCCGTACACCTTCACGCGGACGGGCAACACAGTCACCGGCTGTAAGGACCACACGTCCGCGACCGTCGATCTCGCGACGTGCGTGAACGCCGCCGCATACTCGTCGTACTTCCAGTTCACCAGCGACCGGGTGATCGTCGGCGATCCACGGACGGCACAGAGTGTCGGCGGCTTCGCCGAACAGCGGGACCTGGCGCTCACGGTCACACACGGGCGCGACAGCCACCGCTACGTTGGCGGGATGCTTGTCGGGCTTACCGTGATCGCCGCGCTCGGGCTGGGCATACGACGCACGTTGCGGAAACAACCGTAATCCGCCCACGCGCGATGCGGCACGTCGTCGCCGGCGGCGATCGTCACGCGCCGACGGCGGCCGCGCGGATGGCGGCAAGGAGCTCTTCGACGGGCCGGTGCTTCGGGACGAACCCGGCGGCGCCCGCGGCGGCCGCGGCGCCGCGGGTCGCAGGGTCGTCGTGCAGGGTGAGGATGATCACCGGCAGGCCGGGGAGCGCCGCCCGCAGTTGGCCGGTCGCGGCGATACCATCGAGCAGCGGCATCGCGACGTCCATCAGGATGATGTCTGGCTGGAGGTCGAGCGCGAGGCTGAGCGCGGTCCGGCCATCGCCGGCTGCTCCCACGACCTCGAGGTCCGGCTCGACCCCCAGGCGCATGCACAGCGCGCGGCATACGTTCGGCTCGTCGTCGACCAACAGCACCCGGATCATCGCCACCTCGATCCCGTTGTAGCCCGCCGGCGGCCGCGCGGGATCGGACAAAAGACCCCGACGACGCCCCACCGGTGGTCCGAGGGAGATCTCCGCCCAAAGGCGGAAGCCGGCCGCGGCCGCGCCGGCGATCATCACGTGGTGCCATCGACAGCTTCCCCACCGCGCGCGGCCCGCCACGGCGAAAACAGCCGGCATGCTACATTTCTTCTCGAACTGTTGGAGGCGTCAAACGCGAGAGGCGGCGGCCGCATGACCGACGGGACGATCGAAGCACAGACGCAGGGCGCGCGCCCGATCCGCATCCTGATCGTGGACGACCATGCGGTCGTCCGGCAGGGGCTGCGGATGTTCCTGTCGCTCGACCCCGAGCTCGACGTCGCCGGCGAAGCGGAGAACGGCGCCGACGCGCTCCAGAAGGCCGCCCGCCTGAAGCCGGACGTCGTGCTCATGGATCTGCTGATGCCCGTGATGGATGGCATCACGGCCATCGGCCGGATGCGCGCCGAGCTGCCGGACATCGAGGTGATCGCACTGACGAGTGTGCTCGAAGACGCCTCGGTCGTCGGCGCCGTGAAGGCCGGCGCCATGGGCTACCTGCTGAAGGACACCGCCGCCGACGAGCTCTGCCGCGCCATCAAGGCGGCGGCCGCCGGGCAGGTGCAGCTCTCGCCGCAGGCCGCCGCGCGGCTCATGCGCGAGGTGCGGGCGCCGGACGCCCGCGAGGCGCTGACCGACCGCGAGGTCGATGTGCTACGCCTCATCGCGGGCGGGCGCGCGAACAAGGAGATCGCCCGCGAGCTCGGCATCGGAGAAAAGACGGTGAAGACGCACGTGAGCAGCATTCTGAGCAAGCTCGGCGTCCAGAGCAGGACGCAGGCGGCGCTGTATGCGGCGCAGATCGGGCTGGCGCCGCTCGAAACCCAATCTTCCTGAAAGTCCGGCCGTGCGCCTGATCCCGATACGCCTCGCGCCCAAGCTCAACCTTTCGCTACTGGTGTTCATGCTGGTGCTCGGCGCCGCCGTCGCCACCCTCGTGCTGTTCGGCTTCCGGCGCACGCAGCACAACGCGACGAGCGAGAGCAGGCAGCGCCTCGAGCAGCAGGGCCGCGAGGTGCTGCTCGGGTTCGCGAACCTCAACGCCTACATCGGCCAGACCCAGTTCGCGGCGACGAGCGGCATCGGGCAGGAAGCCGCGCGCTACCTCGTCGAGACAAAGCAGCAGGGCGCGAGCATTCCCTGGGATTCGGGCACGCTCGCGCTCACCAGCGACGGCCAGCGCTACGACGCAGACCCGGCGCGGCGCACCGACGTGCGCGTCCCCGCCGGTGTGCCCGCAGACGTCGCCGACCGCGACCTCCGCGATTCCGCCGCGCTCGATGCGGTATTCCCGCCCCTGCTCGCGAACTTCGGCGCCGCGCCCGGCGACAAGAGCATCGGCCCGATCTCGATCTACTTCCGCAGCGTCAACAACGTCCTGCGCGAGTACCCGGCGATTGGCGGCGGCGGCGGGGCGCTGAGCGCGACGGGCGAGCCGGCGGTGCCGCCGGGGCTCGACCCGCAGGCGAACCCGGGGCGCCGCACGGTGTGGAGCGCGCCACACGCGGGCATCGGCACGCCCGGGCAGGTGATGACGTCCTACACGCCGGTGTACGACGGCGACGAGTTTCGCGGCGTGATCGGCGTCGATATCTCGCTGCAGCGACTGGTCGAGCAGATCAACGGCATCGGCGTTACACCGAACGGCTTCGCGTTCTACCTCGGCGCCGATGGCTCGATCCTCCGCTCGGCCGCCTACGACCGCATCCAGACCGCGCTCGCGGGTGCGCCGAACGGTGGCCTGGCGCAGACCGTTGCCGCGATGCGGGGCGGCGGCAACGGCGTCGGCCGCATCCAGCTCGACGGCCGGGACATGTACATCGCGTACTCACCGCTGACCGGCGTCGGCGGCAGCCTGGCGCTCGTCTCCCCGGTGTCCGACGTGACGGCGCAGGCCGCCGCGGTCGACAGCGCGATCAGCCGCGAGGGCAACCAGACGCTCATCTTCACGCTCGCGACAATGGCGGGCTTCCTCGTCGTCGCGCTCGCGGGCGGCGCCTGGATGTACCGCCGCATGCTGCTCGCACCGATCTCCGGCCTGGTGCGGGGCACGCAGGCGGTGACGGAGGGCGACCTGAACGTGCGCATCCCCGTGCGCTCATCCGATGAGCTGGGGATGCTCGCGGATTCGTTCAACCGCATGACGCAGCAGATCGAGCAGCGGCGCATGGCGCTGCGCGACGAGATCAGCGAGCGCGAACGCACCGCCGAGGCGCTGCGCGAGCGCGAAGAGCAGTACCGCAGCGTCTTCGAGTCGACGACCGACGGGCTGATCATCGCGGAGCTGGGCGGCACGGTCGCCGAGGTGAACCCCGCCGCCTGCGCGATGCACGGCTACACCCGGGAGGAGTTCCTCGCGCTGCCGCCGCGCGCCCACATTGCGCCGGAGTTCCACCCGCTGCGGGAGGAGATGGTCGAGCAGGTGACGGCGGGCGGCGAGTTCCGAACCCGCTCGCGTAACGTGCGCAAGGACGGCTCGACCTTCCCGACGGAGGTGCTCGGCACGGTCCTGACGTATCGCGGCCGGCCGCACGTGCTGGCCGTCGTGCGCGATATCACGGAGCAGGTCGAAGCCGAGCGCGTGCTCGAACAGCGCGTGCGCGACAGGACGAACGAGATCGCGACGCTGCTCGAGATCACACAGAACATCGGCTCCACGCTCGAGCTGCGGCCCCTGCTCGATGTGATCCTCCTGCAGGTGAAGCGCGTGGTGAACTTCGACCTGGCCGCGTTCCTCCTGGTGCAGGGGCGCGAGGTCAACGTGCTCGCGGTCAACACGCAGCACGCGTCCGACGTCGAGACCCTCATGCGTGTGCGCATCCCGGTCGAGGAGTCATCGCCGTTGTGGCAGGCGCTGAGCCGGGGCGAGGCGGTGAATCTCGGCGACCTCGGCGCGGACAGCGCCATCGCGCGCTCGACGCGCAGCGGCATGCGCGGCCGCGTCGGACCGACGGCGACGCGCGTGCGGTCGTGGCTCGGCGTGCCGCTGCTCTCGAAAGGGCAGCTCATCGGCATGTTGGCCATCACGAGCGAGCAGCAGGACTTCTTCGGCGAGACGGACGTGCAGCTGGCGATGGCCGTCGCCGGGCAGGCGGCCTTCGCCGTCGAGAGCGCGCGTCTCTTCGAGCAGACGCAGGAGCGGACGAAGGAGCTTGCGACGCTGCTCGAGGTGGCGGCGCACGTCGGATCGACGCTCGAGCTGCGTCCGCTCGCGCAGCGCATCCTCCAGGAGACGGCAGTGGTCATCGGCTACGACCGCGCGACCTTCGCGCTCGCCGAAGATGGCATGCTCGAGGTCGTGGCCGTGCACGCCGCGCAGGGCCCCGCCGACGCCGGTCTGCTCGAGCAGATCGGCGAGCGTTACCCCGTCGGCGGGGAGCCGCTGGTGTGGGACGAGCTGCTCGCGGGCCGGCCGGTGATCGTCGATGACACGCACGACGACTCGCCACTCGCGCAGGCCTACCGCGCCGCCGTCGGACCGCGTCACGTCGCGCGCAGCCAGGGCCGCAACTGGATGGCGGTGCCGCTGACGCTGCAGGGCAAGCTCAGCGGCCTCATCCTGATGACGAAGCGCACCGAGCGGTTCTTTACGCAGCGGCACGCCGGGCTCGCGCTCGGCATCGCCAGCCAGGCGGCCGTCGGCATCGAGAACGCGCGACTGTACGACCGCGTACAGGTGACGGCGGCGCTCGAGGAGCGGCAGCGGCTGGCGCGCGAGCTGCACGATTCCGTGTCGCAGGCGCTGTACGGCATCGGCCTCGGCGCACGGACCGCGAAAGCGGTGCTCGAACGCGATCCGGCGCGCGCGCAGGAGCCGATCGACTACGTGCTCTCGCTGGCCGAAGCGGGGCTGAGCGAGATGCGCGCACTGATCTTCGAGCTGCGGCCGGAGTCGCTCGAAACGGAGGGCCTCGTCGCCGCGCTCGAAAAGCAGGTGGCCGCGACGAGCGCGCGCTACGGCCTTCGGGTCGATGCCCACCTCGGCGCCGAGCCCAGCGCGCGCCTCGAGGCGAAGGAGGCGATCTACCGCATCGCGCAGGAGGCGCTCCACAACACCGTGAAACACGCTCACGCGACCTCGGTCGAGCTGCGCCTCACGTCCGACGACGGTTACGTGCAGCTCGATGTCGGCGACGACGGCCGCGGCTTCGACGCAGGTGGCGACTTCCCCGGCCACCTCGGACTGAAGTCGATGCGCGAACGCATCGCGCGCCTGCGCGGCACGCTCGAGATCACGAGCGCGGCCGGCGCCGGCACGCACATCCGCGCGCGGATCCCCGTCTGATCACGCACCGCGAAAGCCGTACTTCCGCAGGATCGCCTGCCCCTGCGCCGACAGCACGAAGTCGATGAAGACGCGCGCCGCCGGGACATCCGACGCGTCCGACGTCAGCGCGATCGGGTACGAAGCGACGACGTTGTACGCGTCCGGGATCGCGACCGTGCGGACGTCTTGCGCGACGCCGGGCGTGACGTCGGTCGTGTAGACGATGCCGGCATCGGCCTCGCCGAGCTGCACCTTCGCGGCTACCGCCTTCACGTTGGGCTCGTTCGAGACGAGGTTCTTCAGCACACGCGCATCGAAGTCCGGCGGGTAGCCTTCGCTGCCATCGAACTTCGCGAGCGACTGGCGGGCGTAGGTGCCCGCCGGGACGCCCTCCTGCGCGAGCACGAGCTTCAGCCCCGGCTTCGCGAGGTCGAGCGGCGACGCAATGCCGCCCGGGTTGGACTTCGGGACGATGACGACGAGCACGTTGTGCGCGAACGTCTGTCCCGCATCGATCACGGCGCTATTCGAGAGCGCGGCGTGCATGTTCTGTTCGTCGGCCGTCGCCAGCACGTCGGCCTGCGCCCCCTGCTCGAGCTGCGCGACCAGCGTCGGGCTGCCGGCGAAGTTGAAGGAGACGTGGACGCCGCCGTGCGCGGCCTGGAAGGCCGTCGCTTCCTCCTTGAACGCGTCGGTGAGCGAAGACGCGGCGAACACCATCACCGTGCCCGAGAGCGCAGACATCCCGGCAGGCGTGGCCGCTGCGGGCGAACTGCCGCCGCCGCACGCGCCCCCGAGGACCGCGACCACCGCGACGATCGCGACCAAGGCCCCGGCGAGCCGCGGACAAGCACGGACCGAACCCGTGGCGCACAGTGGCGCCCGCGACGCCGGTCGGTTAAGCATGCCCGTGATCCTTTGATGAGGATGCTTGAATCTCACACTGGGGCGCGATATGCCTTGGCGAGGCATAACGCCCCGCAGTCCCTGATGGGAGGTCCCGTGCAACCTATCGACTACGTGGTGCCAGGCACCATCGACGAGGCCGTCTCCGCCCTCGCTGCGGGCGGCCCGGCGGCGCGCGTCCTCGCCGGCGGCACCGACGTTATCATCCAGGCGCGCGAAGGCCGCAAGGACGTGCGCGTCATGGTGGACGTCAAGCGCATCGCCGAGGCGGCCGAATTGAAGCTGAACGCGGACGGCTCGCTGCGCATCGGCGCCGCCGTGCCATGCGCGCGCATCTACGCCGACCCGGAGGTCCGGCGCCGCTTCCCGGCGCTCATCGACTCCGCGTCGCTCATCGGCGGCATCCAGATCCAGTCGCGCGCGAGCCTCGGCGGCAACCTCTGCAACGCCTCGCCGGCGGCCGATTCGATCCCGACCCTCATCGCGCTCGGCGCCACGTGCGAGATCGCCGGGCCGAACGGGCGGCGCACGCTGCCGGTCGAGCAGCTCTGCACCGGACCGGGCCAGAACGCGCTGCAGCCGGGCGAGCTGCTCGTCGCGCTGACGCTGCCCGCTCCGGCCGCGAACAGCGGCGCCGCGTTCGAGCGCTTCATCCCGAGGAACGAGATGGATATCGCCGTCACGAACGCCGCGGCGAGCGTCGTGCTTTCGGCGGACGGCTCGCGCTTCGAGGCTGCGCGCATCGCGGTCGGGGCCGTTGCCCCGACGCCGCTGCTCGTCAGCGCAGCCGGCGAGGCGCTCGCCGGCCAGCCGGTCGGCGACGAGACGATCGAACGCGCGGCCGCGGCGGCCACGGCGGCGGCCAACCCGATCACCGACATGCGCGGGTCGGCGGCGCAGCGGAAGCACCTCGCGGGGGTGCTGACTGGCCGCGTGATCCGCAAGGCAATCGAGCGAGCGAAGGAGGCCCAGAGATGAGCGGACGCACGCACGTCACCACGACGATCAACGGAGAGCGCATCGACTTCCTCTGCGAGCCGCGCCAGAGCCTGCTCGAAGTGCTGCGCGACGAGCTGGACATGACCGGCTCGAAGGAAGGCTGCAATAACGGCAACTGCGGCGCCTGTAACGTGATCATGGATGGCTCGCTCGTCAATGCCTGCTGCGTGCTCGGCGTCGAGGCGGACGGCGCCGCCATCACGACCATCGAGGGCGTCGCGAACGGCGAGCAACTGCACCCGCTGCAGAAGACATTCCTCGAGGACGCAGCGCTCCAGTGCGGCATCTGCACGCCGGGCTTCATCGTCGCGGCGAAGGCGCTGCTCGATCGCGAGCCCGACGCCGATGAGGCGCGCATCCGGCACTGGCTCGCGGGCAACCTCTGCCGCTGCACCGGCTACGACAAGATCGTGCACGCGGTGCTCGACGCCGCCGCGCTCATGCGGCAGGTGCCGGCGAAGGCATAGCGCACGAGAGGAGGCACGCGATGGTCACGGAGGCGAAGCGCGCGTACAAAGTCATCGGCACCCGGCCGCTGCGTCCGGACGGCATCGACAAGGTGACGGGCCGCGCACTGTACGGCGCCGACATCCATATCCCCGGCGCCCTGCACGCGCGCATGAAGCGCAGCCCGCACGCGCACGCGGTGATAAAGAGGATCGACGCGTCGCGCGCGCTGGCGATGGACGGCGTGAAGGCCGTCGTTACCGCGGTCGATCTGGCGCCCGGCGGCGATCTGTCGAAGCTCGCCGACCCGGCGCAGAACATCCTCGCGGGCCATAAGGCGCTCTACCGCGGGCAGGCCGTCGCGGCGGTGGCGGCGATCAACGACCAGGTCGCACAGGAAGCCGTGAAGCTCATCGACATCGAGTACGAGGTGCTGCCGCACGTGCTCGGCCCGCGCGAGGGCATGCAGTCCGACGCTCCGATCCTGCACGAGGCACTCCGCACGCGCGGCCCGGGCGCCGTCGACGGGCCGACGAACATCGTCGCGATCAACCAGGCGGCGTTCGGCGACGTCGACAAGGCGTTCGCTGACTGCGACATCGTCGTCGACGACGAGTTCTCGACCAAGATGGTGCACCAGGGCTACATCGAGCCGCAGGCGGCGACCGCCACGTGGGCGCCGGACGGCCAGCTGACGATCTGGACGACGACGCAGGGCTCCTTCCCGGCGCGCGAGTCGTGCGCGCAGCTCCTCAACCACCCGATCTCGAAGATCAAGGTGATCCCGACCGAGATCGGCGGCGGCTTCGGCGGCAAGATCAGCGTCTACCTCGAGCCCGTCGTCGCGCTGCTGTCGCGCAAGACCGGCAAGCCCGTCACCATGCGCATGGACCGCTCGGACGTCTTCGAGGGCACCGGCCCGACGCCGGGCACATCGATCAAGGCAAGGCTCGGCGCCACGAAGGACGGCCGCATCCGCGCGCTCTACGCTGACATGGCGTACGAGAACGGCGCCTTCCCCGGCTCGGCCTCGATCACCGGCACCATGGTCGCGGCCGCCGCATACGACATCGAGCACGTGAAGGTCATCGGCTACGACGTCGTCGTGAACAAGCCGCGGACGCAGGACTACCGCGCGCCGAGCGCGCCCGCCGCGGCGTTCGCCATCGAGCAGTTGATCGATGAGCTGGCGCTGAAGTTGGAAATGGACCCGCTGCAGCTGCGACTGCTGAATGCCGCGAAGGAGGGCACGCGCGGCCCGATGGGCATGCCCTACAAGCGCATCGGCCACGAGGAGTGCCTGCGGGCGGCGCTCGATTCCGAACACTACCGCTCGCCGCTCGGCGGCCCGAACCGCGGCCGCGGCGTCGCGTCCGGCTTCTGGTTCAACGTCGGGCTGCGCTCCAGCGTGAACGTCAGCCTGCAGCCCGACGGCACGGTGAACCTGATCGAAGGCAACACCGACATCGGCGGCACGCGCGCGTCGCTCGCGATGCAGCTCGCCGAGACGCTCGGCATCCCCTACGAGGATGTGAAACCCACCGTCGTGGACACGGACTCCGTCGGCCTCAGCGATGTGACGGCGGGGAGCCGCACGACCTTCGGGACGGGCATGGCAGTGCATGAGGCGGGCAAGAACCTGATCAAGGAGATGACCGCCCGTCTCGCCCCGCTCTGGCAGACGACGCCGGAGGAGATCGGGTTCGACGACGGCGCCTTCCGCACGAAGGACGGCGCGAAGAGTGGCGCCTTCAAGGAGATTGCGGCGCAGCTCGCCGGCCGCGGCGTCGCGCTGACTGTCAGCGGCTCGCTCAACGCCGGCTTCCTCGCCGGAGGCGGCTTCGCGCACGCGGTCGTGGACGTCGAGGTCGATCCCGACACCGGCAAGGTCACCATCCTGCGCTACACCGCGATCCAGGACGCCGGCACGGCCGTGCATCCGTCGTACGTCGAAGGACAGATGCAGGGCGGCGCCGTCCAGGGCGTCGGTTGGGCGCTGAACGAGGAATACTACTACGACGAGAGCGGGCGGATGGCGAACGCGAGCTTCCTCGACTACCGCCTGCCCACGTCGCTCGACGTGCCGATGATCGACACCATCATCGTCGAGGTGCCAAACCCGCTACATCCGTTCGGAGTGCGCGGCGTCGGCGAGCCCGGCATCGTGCCGCCGCTCGCGGCGATCGCGAACGCCGTCACGCACGCGACGGGCGTGCGCCAGACGCAACTGCCGATGTCGCCGCGGCGCATCCTGGAGACGACGCGCGGTATCGTCTGATGGTGACGGTGCGCCTGCCCGCATCGCTGCAACCGCTCGCCGGCGGCGCCGCGTCGGTCGAGAGCGACGGCGCGACGCTACGTGCGCTGATCGACGACCTCGAGCGCCGTTTCCCCGACCTGGGCGAGCGCCTGCTCGAAGCGGGCGCCATCCGCGGCGACGTGATGATCGCCGTCGGCGCGGACGAGACGCGCGAGCTCGATGCGCCGTTGCCCGACGGCGCCGAGGTGCACATCCTGCCCGCGATCGCCGGCGGCTAACCCGCCGCCGCGCCAATCGCATCGGCGGCCGCGAGCGCGGGGTTTCCCCACTGCCGGACGCGTTGTGGCACGATCACCGCGGGAGGCGAGCATGGACGACGACGCGCGGGCGGGCGAAGCGGAGCCTTCGCAGCGGCGCGGGATGCGCGCGTCGCCGGACGGGAGACGGCGCTTCCGCCACCAGGAGCATCACCGCCAGACCAACTGGCTCCGCGACGTGATCCTCGGCGGGCAGGACGGGCTCGTCAACATCCTCGGGATCATCCTCGGCGTCATCGCCGGCGGCGGCTCGAACGCCGTGTTGCTCTCTGCCGGCTTCGCCGCGGCGATCACCGAGTCGATCTCGATGGGCGCGGTCGGCTACACGTCGTCCATCTCGGTACGCGACTACTACGAGGCGGAGCGGCGGCGCGAGTCTGACGAGATCGACACGATGCCCGAGGCCGAGCGGCACGAGATCCGCGACATCTATGCCGCGAAGGGGTTCTCCGGCGAGCTGCTCGACCAGGTCGTCGAGACGATTACCGCCAGCCGCGAAAACTGGCTCGACACGATGATGGACGAAGAGCTGCACCTGCAGCGCGTCGAGATGCGCGACATCTTGCGGACGTCGTTCGTCATCTTCATCGCGACGCTCATCGGCCACGTGATCCCGTTGGCGCCGTTCCTGGCGCTGCCGCGCGCGCCGGCGCTGATCACGTCGCTCGTGCTCAGCGCGCTCGTGCTGTTCGGCGTCGGCGTCTACTCCGCGCTGACGCTCGTCGGCGACTGGCGCCGGGCGGGCATCAAAATGGTAGTGATCGGGCTGGGCGCGGCCGGCATCGGCTTCCTGATCGGGCGCGCGTTCAGCGGCGTGGGGTAGGCGACGCTAAACCCAGAGCTGGCCGCTGGCCTCGGCGAACGCCCAGACACTGAGCATCGGCGGTTCGATGCCGCGCGACGAGAGAATCGACGCGACCTGCGAGCGATGGTCCGTGCCGTGATGGACGGCCTGCGCGAGTGGGATGCCCGCCGCCATGTCGTACGCGCGTCCGTTCATCTCGCCCTTCAGACGCCGCTCCGGGTCAACGAGCCGCGCCTGCTCGACCAGCGCCTCGCCGGTGCGCAGAGCGAGCGCCCGCAACGTCTCCCACCTCGCGAAGCGTTCGCCGGGCGCGGGAGCGCCTTCGATCTGCACGCCGTACACCATGAGGTAGGCGGCCTCGTTGCCGATGATGTGATGCAGCGTGTCCGTCACCGGGCCGTACGCGCCGTCGAGCGTCGCGGCGAGATCCGCATCCGGGAGTCGCGAGCAGGCGTCGATCAACTCCAGGTTCGCCCAGGCGTTATGGCGCAGCAGCAACTCCATGCCGAATGTCATTCGTTGCCTCCACGCCGATCCTTCGCTCTCAATGACCGACCGTACCGCGCGCGGCCTCAGAACAACATCGACCGGTCGCCGCTGACGCGTGCCATGCGGGTGAGTGGTGTCGCCCTTGTTAGAGAGTTGCAATGCGCGCCCACGCCGTACGACGCGCGCGTGAGCCGGCGGTCGTTATAGTCCACATACGCGTATCAATGAGGGGAGGACGCGGTACGCGGCCGTGATGCCAAATGGTTGCACCGACAGAGCGCAGTAGATCACACGCTGAGCACGCGGTCGACGCCGCGCTAACGCATGTCCGCCGCGACGCGCTCGCGCTTTCTCCCGGCGATCACGTCTGCCTCGTCTACGAGCGCGATCCTTCCGAGCAACTGCCCGCGCTCGTACCGTTCATCTCCGACGGCCTCGATGGCCGAGAGCGCGTCATCTGCGTGGTAGACGACTACGCCATCCCCGACTTCACCAGCGACCTCGCGGCGGCCGGGATCGATGTCGCATCGCACCAGGCGTCCGGCGCGCTCGTCATCTGGAGCCGCCTCCACTGGCGCCCGGCCGACGGCCTCGACCTTGCGGCGAAGGCGCGCCACCTGCGCGGCGTGATCGACGAGGCGCTCCAGGCCGGATTCGCCGGCGCGCGCTTCACCGTCGAGATGACGTGGGTGCGGGAGCCGGATCTCGATTGCGCGGCGGTGCAGTCGTGGGAAGCGCTGATCAATGAGGTGCTCACGCCAGGTGGGCCGGCCCGGATGATCTGCCAGTACAGCAGGGCGCGCCTGCCCGGCGAGCTCATCGAAGCGGCGCTCCGGACGCATCCGGCGGCGATCATCGGCGATGAGTTGCACTTCAACCCATACTACGACGCGCCGCTGCTCACCGCGGCGCCGGAGTCCGCGGCCCGCCCGCTGCCACGGCCCTCGCTGCCCGGTCGCCACGAGTGGATGCTCGAGCGACTCCGGCACGCACGCGAGTTCGAGCACGCGCGTGGCAGGCAAGCGGCCGGCGCGGCACCCCGCACGCTGACCGATACCGAATCGCGGGCGGCGGCGCTCTCGCTCGCCGACGACATCGTCGCGCTGCTTTCGCACGAGCTGAAGACGCCGCTCACGGTGATCGGCGGCACCGTCGAAGTGCTGTTACGCCAGAGAAGCAAGCTGGACGATGCCACGATGCACGACGCGTTGCTCGACGTCGCGACGGAGAGCGGCAGGCTCCATCGCACCATCGACAACCTGCTGCTGCTCATGCGCGTGCGCGATCGCCCGCTGGCCGACCCGGAGCCCGTGCTCGTCGGCCGCATCGCCTCGAAGGCCGCTGCGCGCTACAGCGAGCGCGTCCCCGGGCGCGAGATCATCGTGCACCCGGGCTCGATGCTGAAGCCCGTGTGGTTCACGCCCGGATACCTGGAGGTCGTCATCGACAACCTGCTCTCGAACGCCGACAAGTACAGCCCGCCGGGCACGCCGATCACCGTGACGGTAACGCGCGACGACGAGGAGGTGCGCGTCTCGGTGCGGGATGCCGGTCCGGGGATCAGCCCCGAGATGGCCGAGCGCGTCTTCGAGCCCTTCTACCGCACCGACGAGGCGATCGCGCGCACGTCCGGCGCCGGCATCGGATTGACGATCTGCAAGCTGCTCGTGCAATCGCACGGCGGGCGCGTGTGGGTGCGGCCGCGGCCCGAAGGCGG
>DASUKS010000024.1:0-5670 GCA_036278595.1 Dehalococcoidia bacterium
GAGACCTACGCCGCCCGCGAAGCCATCGCCGACGGCATGACCGGCGCCCAGCTCGCCGCCGAAATCTCCGACCCCGTCCCCGGCTACTTTGAGACCTTCGAAGCCGCCGCCGAAGGCCTCGCCACCGCCCTCGAGCCCGGCGATGTCTTCTTCACCATAGGTGCCGGCGACGTAGACTCCGTCGGCCCCATGGTTTTGACCCGCCTCCGCGAAAGGCCGACAGCATGACGCCGGCTCACATTCCCACTCCGAGTCGCACCGATGCCTGTCGATGCCGAAGCGACGCCACGTTGCCCCCCGAATCTTCATTGCGAGCCATCGCGGCAGCGAGGCGCGGCAACCCGGGGTGGGGTGCCCGTCCGATTACGTCGACCATGCCTGGTCGTTTCACGCTATCGACCAGAGAGACTTGTTCTTCTTTTCGCCGAGCTGACAGTAGGCGGCCGGCAGAAGACGGGTTGCCTCAACGCTGCCCCGCGGAAGCTGCAGGATTCATCCTGCAGAGCCTTCCAACAACTCAGCGCCGCGAGCTACTTGCCTTACCTTCGCCTCAAGGGTGTGCGCCGTGCTGGCCCAAAGACACGGCGCAGCCGCGAGGTGAGGCATGAGCCTCGATGCCGCCTTCCTGCGTGCCATCGAAGCCGCGGCTCCCACGCGACTCCACGAGCCCCTCTCCCGGCACACCACGATTGGCATCGGCGGGCCCGCCGACGCCTACGTCATGCCCGAGACCACGCCTCAGATGGTCGAAGTCCTGCGACTCTGCGCCGAAGCCTCCGTGCCCGTCTTCGTCCTCGGCTCCGGCTCCAACATCGTCATCGGCGACCACGGCATCCGCGGCGTCGTCCTCGACAACCGTGCTCAGCAACTCACCGACCTCGGGCCCATGCCATCTGCTTCCGTACATGGTGAGCCCGTCCAATCACACGACGCCAAAAACGACCCGCCCTCCTCCCCCTCGCCTCGCAAGGAGAGGGGGCCGGGAAGTGAGGTAGCCCCAGCGCCCCAGGGTGTAGAAGATCCCGAGTCGATGTCCCAGGACACAGCAGCGCCCGAATCGATGCCCCAGCCTTCAGGCCGTGGTATCGCAGACGCAGCCCCATTGCCGCTGCCTTCCGACCACAACACCGAAACGGACACCAGGACCCGATTCAAAGCCGATTCCGGCTGTAGTTTCGCCGCCGTCGCCCGGCAGCTCGCCTTCGCCGGATACGCCGGGCTCGAATGGGCCTGCGGCATACCCGGCACCATCGGCGGCGCCGTCGTCTACAACGCCGGCGCTTATGGCGGCTGCCTCGCCGACGTCCTGTTGCGCGCCGGTCTCTGGGACGCCGAGCACGGCGAACACGTCCTCGAAGCCGCAGACCTCGGCCTCGTCTACCGCGGCAGCGCCTTCACGCGCGGCCTCATGCGCGGGCGCGCCGTCCTCTGGGCCGAGTTCGCCCTCTGGCCCGGCGAGCCCGAAGCGTTGCGCGCCCGCGTCGCCGACTACGACTCCCGCCGTCTCAAGGCCCAGCCGCGCGGCCGCAACGCCGGCTCCTTCTTCAAGAACCCGCCCGGGCATCCGGCGTGGAAGCTGCTCGATGATGCCGGCATGCGGGGCTACGGCGTCGGCGGAGCACAGTTCTCGGACAAGCACTGCAACTTCCTGATCAATACTGGTGGCGCTACCGCCGCCGATGTCGCCGCGCTCAAGCGCGAGGCTCAGACCCGCGTCCGCGAGCGCTTCGGCGTCGACCTGGAGAACGAAGTGACGCTGGTCGGTGAGGGCTTCGGCGATGCCTGATTTTCGTGCTTCGGTTGAAGTCAAACGACCCTTACGCGTGGGCCATCGAGCTCCAGCAGAGAGGCGATACGCCGGCCGTCGAGGTTCCTTCGCGCTTCAAACGGCCGATCTTTGTGCTTCGATAACTTTATTTTCTTCAGGTGCGCCGGCTGGACGCAAGACAACCGCATTACAACCTTCCATAATCTTCACGGACATGCGAGACTTTGGTCGCTGATAAGAGTAGGCTATAGCCGACTGTTAAGGCGCATAGCCGGTTTAGCACACTACTGGCGAAACGAGGAGTACCTCTTGGCAAAGGACCGCAGCCCCCGCCGGCGGCCCGAGACAACAGCACGACAGAACCCCAAACCTCAGCGAAGGTTCCGTTGGCGCCTGCTGCTCGCCCTCTTTCCCATCGTCCTCGTCGCCGGTGGTACTTACGTTGCCTTGCGCTCTCCCTACCTCACCGTCGAGAAGATCAAGGTCCAGGGCACCCAGAACCTCGACCAGGCGTCGCTCGCCGCGATCAGCGGTCTGCAGGGCAAGAGCATGCTGCGCTTGCCTCTCGCCCAGGCCACTCAGCAGCTAGATGCCATCCCCGCTGTAAAGACCGCGACCATTGAGCGTAACTGGCCCAACGCTGTCACGATTACGATTCAGGAACGCGTCCCCGTCGCCTTCTGGTCCATCGGCGGCCACGACTATCCGGTCGATCAAGACGGCGTCGTCCTCTCCTCCGGCGCGCCCGACGGTCCCGCCCCGCGCATCGTCGAGCAAGGCAACGACCGAATCATGTCGCCCGGCGATCGCGTTCACCCGGACGCCGTTGCCCTCGCCCTGCGCATCATGACCGAAGCTCCGAGCGCCTTCGATCAGAGCGTCAAAGAGCTCGACTACCAGACCGACGTCGGCGTCACGGTGGTTTTTTCCGGCGGCATGCGCGTCACCTTCGGTGACGCGCGCTCCTACGAATACAAAATCGCCGTGCTCGCTGCACTCTCGGACGACCTCACAGCCAGGGGCTACACGCCCAAATCCGTCGATCTGCGATTCGGAGGGCGAGTGACCTATGAATAGCCAAATGCAATGTAGCTGCAGACCTTCAGGTCTGCGCGGCCGCCTCAACCCGCAATTCGCGATGTGGTTCGCCGGCTCCCCGTCGCCTCGCAACGAGAGGGGGTTGGAGGGTGAGGTAGCGCTCTTTGCCCGTCTGCCGGTTAGCCAGCTTGCCCTCATGAGCGGGCCGGAGGTGCGCCCGTGAGAAGCGGCACCTTCGCAGCCATCGACGTCGGCACCACCAAGGTCTGCACTATTGTCGGCGAAGTCGCCGCCGGCACCGGCGAGACGCGCATCCTCGGCGTCGGCGTTGCGCCATCGGCCGGCCTCAGCAAGGGCATGGTCGATAACATCCGCGAGGCAACCGATGCCATTCGCGCCTCGGTCGAAAAGGCGGAGCGAGCTTCCGGCACGCGCATCGTCTCTGCCCACGTTGGCCTCAGTGGCGCCCACGTCCAGAGCGCCAACAACCGCGGCATCGTCGCCGTGCCCGATCGCAACCGCCCGATCTCTGCCGACGACATCGCTCGCGCCCTCGAAGGCGCCAAGATCATCTCGATCCCCGCCAACCGCGAGATCCTGCACGTCCTGCCCCGCTACTTCGTCGTCGATGGCCAGGACAACGTCAGCGATCCTCTCGGCATGTTCGGGCAGCGTCTCGACGTCGAGGCGCACATCATCACCGTGGCCAGCAGCGCCATCGCCAACGTCAGCAAGGTCGTCCAGGCCGCCGGCGTCGAAGTCGACGACATCGTGCTGCAGCCGCTGGCCAGCGCCGAAGCCGTCCTCACCGCCGAAGAGCGGCGCCAGGGCGTCGTGGTTGCCGACATCGGCGGCGGCTGCACCGACATCTCCGTCTTCATCGAGGGCAGCATTCAGCACACCGCGACCGTGCCCATGGGCGGCAATCACATCACCCGCGACCTCGTGGTCGGCCTGCGCTGCCCCTATCACAGCGCCGAAGGCGCCAAAGAGGTCTACGGAAACGCCCTGCCCAGCGCCGTACCCGCCGACCAGACCATCGATATCGAGGCGTTCGGCGCCGAGCGTCAGCGCACCTATCCGCGACGCCTGGTCTGCGAGATCGTGCAGGCCCGCTGCGAAGAGATCCTGGAGCTGATCGTCAACGAAATCAAAATCGCCACCGACGTCGAGCTGGTATCCGCCGGCCTCGTGCTCACCGGAGGCACCGCACGCCTCCCTGGCCTCGACCTCCTGGCCGAGCAGGTTACCGGCATGCCCGCGCGTATCGGCATGCCCAGCCACATCTTCGGCCTCGTCGATGAGCTGCACGATCCTGCGTTTTCCACCGGCGTCGGTCTGTTGCAGTGGGCGATGGGCACCCAGGACCTCGCGCCGTTGAGTCAGGGCCCGTCCGGCCCCGGCGCCTTCGATGGGCTCTTCAAACGCCTCGGCGACTGGTTCCGGGTGCTGCTGCCCGAATGAGATAGACATGAACGAACAGGACTGCGATGGCTCTACTCAAAGGAACGCAGCTCCCCCTGCTCGGCGATCAGCCGAGCTTGCAGTCACCGACGCGGTCTGCCGAGAACACGCAACCGCGCACCGCTTCGGAGCGGCCTCGTCGAAGACTCGAACAGGCATCGAAGCCTTCGCAGCAGCACAAGATAACGGCCTCAGGGCGCTCACTCCAATCGTCACAACCGTCAACCCAAGTCCCTGCGCAGGGCAGAAAAGAAGAGAGGGGCAACATGGCACCGAAGAATGAATTCGATGGACTCCCGCCGATAAAAGTAATCGGCGTTGGCGGAGGTGGCTGCAACGCCGTCAACCGCATGGCCTCGGAGAAAATACCGGGCGTCGAGCTCGTCGCCGTCAACACGGACGGCCAATCGCTGATGCACATCCAGGCCGACGTTCAGATTCGCATCGGCGACAAGCTCACCAAGGGCCTCGGCGTCGGCGGCGACCCTGCCAAGGGCCAGCAAGCCGCCGAGGAGAGCCGTGACGAGCTGCGCGAAGCCGTGCGCGACGCGGAGATGGTCTTCGTCACGTCCGGCATGGGCGGTGGCACCGGCACCGGCGCGTCGCCGATCGTCGCCGAAGTCGCCCGCGAAGCCGGCGCCCTCACCATCGGCGTCGTCACCAAGCCCTTCGGCTTCGAGGGCGGCAAGCGTGCCCAGCGCGCCGAAGAAGGTATCGCGGCTCTCGGCGAGAAAGTCGATACCCTCATCGTCATCCCCAACGACCGTCTGCTCACGCTCAGCGACGCCAAGACCACGCTCGAAGAGGCCTTCAGCAGCGCCGACGACGTCCTGCGTCAGGCCATCCAGGGCATCTCCGAGGTCATCACCCTCCCCGGCGTGATCAACCTCGACTTCGCGGACGTGCGCAAGATCATGGGCCAGGCCGGCCCCGCCCTGCTCGCCATCGGCAAAGCCCGCGGCGATAACAGGGCCGCCGAAGCCGCACGCCTCGCGGTCACGAGCCCGCTGCTCGACGTCAGCATTCGCGGCGCACGCGGCGTCCTGTTCAACGTCGTCGGCGGTAAGAGCCTCGGCATCCTCGAGGTCAACCAGGCGGCGCAGGTCATCCAGAACGTCGTCGACGCAGACGCCGAGATCGTCTTCGGCGCCGCCATCGACGAGAGGCTCGGCGACGAGGTCAAAGTCACCGTCATCGCCACCGGCTTCGAGACGCGCGCCAACGTCATCGAGCCCGAATCCGAGTACAACGAAGAGGAAGACCTGCCTCCGGCTCCCGAACCGCGCGAGGTCGCCCACCGCGAAGTCGCGCGCTCGGACGCCCGCAGCCCCTTCGGCGCCATGCCCCAGGCCCCCGACCTCGACACCGAGCTCCCGGCCTTCCTGCGTCGCGGCGTCACC
>DASUKS010000025.1:0-2691 GCA_036278595.1 Dehalococcoidia bacterium
CAGCTCGCGCATGTCGCGCTCGGTCGTCTCCTCGATCGTGCCGCTGAAGCCGAACCCCGCGTTGTTCACCAGCACGTCGATGCGCCCGAACGTCCCCAGCGCCGCCTGCACCACACGCTCGATGTCCTCGCCGCGCGCGACGTCCGCCGGCACGACGAGCGCCTCGACGCCGTACCGGCGCACCTCGCGGGCCAGCGTCTGCAGGCGGTCCTCCCGCCGTGCCGCCAGCACAACGTTGACGCCGTGGCGCGCGAACTCGAGCGCGGTCTCGCGGCCGATGCCGGAGCTGGCGCCCGTCACGATCGCCGTCGCGCCACGAAGGTCTCGTGTGGCCATGTCAGGAGTGTCCCGCGGGCGCGGTCACTTCGATGCGGGCAGGGCGGCCCGCAGCCGGTCGCGGACCTCCCGGTAGCCGGTGAGCTTGATGCCGAGCGACTCGCAGTACTCGCGCATCATGGGCGTCCGGAAGACCGCATAGTCGCCCGCGCGATGCCGGCAGTCGACCGGCGCCATCGCGTCCAGCTCGGGGCCGCCGACGGCGGGATGCACGAGGAAGTGCGTGAGCCCCGGCCGCAGCTCGGCGAACATGCGCTTGAAGGTCGCTTCCTTCTCCTCGGGCGCGATCTCGCTCAGCGTGCGGTGGATGATGCTGTCCAGTACGGGCCAGCCGAGCGCGTCCAGGCGGTCGATCTGCGCCTGGTACGCGGCGGCGCCCTCGCCGAGCGCCTCGACGCGCCGCTCGCTCGGCCGCACGAGGAACAGCGGCAGCCGGAACTCGATCGCCAGATCGACGTACGCCGGCAGAAACTTCGGGTGGATCACCGTGCCCATGTGCGTGTCGATGTGCGTCACGTCGATGCCCATCGCGAGCGCGTGCTCGATCTGCGCGCGCAGCTCGCGCCGGCCTTCGTCCTCGCTGACGTGCGTGAGCACGCTCGCCACGTCGCGCCACATCCCGCCGTCCGGCGCGTGCAGCGCGGAGCCGGAGCCGCCGGTGAGCGACCGCCAGCGGTAGCGCTCGTACTCGGCCGTCAGCGTCATGTGAATGCCGATGTCGGCGTCGGGGTGCTCCTTCTGGAGCGCGACGGTCTCCATGAACCACGGCGCGGACACGAGCGTCGAGCCGCAGGTGAGGCTGCCTTCGAGCATGCACTCGAAGCTGGCGACGTTCGAGGCGTGCGAGAAGCCGACGTCGTCGGCGTGGGTGATCAGCACGCGGTCGCCGGGCGCATACCCGAGCATCTCAAGTGTTCCGCTCATGCCGCCATGCTCGATCAAAGCCGCGCGCCGGTCAACTGCGGCCCGGAGTCGTTAGCCAAGACAGATCCGGCACTCGGCGGGGCTCGCACCTCGGAGCTCGGGTTGCTCGTCCAGCCACCCGCTGACGTCCGCCCGGCTCGCCGCGCACACTTTGATGTAATCCTTCGTCCAGAGCTCTCCGTTCGCCGGTTCGTTCGAGATCGTCCCGCAGTTGGAGCGGTGCAGCATCAGATAGCCGTGATTCGGTGATCGCTGTGCGTTGAGCACGAATCCGTTCGGGTGTTTGTTTAGCCACTGCCGGTATCCGGCGTCGTCGTCGCGGAACTTCTGTGCCATGCCGCGATTCTGCGCCGACTCGGCTCTGCGAGCAAGCCTCAGCCGGACGCCACCGCGCTCGCCTCGAACTCCAACGGCAGCGACTGCAGGCCGCGCAGGAACATCGAGTTCACGCGCGCGAGCGGCGCGTCGTCCGCACGCCGCAGGCCGGGCAGCCGCTCAAGCACCTGCTCGAGCGCCACGCGCGCCTCCAGCCGGGCCAGCGGCGCGCCGAGGCAGAAGTGCACGCCGTACCCGAAGGCAAGGTGCCCCTGCGTGTTGCGCGTTACGTCGAAGCGGTCGGGATCCGGGAATCGGGTCCCGTCCCGGTTCGCGGAGGCGTACGCCGGGATCACATTCATCCCCGCATCGATCTTCGTCCCGGCGATCTCGGCGTCCTGCGTCGCCGTGCGAAACAGGAACTGCACCGGCGAGTCCCAGCGCAGCGCCTCTTCGACCATGTTCGGGATGAGCGCCGGGTCGGCGCGCACCTTCGCCAGCTCGCCCGGATGATTGAGCAGCGCCAGAACGGCGTTGCCGATCAGGTTCGTCGTCGTCTCGTTGCCGGCGATCAGCAGCAGCCCCACGAAGGCGACCATGTCGTCGGGCGTGAGCCTCAGGTCGCTCTGCTCGGCGGCAAGGACGGCGCTGATCAGGTCTGAGCCCGGCCGGCCGCGGCGCTCATCGATCGCGCGCTCGAAGTACGTCGCGAACTCGTCAATCTCGCGCTGCAGCCGGCGCTGGGCTCCTTCGCTCATCGCCTGGTCGTGCGTCACGGACGCGGTGGACCATCGCTTGAAGTCGTCATGGCGGTCGGGCTCGACGCCGAGCAGCTCGGCGATCACCGTCACCGGCAGCGGCACCGCGAGGTCGCGCACGAGGTCCATCTCGCCGTCCTCGACGATCCTGTCCAGCAGGGCCCTTGTGATCTCGCGGATGCGCGGCTCGAGGTCAGCGACCATCCGCGGCGTGAACGCGCGGTTCACCAGCCCGCGCAGCTCCGTGTGCACGGGAGGATCGGTGTTGATCACCGTGCGCGTCGGCCGCCCCCGGAGCTGCATACCAATCGCGCTCGAAGAGAAGAGGTTCGGGCTCTTCAGCACCTGCACGACATCG
>DASUKS010000026.1:0-2069 GCA_036278595.1 Dehalococcoidia bacterium
CACATCGGCGCCGCGGTCGCCGTCTACCATCGCGGCACGCCCGTCGTCGACCTCTGGGGCGGCCTCGCCGACGAGGATGCTGGCACGCCGTGGCGCGAAGACACGATGGCCGTCTGCTATTCGACGACGAAGGGGCTCACCGCCACCTGCCTGCACGTGCTCGCCGATCGCGGCCTCATCTCGTACGACGATCTGGTCTCGAAGCACTGGCCGGAGTTCGCCCAGCATGGCAAGGAGCACGTGACCGTGCGCCACGTGCTGACCCACCAGGCCGGCATCCCGCAGCAGCCCGACAACTACCTCAACGACGCGCTCCTCGACTGGGACAAGATGATCCACGCCATGGAGCAGCTCGAACCGCTCTGGGAGCCGGGCACCGCCAACGGCTACCACGCCTACAACTTCGGCTGGCTCGTCGGTGAGCTCGTCCGCCGCGTTTCCGGCCGCAGCGTCGGCACCTTCCTGCGCGAGGAAGTCGCCGGCCCGCTCGCGATCGACGGCCTGTACATCGGCGCGCCCGCGTCCGCCGAGCCGCGCATCGCGAAGGTGACGTCGCGCATCGTCCTGACGCCGGAGATGCAGGCGGCCCGCGCGACGATGTCGAACAATTCGTTGCTGAACCGCGCGATGCCCGGCTGGATGGGCGACAGCGTCAGCTTCGTCAACACGCCCGCCGCCCACCAGGCCGAGATCCCCGCCGTCACCGGCACGATGACCGCGCGCGACCTCGCGCGCATGTACGCCTGCATCGCCCAGCGTGGGGCGCTCGATGGCACGCGCATCATGAGCGAAGAGCGCGTCCGCCTGATGGTCGAACCGCAGCCGAAGCGCGCGGACAGGGTGATCAGCATCGAGATCCCGTGGGGACTCGGCTACATGCTCGGCGGCGGCGTCATTACGACGGAAGGCCCCCGCCCGACGGCGCTCGGCCACCCGGGCTTCGGCGGCTCGATCGGCTTCGCCGACCCCGAGATCGAGATGGCCTTCGGATTCGTCCCGAACGCGCTCACCATGGACCTGCTCGGCGGCTCCCGCTCGACGGACCTCGCCGACGCCGCACGCTCCGCGATCGCCGGGTTAGGGTAGACCACCGACAACAGCCGGTCTGCCTTCCACCCGGCCTCGCAGCAACGAAGCTTCCCTACGGGCCGTAGCAGCTCCACCTCGTCGGTAGATCGCACCCGCGACCAATACGCGCCAGTAGCAGCGGAGCTTCCCCACGGGCCGTAGGCAGCTCCGCCTCGTCGGTCGATCGCAATCGCGACCGAGCCGCGCGCGGTAGGCGCGGGGCTTGAGCTCTGCCTCGGCGCCGGTCTCCCCCGCGCCCAGAGGCATTGCGCGGCATTTGCTGTCCCGTACCGGACGTGCGCGGTAGTCTCAGGATCGCAAGCACCCGCCGCCAACAGCGAACTCCTAGAAGCGAAGAGCGAAGAGCCAATGAAAATTCACGAATATCAGGCGAAGCAGATCCTCGCGGCCTTCGGCGTGCCGGTGCCCCAGGGCCGCACGGCGACCAGCGCGGCCGAGGCAAAGGAAATCGCCGCGTCGCTCGGCGGCAAGTGCGTGGTCAAGGCGCAGATCCATGCCGGTGGCCGCGGCAAGGGCGGCGGCGTCAAGCTCGCCAACTCGCCCGATGAAGCGGAGCAGGTCGCATCGCAGATCCTCGGCATGCAGCTGGTCACGCACCAGACCGGGCCCGAAGGCCAGCGCGTCAAGACCGTGCTCGTCGAAGAGCAGATGCCCATCGACCGCGAGCTCTACCTCGCCGTCCTCATCGATGGCGCCGCCGGCCGTGCGGTGATGATGGCGAGCGCCGCCGGCGGCATGGAGATCGAGGAGGTCGCGGCGAAAACGCCCGAAGCCATCCACCGCGTGACCATCGATCCCGTCACCGGCTTCCAGCCGCATCACGCGCGCGAGCTCTGCTTCGACCTCGGCCTCACCGGCGACGCGCAGAAGCAGGCGACAAAGCTGATGACGGGACTCTACGACGCCTTCATCGAGAAGGACGCTTCGCTCGCCGAGATCAACCCGCTCGTCACAACGAAGGACGGTCGCGTGCTCGCGCT
>DASUKS010000027.1:0-3086 GCA_036278595.1 Dehalococcoidia bacterium
GCGCTGATCGCGACGAACACGGCGCCGACGAACACGCTCACCCACGCCGACACCGGCACCGAGCTGTACGAATGGTCCGCGATGAACCCGGGCGTCATCAGCCCGTGGACGGCGAACACGCCCGCGATCGAGACGAACGCCAGCGCAAGGAACAGCAGACGCGTCTCCCGCAACGTCCGCGCCGACGCGATGATCAGCCCGCCGGAGACGGCCGCCGCGAGCGACGTCATGCTCACGACCCAGAAGTGGAACTCCGGCGCCTGGAGCGTCGGATCGTCGCCCGGATGCGTCCGGAGCACCGCGAGCATCACCAGCGGCAACGCCAGCAGCGCCATGCCGAGACCGCCGAGCACGAACAACATCGCGCGCTTCATACGGCGATTATCGGCCTGCCGGGGCGGTGCGTTTATGCGTTCGCAGCTTCGGAAGTATTAAGAAGCGCAACCGCGCTGGGTGCTGGCACCCAACGCGCCGTGTAACCGTCAAGATCTTCGCCCGACACGGGCCGTCGTCTTCCGGTGCATCGCCCCGCTAGCGGGTGAAGATGGCAGATGGACGGTGGAAAAATGGAAGGGCCGACCGTGATCCACCGTCCATCCTCTATCCTCCATCTTCCATCCTCGTTCCGAACGCAGCCCGGACGCCCGGCCGGCCCACGGCCCTATGGCCAATCCCGCCCCCGCGCTATCCTCGCCCCATGCCCATTAAGTACGTCCTCTTCGACCTCGGCGATACCCTCTGGCACTTCCCCGCGCTGCCGCCGACGGAGATCATCCGCGGCGAGACGATGCGTCGCATCAGCGGACTGCTCGGCGAGTGGGGCGTGCCGTTCGAAGGCCCGATGCGCTTCCTCGGCCGCGAGATCCGCCTCGGCGTCGAGCGCGCCGACCGTGCCGCGTACGAATCCGACTGCGTCAGCCCGAACTTCGTCGAGGTCGTGCGCAACATCGCCCGCCAGAGTGGCCTCGAGATCGACGGCGACCGCGCCGCCCGCCTCTGGGACGCCTGGAACCTCGGCGGTCTGATGCTCGGCCGCACGCTGTACGACGACGCGATCCCGACGCTCGACTGGCTGCGCGAGCGCGGCGTCCGCTTCGGCTGCGTGACGAACCGCGTCTTCGGCGGCCCGCGCTTCTACGAAGAGCTGCGCGGCCTCGGCCTCGACGGCTACTTCGATGCGGTCGCCGTCTCCTGCGACTTCGGCTACATGAAGCCGCACCCGAAGATCTTCGAGCACGTGCTCAGCGCGCTCGGCGCCGAACCGCGCGAGACCGCGATGGTCGGCGACTCCCTGCGCGCCGACGTCGAGGCGTCGCAGGCGCTCGGCATGACGGCGATCCTGCGGCGGGTGAAGAAGCCGGACCGCAAGCACGACCGCGAGGAGACCGGCGAGGGTCCCGGCGGCCCGACCGACGCCAGGACGAAGCCCCGCGGCGCCACGCGCGAGGAGACCGGCCGCGCCCTCGGCGACTTCGGCGGCGGCGAAAACGCCACCCCCGACTACGAGATCTGGAACCTCTCCGAGCTCAAGACCCTCCCCATCTTCGGTTAGTGCTCCACGGGGGCGGTAGGGGCGGGCCTATGTGCCCGCCCGCATTCGTCCCAGAACGCACCGAATACAGCGGATCGAAGGCGTTTCACCCTCCATCCGTATCTTCCAGCCGGAGTCCGCGGCCCCGACCTGCGCCCTGCGACCTGCGATTTGCTAAGGGCGTCAACACCTGACGCCCGCTCGCCCTACTCTTCGTCGAAGGAGGGACGTCATGCCCGTACAGACCGTCGTTTACGTCGACAAGCGCGGGAGCAACACCGGCAGCTTCACCCGCCGCCTCGAGGCCGTCGCGCAGGAGATCGAGAACCAGAACCTCGAGATCGTCGGGGTCGTGCCGAACGCCGGCCTGAACGAGACGCTCGGCATCTGGATCTTCGCCCGCCAGCGCAGCTGACCGCGTTGCCCTACCTCTTCTTTCCTAACGAGCTGAGCCTGCGGCGCCCTCCTGCTGCCCACGCGCCGCGCCCGATATCATCCCCACATGCCGCAATCCCGCACATCCCGCACACCCCGCACGAAGGCCGCGTCGTCAACCAACGGCCGCGCCCCCAAGCCCTGGGGCGGTCGCTTCGCCCAGCCGACCGACGCCCTCGTCGAGGCATACACGTCCTCCATCGATACCGACGCGCGCATGCTCACGCACGACATCGCCGCGTCGATCGCGCATGCCCGCATGCTCGGCCGGCAGCGCATCATCCCGAAGAAGGACGCCGACGCCATCGTCCGCGGCCTCGCGGAGATCCTCGACGAGTACGCGCGCGGCGACTTCGTCCTCGACCCCTCGCTCGAGGACGTGCACATGAACGTCGAGGCGCGGCTCGCGCAGAAGATCGGCCCGGTCGCCGGCCGTCTGCATACCGCCCGCTCGCGCAACGACCAGGTGGCAACGGACTTCCGCCTCTACACGAAGGATGCCTGCGCGCGTGCAATGGACGCGCTGCTCGCCGTCCAGTCGGCGCTGCTTGACCTCGCCGAAGCGAACAAGGCGGCGCCGATGCCCGGCTACACGCACCTGCAGCGCGCGCAGCCCGTGCTCTTCGCCCACCACCTGCTCGCCTACGTCGAGATGTTCGCGCGCGACCACACGCGCTTCGCCTTCGCCGCCCTCTTGGCCGATGAGCTGCCGCTCGGCAGCGGCGCCCTCGCCGGCGTCCCCTACCCGATCGATCGCGCGTCCGTCGCCGAAGAGCTCGGCTTCTCCGGCGTCACGGCGAACAGCATCGACGCCGTCGCCGACCGCGACTTCGCCGTCGACTTCCTGTCCGCCGCCTCGCTCGCGATGGTCCACGTCTCGCGCCTCGCCGAAGACCTCATCCTCTGGTCGAGTGCAGAGTTCGGCTTCATCCGCCTGCCCGACGCGTTCGCGACAGGATCGAGCATCATGCCGCAGAAGAAGAATCCGGACGTCGCCGAGCTCGCGCGCGGTCGCGTCGGCCGCGTCGCCGGCGCGCTCACCGGCATGCTGATGACACTGAAGGGCCTGCCGCTCGCCTACGACCGCGACCTGCAGGAGGACAAACCGGCGCTCTTCGCC
>DASUKS010000028.1:0-3127 GCA_036278595.1 Dehalococcoidia bacterium
TCGAGCATGCGGCTCACCGGGATGCCCGTGATCGAAGCGATCAGCTCCGCGATGTCCTGCTCGGTGACGGTCATGTCCGCCGTGTGGGTCTGCTCCCATTCCGCCTTGCGCTGCTCGTAGTCCTGCTGGACCTGCAGCACCTCCTGGCGGATGCGCGCCGCCTCCTCGTAGTCCTGGCGCCCGGCCGCCGCCTCCGTCTGCATGTTCAGCTCGTCGAGCCGCTGCTTCAGGTCGCGCAGGTCCGGCGTCAGCGACTGCTGCTCGATGACGTGCTTGCTCGCCGCCTCGTCGATCAGGTCGATCGCCTTGTCGGGCAGGAAGCGTTCCGTCAGGTAGCGGTCAGAGAGCCGCGCCGCTGCCACCAGCGCGTCGTCCGTGATCTGCACCTTGTGGTGCGCCTCGTACTTCGCGCGGATGCCGCGCAGGATCTCGATCGTCTCGTCCGGCGTCGGCTCGTCCAGGAACACCGGCGAGAAGCGACGCTCCAGCGCCGGGTCCTTCTCGATGTACTTGCGGTACTCGTCGAGCGTCGTCGCGCCGATCACCCGCAGCTCGCCGCGCGCGAGCGCCGGCTTCATCATCGTGCTCGCGTCGATCGCGCCCTCCGCCGCGCCCGCGCCCACCACCTGGTGCAGCTCGTCGATGAAGATGATCACCTCACCCTCGGCGCGGCGGATCTCATCCATCACCGACTTCAGCCGCTCCTCGAACTCGCCGCGGAACTTCGCGCCCGCCACCATCGCGCCCATGTCGAGCGCCAGCAGCCGCTTGTCGATGATGTTCTCCGGCACGTCGCCGGCCACGATCTTCCCCGCCAGCCCCTCGGCGATCGCCGTCTTGCCGACGCCCGCCTCGCCGATGATCACCGGGTTGTTCTTCGTCCGCCGGTTGAGGATCTGCATGACGCGCTTGATCTCCTGCTCGCGCCCGATCACCGGGTCGAGCTTGCCCTCGCGCGCCAGCTGCGTCAGGTCCGTGCTGTACTTCTCGAGCGCGCCGTAGCGGTTCTCCGCCGTCGGCGAATCGACGCGCGCGTCCCCGCGCACCTCCTGCAGCGCCTTGTAGATGCGCTCCTTGTCGATGTTGAACTGGCGGAAGACCTGCGCCGACTCGCCGTCGCGCTCGTCCGCGATCGCGATCAGCAGGTGCTCGACGCCAACGTACTCGTCCTTCAGCCGGTCCGCCTCCGCCGTCGCCGTCTCGAGCATCTTCACAATGCGCGGCGTCGTGTACACCTGCACGACGTCGTACGCCAGCTTCGGCGCACGCCCGAGCGTGTCGGCGACGCGCTGCGTCAGCGCGCGCACGTCCACCTGCATCGCGTCGAGGATGCGCCCCGCGAGCCCGTCCTCGTGCTGCAGCAGCGCGAGCAGCACGTGCTCGACGTCCCACTGCGAGTGCCGCTGCTGCCGCACCATCTCCTGCGAAGCCGCCAGCACCTCCTGCGCCTGCTGTGTAAACCGATCTTGTCTCATCATCTCGTCTCTTCTCCGTTTCTCGGCTTTACCAGATCACATCGATGACACGCGCGATGTCTGGATCGCGGCTGATCAGCTTGCCGTCATAGTGGCGCGCAGTGGCCGCAATCATCCGGTCATGCAGCTCCAGGCCGCTCGGGAACTCAAGCATCGCGCGGATGACGTCGAGATCGAGTGGCACGATCTCGAATCCGGTCGAATCGATGCGCCCTAGTAGATCGCCAATGCCGAGCCTCACCTTCCGTCGCTCGATCGCCGTGATGGCCTCGGCCAGCACCACCGCCGGCACGAGGATCGTGATGTCCCGATCCTGCTCCGCTCTCCTTAGCGTCCGCATAGCGCGCCGGGAGAGTCGCCGTCGATCGCCGGACAGATGCCAGAGCAGCGTGTGCGTATCAAGCACATAGACGTCACTCCTCGCCATCTGCATCCCGGAAGGTCCTCGCGACGATCGCGTCGATCTCCTCTTCGGTGAATTCCTCTCCCTCGAGGATGCCGAACAGGCTCTCGCGCTCGTTGCGCGGCTGCTCCCGTTCCTGGAGGCGCCGCCGCACGGCCGCCAGCTCGGCCTCGATCGAGTTCAGGCGCGTAAGGATGTACGAGTCAGCCATGTCTCCTCCGTTGCTCCCCTCACCCGCGCACCTGCGGCAACCGCCGGTCACGCTCGCGCTGCAACTCCCGCCGCAGCCGCTCCATCTCCGCCTCCATCGCCTGCAGCTTCTCCCGCATCCGCAGGATCACCTCCACCCCCGCGAGGTTCACCCCAAGATCCGTGATCAGCCGCTGCACCGTGCGCAGCCGCGCCACGTCCGCCTGCGAGTACATGCGGATGTTCCCGCGCGTCCGCTTCGGCTCCACCAACCCGATGCGCTCGTACTGCCGCAGCGTCTGCGCATGCATCCCCACCATCCTTGCCGCGATCGAGATCACGTAGCACGGCTCCTCGAACTCTTCGTACGCATAGTCTTCGCTCATGCCATCGGCTCCGCCTGATCTACCGCTACGGCGCGCCGTGACGGATGTCGGTGCGCTTCGCCTTCTTGCACGGTCCGCAGTACACCGTCCGCCCCTCCGGCAGGTTGTTTCGCACAGTCTGCGTGGCGCAGCCGCAGTGACACTTGCACGTGGTCTTCTCGTCGGTCATCCGCTCCCTCGCTGATCGCCGTTAGGCGACCTCCAACCTCCAACCTCAAACCTCCAGGCGACCAGCCCTACACGCCCGCCGCCCGCAGCTCCTCGAACGCCTTCCGCTGTTCATCCGTGAGCGACTCGGGCAGCCGCACGCGCACGCGCGCATGCAGGTCGCCGCGCCCGTCGCGCCCGAGCTTCGGCATCCCCAGGCCACTCAGCTTGAACGCCTTGCCGTTCTGCGTCACCGGCGGGATCTTCAACATCACGCGCGCCGTCATCGTCGGCACCTCGGCCTCGCCGCCGAGCGCCGCCGTCGTCACCGGCACGTCGATGTCCTCGTACAGGTCGTCGCCGCGCCGCTCGAAGCGCGGGTGCGGCCGCACCGACACCACGAGCAGCAGGTCCCCCTTCTGCCCGCCGCCGATGCCCGGCTGTCCCTCCTTCGCGATGCGCACCTTCGAGCCGTTCGTCACGCCCGCCGGGATCTTCACTTCGATGCGCCGCGGCCGCTGCACCGC
>DASUKS010000029.1:0-2917 GCA_036278595.1 Dehalococcoidia bacterium
GTTTGGTGGGTTGGGCAAGCTAGCGTGGTGCGGTGGGTCACGTGCTCCTGAGAACGAACGGCGAAGCTGAACCTCCGCCGCTACCGTCGCGCCGTGTGCTGGTGGATGGTGGCTACGGCGTAGCGAGGAAGTTGCGGACGATCGGCGGCATGAGCGCGGCGAGGGGCGAGGGCGACTCGGAGACCTCGTTGATCTCGAAGCCGCGCGGCGTCGTGCGGTAGGTGCGATAGCCCTCGACCTTGATGCGCAGCTTCTTGCAGATGCGCTTCGCCGCGGCGCCGAAACCGACGGGGACGTAGAGGTAAAAGGCGACGCCATCGATCGCGGCATAGCGCGCCCAGGTGCGTTTGGCCTCGGCCTCGTTGACCTGCTCACGCCCGGCGACGGCGACCGTGATCACCAGGTTGGTCTCGCCGGTCTTGTGCTTCTCGACGACGACGATGTCGGGCGCGATCTCCTCGTTGCCGACCTGCACCGCCATGCTGACTTCGGGCACGTTGATGTGGGTGCGGTAGGCCGGGTGCTCGGGCGTCGGGAACTCGAAGCGCTGTGCGGCGATCTCGCGCACGGCCTTCTCGGTCTTCTCCTCCACGGTGCGGACCGTGCGGTCGAGCAGGGTATCGACATCTTCCCAGCGAGTATCGAGCGTCATGTGTCGGGCTCCAGTTCGGACTCAGGTTCCGGATGATGATAGTGCAGAAATGCACAAATGTTCAAGGTGAGGAGCGAGGAGCGAGGAGCGAGGAGCGAGGAGCGAGATCGCAGCGCGCGCGGCCGGGCGCGGGTGGATGATTGAAGGTGGAGGATGGAGTTTGGCGCGCCGTGCGGGACCTCACCCCCGGCCCCTCTCCACAATGTGGAGAGGGGAGCTCGCAATGAGGGCTGGTGTGTGAAGTGACGATTATCTGCACGGCGAAGGGGAGCGATCGTGCGCGAGACGGCTCGCGATCGTCCGCGGATAGAATCTCTCCGATGGAGCTGCCGGAGGAGTTTGTCCGCAACGTTACGCACGTGCTGGGGGACGCCGGGCGGGCATGGCTCGATGGGCTGCCGGGGCTGCTCGCCTGGTGCGCGCGCGAGTACGGGCTCGAGATCGGGGCGCCGTTCGCGCTGTCGTTCAACTACGTGGCGCCGGCGACGCGCGCCGACGGCACGGAGGCGGTGCTGAAGCTCAGCCCGCACGGCGACGACTTCCGGTACGAGGTCACGGCGACGCGCGCGTACGGCGGGCGCGGCATGGTGCGGCTGATCGAGGCGGACGTCGACCGCGGCGTCGCGCTGCTCGATCGGCTGACGCCGGGCGCGATCCTCGTCGCGCTCGATGCGTCCGACGAGCGCAAGACGGAGATCGCGGCAGACGTGCTGCGCGCGCTGCTGCGCGACGCGCCCACGGACCACGGGCTGCCGACGACCGAGGATTGGTTCGCGGCGTTCGCGCGGCATCGCGAGGAGCACGGCGGCGCGGGGCCGCTGCCGGCGGCGCTGTTCGAGCGGGGCGAGGCGGTGTATCGGGAGTTGCTCGCGTCGTCGCCGGCGCAGGCCGCGTTGCTGCACGGGGATCTGCATCACTACAACATCCTCTCAGCCGGGCGGGCGCCCTGGCTCGCGATCGACCCGCACGGGCTCATTGGCGACCCGGTGTTCGATGTCGGGGCGTTCTTCGGGAATCCGCTCGACCTGGCCGACTGGCTGAACCTGCGTCGCGTGCTGGAGCGGCGCGCGGACATTTTCGCCGAGCGGCTGGGGTTCGACCGCGCGCGGATCCTCGCGTGGGCGCTCGCGTACCGGGTGCTATCGGCGGTGTGGTCGGCGGAGAACGCCGGCACGCGGTGGGGTCCTTCGATGCACATCGCCGGCGTGCTGGCGGAGATGATCTAGGTCCCCGGCGCGTCTCATGCATGCGGGGCGAAAGTGGACGATCGCGGATGGGCGGTGGACTTGCGCGGCGCGGCCCGCGCGGTGGCGGCGGGCGGTCCGGCTGGCTGTTACCTTGAAGGCCGCCACATGGCGCGGGCATGAGGGGGAATGTGATGCATGGCGACGACATACAGAGCGGGCGGCTGCTGACGCGGCGTGAGCTGCTGGGGCTGATGGGCGCGGCGGGACTGATCGCCGCGGCAGGGTGCTTGAGCGGCGACGATCACGGCACGGCGGGCGACGCCACCCGCGCCGGCGCTTCGGCGACGAGCGCGGGCGCCACCGCGGGCGCGCCGGCGCGCACGGCCGGCATGCCGGCGTGCGTGGTGGTGCCGGAGGTCATGGAGGGACCGTTCTTCGTCGATGAGAAGCTCAACCGGTCGGACATCCGCTCCGATCCGGGCACCGGCGACCTGAAGGAAGGCGCACGGCTCGACCTCACGTTCGTCGTGTCGTCGATCGGCGAGGGCTGCACGCCGCTGGCCGGCGCCATGGTCGACGTGTGGCAGTGCGACGCGCTCGGCGTGTACAGCGACGCGCAGGATCCGGGGTTCAACACGCGCGGCCAGAAGTTCCTGCGCGGGTACCAGCTAACGGACGCGCAGGGGCGGGCGAGCTTCCGGACGATCTACCCGGGCTGGTACGAGGGCCGCACGGTGCACATCCACTTCAAGGTCCGGACGGCTGCGCAGGGATCATCGGCCGCGGAGTTCACGTCGCAGGTCTTCTTCGACGATGCGCTGACGGATGACGTGCTCGCGAAGCCGCCGTACGCGCAGAAGGGCAGCGACGGCAGGACGCGCAACGGCGGCGACAGCATCTTCCAGCAGAGCGAGGGGATGCTGACGCTGGCGCCGCAGCGGACGGCCGACGGATATGCCGCGACGTTTGAGCTGGGGTTGCGGACGTGAGTCAGTCGTGAGTAGTGAAGAGTGAATAGTGGCTGGTTGCTAAGGCATGGAGGGCAGGCGCCGCGTCAGTGCGGCTGGTCGGTCGAGTA
>DASUKS010000030.1:0-16786 GCA_036278595.1 Dehalococcoidia bacterium
CTATTCTAAATCGCCGGGCGGCTTCGCATCGGCGACGCTGAGCTCGAGGTACGTCTCTCCCTGGAACTGATTCTGTTCGAGGGAAAAGGCGAGGTCGAGCGCGGCGCGGTGCTCCGTCAGGAAGGCGGCGCGCTCGGCGGCGCGCCAGGCGATCGCGCGGAAGCTGCGGCCGTCCTGGCGGAAGGTCATCTTGAGGTGTCGATCCTTCAGCGTGCGCGGACCGTCGATGATCTCGACGGGGGTCGCGTGGAAGACCGGCCGCGGATTGCCGAGCCCGAACGGTCCCATGGCCTCGATGCCGCGGACGAGGTCGTGGGTAATCTCCTTCAGGCCGAGCGGCGCGTCGATGCGCAGGCGCCGGCGGAGCTGATCCGGCTCGAGCACCGCATCGGCGTGGGCGTTGATGCGGGCGCGGAATTCCGGCATGCGCGCCGCCTCCATGGTGAGGCCGGCCGCCTGGCGGTGGCCGCCGAAGCGGAGAAACAGATCGGCGCAGCGCTCGAGCGCGTCGAGCATGTCGAAGTCAGGAATGCTGCGACAGGACCCGTGCGCCACGCCGTCGTCGATCGAAAGCACGATCGCGGGCTTATGGTACGCATCGACGAGTTTGGAGGCGGCGATGCCGATGACGCCGCGATGCCACGCCTCGCCGCCGACCACGAGGACGTTGTGCGCGCCAATCGCGGGGTCGTTCTCGATCGCCTTGCGGGCCTGCGCGACGAGGTCCGCTTCTTCCTGCTGGCGGCGCAGGTTTTCGTCGTTGAGCTGCTGGGCCAGCGCCCGCGCTTCCTCGCCGGCCGACTCGTCGGTCGCGAGCAGCAGGCGGGTCGCGATGTCGGGGGTGCTCATGCGCCCGGCGGCGTTCACGCGCGGCGCCAGCATGAACGCGACGTGGAAGCTGTCGATGGTCTTCCCCGTCAGGCCGGCGGCCTCGAGCAGGGATCGCAGGCCGACGGTGTGGCGCCCCGTGCTGAGCGAGGCGAGCCCCAGCCGCGCGATGACGCGGTTCTCGCCGACGAGCGGGACGACGTCGGCGAGCGTGCCGATGGCGGCAATCTTCACGAACGCCGGCAGCCAGCGTTCGTGGCCGGCGCGGCCACACAGGGCCTGCACGAGCTTCAGCGCCACGCCGACGCCGGCCAGGTTCTTGTCGGGATACGGGCAGTCGTGGCGCTTGGGATTGATGATGGCGTAGGCCGGGGGCAGCTCGGCCTCGGGCTCGTGATGGTCGGTGACGATGAGGTCGAGCCCGAGCTCCCGCGCCCGCCGCGCGGCGTCGGCGCCGCGGATCCCGCAGTCCACCGAGACGATCAGCCCGACCCCTTCCCCGTGCAGCCGCTCGATCGCGGCGGGCTGCAGGCCGTAGCCGTCGCGCAGCCGCTCGGGGATGAAGTGCACGACGGTCCCGCCGAGCATCTCCAGCGCGCGCCGCAGGATGACGGTCGAGGTGATGCCGTCGACGTCGTAGTCGCCGTGGATCGCGATCCGCTCGCCGCGCGCGATGGCCTGCTCGATCCGCTCGACCGCGCGAGCCATGTCGGTCAGCCGCAACGGGTCATGGAGCTGGTCGAGCGACGGCGCGAGAAAACGGCGCGCGGCGTCGGGGTCGGCCAGCCCGCGCAGGCACAGCAGCCGCGCGACGGTGGGATGGATCCCCAGCGCCGCGGCCAGCGCACGCGAGGCCTCGTCGTCGCACGGAAGGTGCTGCCACCGAATCGGGCTACGGACTGACACGGATTAGGCCACGGAACACACGGAATACGCGGAAGGCGTTTCGCTCATGAGGCAGAGTCCACGAACGCGGACCCTTCCTCGCCCATCCGCCGGAACTTGTCGTACCGGGCGCTGAGGCGATCGGCGGGCGCGACGGGGCCGAGGTCCGCCAGCGATTGCGCGATCGCCTGATCGACGAGCGCGGTGGCGGCATCGTGGTCGTTGTGCGCGCCGCCGAGCGGCTCGGGAATGATGTCGTCGATCAGCCCCAGCGCGAGCATGTCGGGAGCCGTGAGCTTGAGCGCGGCGGCGGCCTCGACTTTCCGGTTGGCATCGCGCCACAAAATCGCGGCGCACCCTTCCGGCGGGATCACGCTGTACACCGAGAACTCCTGCATGAGGACGCGGTCGCCGATCGCGATCCCGAGCGCGCCGCCGCTGCCCCCCTCGCCGCAGACGACGACGATGATCGGTACCTCGAGCATCATCATTTCGCGCAGGTTGAAGGCGATTGCCTCGGCGACGCCCCGCTCTTCGGATTCGATCCCGGGGTACGCCGCGGGCGTATCGATGAACACGATGACCGGCCGCGAGAACTTGTGGGCGAGTTCCATCACCCGGAGCGCCTTCCGGTACCCCTCGGGACGGGCGTACCCGAAATTCCGGAAAATCTTCTGCTTCGTGTCGCGCCCCTTCTGGTGTCCGACGACGACGACCGGCTGGTCCTTGTACTGGGCGAGGCCGGCCATGATGGCGTGGTCGTCGGCGAAGCGGCGATCGCCGTGCAGTTCGTCGAACTGCGTGAACAGCCGCTCGATGTAATCGCTCGTGTTCGGCCGGCTCGCGTGGCGCGCGACGAGCACGCGCTGCCACGGGGTGAGGTTCGCGAAGATCTCGCCGCGGATTTCGCTGGCGCGCGCGTGCAGCGAGGCAATCAGCTTCTCGCGTTCCGGCGTGCGCGGCAGCATGCCGAGCGCCTCGATCTCCTTCAGCAGGACGCCGACCGGCTCCTCGAATTCCAGCAGTTCAGCAGGCATAGGGCCTCGCGCCGGGGTTCACCGCAGTTCGACGGTGCCCGCGCCGCAAATCTGTTCCAGCTCCTCGACGAGCTTCTCGGTCGGACGGACGCGCAGCGCGACGTCGGCGCGGACGCGGAGCGGGCGGGCCTCGCCCCGGACGTCCAGCTCCAGCACGACGCGGCGGTCGCCGCGGTGGCGCGACAGCAGCTCCGCCACCGTTTCGAACGTCGGCCGGCCGTGCGGCGGCACCGACAGGTGGATGGCGACCTCGCGCGTGGTGCGCTCCGTGAGCGCCGCAATCGGCAGCAACTCGGTCGCCACGATGCGGGCCGACTCGTCGTCTTTTTCGTACTTGCCGCGGACCAGGAGCATGGCGTCCGGCTCGATGAGCGAACCGAACCTGCCGAACGTCTCTGGAAAGACCACCACCTCGAGGCTGCCGGCCGTTTCTTCGAGCATGAAGACGGCCATGCGGTCCCCCTTTTTCGTCTTCAGGGGACGCAGCCCGCCGACGATCCCGCCGACCCAGACGTCCGCCTCTGACGTGGTCAGGTCCGCGAGGCGGCGCGCGCCGAACGTTTTCAGCTCGCCGTCGAAGCGGTCGAGGGGATGGCCGCTCATGTACAACCCGATCGCTTCCTTCTCGAAGGCGAGCTGCTGCGCTTCCGTCCACCGCGGGGCGTCCGGCAGCGACGCGGCCGGCGCGGCGTCGTCCTCGAGGCCGCCGAACAGCTGATGCTGTCCCTGGTCGCGATCCCGCTGGTGGCGTCCGCCGTGATCGATGGCCCTGTCGACGGCGGCAAAGAGCCGCGCGCGCGTCTGCGCGGTGTCGCCGCCGGGCAGCAGCGAATCGAACGCCCCGGCCTTGACCAGCGACTCGAGCGGCCGCTTGTTGACCAGCCGCTGATCCACCCCTTCGCACAGGGTGAACAGCGAATCGATCCGGCCGCGCTCGCGCCGCACGCCAAGCATGGAGAGGATGGCCCCCTCGCCGACGTTCTTGACGGCGCAGAGACCGAACCGCACCGGAGGATTCGGCGGCATCATGCCGTCGAACACCGGCTGGCTCGGGTGGGTGCTCTCGACGGTGAACCGCAGCTGGCTCTGGTTGATGTCCGGCGGCAGGATCGGAATCCCGAGGTCGCGGCACTCCCCCAGATACATCGCGAGCTTGTCGGTGTTGGCGGCTTCAATCGTCAGCAGCGCCGCCATGAAGTGCGACGGGTAGTTCGCCTTGAGGTACCCCGTCTGGTACGCCACCCACGCGTACGTCGTCGAGTGCGACTTATTGAAGCCGTACCCGGCGAAGAACTCCATCAGGTCGAAGATCTTCTTCGCCTTCTTCTCGTTCACGCCGTTGGCGAGCGCCCCCTGCATGAACGCCTCGCGCTGTTTGGCCATGACCTTCGGGTCCTTCTTGCCCATGGCCTTGCGTAGCACGTCCGACTGGCCCATGGAGAAGCCGGCCAGCACGGACGCGATCCGCATGACCTGCTCCTGATACGCGATGACGCCGTAAGTGTCCTGCAGGATCGGCGCGAGCTGGGGCAGCTCGTACTTGACCTCGGTCTTGCCCTGCTTGCGCGCGATGAAGTCGTCGACCATGCCGCTCTTGAGCGGGCCGGGACGATAGAGCGCGTTGAGCGCAATCAGGTCGTCGAGCCGCTCCGGCCGGGCCTTGCGCAGCAGCTCGCGCATGCCGGAGCTCTCGAACTGGAACACGCCGTAGGTCTGGCCGTCGGCGAAGAGCTTGTAGGTCTTCTCGTCGTCGCGCGGGATCGCGTCGATATCGAGGTCGATCCCCTCCGTCCGCTCGATCTCGTCGAGCGCGTCCCGGATGAGCGTCAGCGTGCTCAGGCCGAGGAAGTCCATCTTGAGCAGGCCGACGCGCTCGACCTCCTTCATCGCCCACTGCGTGACGATTTCGTCCTTCTGCGACTTGTAGAGCGGGACGAACTCCGTCAGCGGGCGCGGCGCGATGACGACCCCCGCCGCGTGGACCGACGCGTGCCGCGTCATCCCCTCGAGACGCCGGGCGATCGCGAGGAGGTCGCGCACGCGCTCGTCCTTCTGCTCCATCTCCTTGAGCGCCGGGCTCTCGACGAGCGCCTTGTCGAGCGTCATGTCGAGCGCGGGGGGGACCGCCTTGGCCACGCGGTCGGCGTCGGCGTACGGGATGTCCATCACCCGCGCCACGTCCCGCACCACCGCGCGTGCCTTCATCGTCCCGAACGTGATGATCTGGGCGACGTTCTCGCGGCCGTACTTGCGCGTCACGTACTCGATCACCTCGCCGCGCCGGCGCTCGCAGAAGTCGATGTCGATGTCGGGCAGCGACACGCGCTCGGGATTCAGGAAGCGCTCGAAGATCAGGTCGTACTGGATCGGATCGACGTCGGTGATCCGGAGGCAATAGGCGACGAAGCTGCCCGCGGCCGAACCGCGCCCCGGGCCGACCGGAATCCCCTGCTCCCGCGCGTACCGGATGAAGTCCCACACGATCAGGAAGTACCCGGGGTACTTCATTTTCTTGATCATGTCGATTTCGTACGAGAGGCGCTGCGCGTAGTCGTCGAGCGTGTGCTTCAGGGCGCCGGCCGCCGCCAGCTCCTCGAGCCGCGGCCGCCGCATCGCGAACCCCTGCCGGACGATGTGCTCGAAGTAGTCGTCGACGGTGAAGCCGTCCGGCACGTCGAAGTTCGGGAGGTAGTTCTCCTTGAACGAGAGGTCGACGTGGCACCGCTCGGCAATCCGCACCGTGCGCGCGAGCGCGTCGAGATGGTCCGGAAACACCGCCGCCATCTGCGCGGCGGTCTTCAGGAAGAACTGGTCGCCGTGATATCGAAGGCGCTCGGTGTCGTTGACCGTCTTGCCGGTGCCGATGCAGAGCAGGATGTCGTGCGGCTTGTAGTCGGTCTCCTTCAGGTAGTGCACGTCGTTGGTGACCACGAGGTCGAGCCCGAGGTCCTTCGCGATCGGCTGCACCCCGGCGTTCACGAGGCGCTGGTCGTCGATCCCCTGAAACTGCATCTCCAGGAAGAAGTTCTCGCGGCCGAGGATGTCGCGGTACGCCGCGGCGGCCTGCACCGCCCGCTGCGGCTGCTCGATCCTGATGCCGGTCGCGACTTCTCCCTTCAGGCAGCTGCTCAGGCCGATCAACCCCTTCGCATGCTGCGCGAGCAGGTCCTTGTCGATCCGCGGCTTGTAGTAGAAGCCCTCGGTGTAGCCGGCCGACACGAGCTTGATGAGGTTGTGATACCCCTCGAGCGTCTCGGCCAGCAGCACGAGGTGATTGGCCGTCTCCCCCGGCGTGCCGCTCTTCGTCCGCCGGTCGCCCGGCGCGACGTACACCTCGCACCCGAGGATCGGATTGATCCCGCGCTTGCGCGCGTGGTCGTGGAACACCACCGACGAAAACATGTTCCCGTGTTCGGTGATCGCCATCGCCGGCATCTGCAGCTCGACCGCTTTGTCGAGCAGCTCATCGATCCGGCACGCGCCATCGAGGAGCGAGTACTCGGAGTGAAGATGAAGGTGGACGAACTCTGTCATTTGCGATGGCCGATTGCCGATTGCCGATTGCTATTGGTCGATTGCCGATTGGTGATCGACGGATTGGAGATTGAGGACTTCATTGATGATTGATGATTGATGATTGGGGATTGATTGGCGATTGGAGATTGGGGGATTGCCGATTGGCCCAGTACGCACCCCGCGCCCCCGCCTCCCGCACCCGCGCTCCGCCCCCTCGCCCCCGCGCTCCGCCCCCCGCCCTCCGCGCTCCGCCCTCCGCCCTCCGCCCTCCTTATTCCCATTCGATCGTCGACGGCGGCTTCGAGCTGATGTCGAACACGACGCGATTGATCCCCTTCACCTCGTTGACGATCCGGGACGAGATCGTGGCCAGCAGATCGTACGGGAGGCGCGCCCAGTCGGCCGTCATGCCGTCCTTGCTGTCGACGGCGCGGATCGCGATCGTGTATTCGTAGGTGCGCGCGTCCCCCATCACGCCGACGCTCTGGACCGGCAGCAGCACGGCGAAGGACTGCCAGACCCGCCGGTACCAGCCGGCGCGCTTCACCTCGCCGGCCACGATCGCATCGGCCCGGCGCAGCAGCGTCAGGCGCGACGGCGTGATCTCGCCCAGGATCCGCACCGCGAGTCCCGGGCCCGGGAAGGGCTGCCGCCAGATCAGTTCGTCGTCGAGCCCCAGTTCCTGGCCGACGCGCCGCACCTCGTCCTTGAACAACTGACGTAGCGGTTCGACGAGCGAGAACCGCATCCGCTCGGGCAGGCCGCCTACGTTGTGGTGGCTCTTGATCACGTGCGACGGGCCGATCACCGACACGCTTTCGATCACGTCCGGGTACAGCGTCCCCTGCGCGAGGAACGCGAACGAGCCCAGCTTGCGCGCCTCCTCTTCGAAGACGTCGATGAACGTGCCGCCGATGATCTTCCGCTTCTGCTCCGGATCGGTGATGCCGGTCAGCCGATCCAGGAACAGCGCCGAGGCGTCCACGAATTGCAACGGGAGCTGCAGCCGTTCGAACCGGCGCCGGATCTGATCGGCCTCGTCGAGCCGCATCACGCCGTTGTCGACGAAAATGCACCGCAGCCGATCGCCGATCGCGCGATGGATCAGGACGGCCGCGACCGTCGAATCCACGCCGCCGCTCAAGCCGCAGACCACCCGCCCGCTGCCCACCTGCGCCTGGATGCTCGCGACGGCGTCCTGCACGAACGACGCCATCGTCCAGTCGCCGGTGCAGCCGCAGACGTCGAACGCGAAATTGCGAAGGAGGTCGGTGCCCCGATCAGTATGTGCCACTTCCGGATGGAACAGCAGGGCGTAGAATCTGCGCCCCGGGTCGGCCATCGCGGCGACCGGCGCGTTCGCGCTCGTCGCCGTCACCGCAAACCCGGGCGGCGCGGCGGTGACGAAGTCGCCGTGGCTCGCCCACACCCGCAGTTCCGCCGGCAAGCCGCCCAGCATCGGGGCGGACGGCTCCAGGCGAATCGTCGCGAGACCATATTCGCGCTGCGGCGCCGGCGCGACTTCGCCGCCGAGCATGGCGGTCATCAACTGCATGCCGTAGCAGATGCCGAGCACCGGCACGTCCAGTTCGAGGACTCCGGGATCGCATCGTGGCGCGTTGGCATCCGACACGCTCTTCGGACCGCCCGACAGGATGATGCCTGCGGGCTGCCGCCGCCTGATCTCGGCGAGCGGCGCGTCGAACGGCAGGATCTCCGAATAGACCGACAGCTCGCGCAGCCGGCGCGCAATCAATTGCGTGAACTGCGAGCCGAAATCGAGCACGACGAGAGTCTGATGGTTCACGGCGTCACGCTATTATAAGGTGTCGCCACGGATCACATGGATCACACGGATGGGCCGCTGAAGGCCGCGGACGGGACGGATCGAACCGGGTCCTCCGGGCATCGGGCCAGCGCTCGCGGCTGGCCGGCCGCGCAGACGCCGGCAGCATGGTTGCGGTGTGTCGTTGCGTCTTGACCGTGGGCGTCCGGCAGATCCGTGCGTGGTGTCCGCCCAGTGTGTCATCGAATGCATCTGATTAGATGCGTCGGCGCCATCGCCGTGCTGCTCGCGCTCGGCGCGACGCTGTCGGGCCGGACCGGCGAGGTCGAACGCACGGTGTTTCCGATGGCCACCCGGTGGTCGGTCGACGTCGCCGGCGCGCCCGCGACCGCGCCGGTCAGCGACGATCGTCAGGTATACCTGGCGCTCGCCGGCGGCGGCATTGTCGCGCACGGGCTGACCGACGGCGCGCAGCGGTGGCGCCGCGACGGCTTGACCGCGGATCAGCCGCTCGCCACCGACGGCACCGACGTGTTCGTCGCCGCCGCGCACGCGATTCACGCGTTGCGCGCGGCGGACGGACGCGACGCCTGGCAGCATCCCGACATCACGCCGACCGCGCCGCTCCTCGCGGCCGCCGGATGGGTCTTCGCCGCCACTGCCGATGGCGTCGTCGCGCTGCGCGCGCGCGACGGCTCCCTCGTCTGGCGGCGCGAGGCGGGCGACGTCCGCGAGCGGCCGGCGCTCGAAGGCGACCGTCTGTACCTGAGCCGGACCGATGGCAACATCGTCGCGCTGCGGGTCGACTCCGGCGCCCCCGTCTGGCAACAGAAGCTGGGGGGCGCACCGGGCGGCGTGTATGCGACCGCGGATCGCGTCTACGCGGGCGCCGCGGACAAGTACTTTTATTGTCTCGACGCGGCGACGGGTCAGATCGAGTGGGAGTCCCGCGTCGGCGCCACCTTCCAGGGCGCCCCCGCCGGCGACGCGATGCACGTGTATTTCACCGCGCTCGACAACACGATCCGCGCGCTCGACCGCGGCAATGGCGCCGTGCGCTGGTGGAAGCCGCTGGCCGACCGGCCGGCGACCGGGCCGATCGTCGTCGGCATCACCGTGCTGGTGCCGGCGGCAGGCGCGGAGCTGTGGTCGTTCGATACGCGAAGCGGCCAATCCACAGGTACCGTGCCGATTCCGCCGCAGCTCGCGGTCCCCCCGGCGCTGACCAATCAAGGCAAGGCCGGACTGCTCGTCTTCGCGATCACCGGGAATCTGTCGAATCAGTGGAAGCTGACGCTCGTCGAAACCGCGGGCGATCCGCCGCTCGAGCCGCTGCCGGCGATTCCGGGCTGGCCGCCGCTGATCGCCGGGCCGTCGCGCGCGCCGCTCACCGCGCTTCCGGGCGAGGTGCACGACATCGGGACGCCGCCGCTCGGCGGGCGGGTGTGGGTGGTTCCGCTCAGCGCGCTGCCGGGCGTGTCGCGCCCGCCGGGCCGGTGACGGCATCGAGCTCGTCGCGAACGGTCGCGGCCAGGCGCGCGACCCCTTCCCGGATGCGGTCCGGCGTCGGCGCGGAAAACGACAGGCGCACCGTGTTGCGTCTGCCCTCCCTCGACTCGCGCGCGTCTGCCTCGCTCGGGGCGCCCCGCGCCTGTCGAAGGGCGTCGACGAAGAACGCCTGGCCGGCGACGTAGATCACGCCGTGCTCGACCGCCCGCGCGCTCATCACGTCGGCATCGATCTGCGGCGGCAGCGTCGTCCACAGAAAGAAGCCCCCCTTGGGCGCCGGCCAGCTCACGAGGTCCCCCAGCTCGGCGCGGAGCGACGCTTCCATGACGTCCCGCTTGTGCCGGTAGTGCGCCCGCAGCATCGGGAGCTGCCGCTCGAGCAGCCCGCGGCGGCACGCTTCGAACACGACGCGCTGGTCGAGCGATCCGGTCAGGAGGTCTTCCGCCTGCTTTGCCATCTCGAACTTGAGGGCGAGCGGCGCGGGGGCCGCCATCCACGCCACGCGGAACCCCGGCGCGATCGTCTTCGAAAAGCTGCTCAGGTAGACGACGCGGCCGGGGCGATCGTCCGCCTTGATGGGACGGACGTCGCGCTCGCTGACCGAGTCGTCGAAGTAGATGTCGCGATACGGATCGTCTTCCACGATCAGCACGTCGCGCTGTTCGGCCCACTCGAGCAGCCGCCGCCGCTTGTCGAGTCCGATCAGCAGCCCCGTCGGGTTCTGAAAATTCGGGACGACGTACAGCGTCTTGACGCGCTGCCCTTCCGTGCGGAGCCGCACGTACGTCTCGTCGAGCGCGACGAGATCCACGCCGTCGGCTTCCTGCGGCACCCCGACCATGCGCGCGTTCACGTTGCGAAACGCGGTGATCGCCCCCGTGTAGGTGGGCAGCTCGACGAGGACCACGTCGCCCGGATCGAGCAGCACGCGCGCCACCAGGTCGAGCCCCTGCTGCGAGCCGGTCGTGACGAGCAACTGCTCGGGCGTGGCGTCGATGCCCCGCGCGTGCAGGATGCCGGCAATCTGCTCGAGCAGCGGCCGGTAGCCGCGCGTCGGGCCGTACTGGAGCACGCTGCCGTCGCGACCCGAAAGGAGTTCCGCCGCGATCTCCGCGAACTCCGCCCAGGCGAACGTCTCGGGCGCGGGATAGCCGGGCGCGAACGAGATGACGTCGGTTTTCGACGCCAGCACGGTGCCCATGCGCCGGATGGCCGATTCCTGCATGGCGCCGGCCGCGCGCGACAGGAAAGACTCGTACATCGTCATGCGGAACGCTTTCCGGGAATCTCCCTGAGGGACGCGGGCGCGCCGGCGCCGCGCTGATACCAGCGATAGTGACTCAGATACGCGCCGAGCGCGGCCAGCGCGATGTACTCGAAAACGAACCCGCGCACGAGCCAGGCGGCCAGCTGCAACGGCAGCACCGCGAGGCCGACGAGCGGGACGAATGCGATGAGGCCCAGCCCCGCCGTGGCGAGGATCGACGCGGCGGTCGCCAGCACGACGAACACGAGGACCACGCCGAACACGGCCGCCACTTCGCGCAGATGCCCGTACACGAAGGCCAGCGCCAGCCGCGTGCCCCGGCGGACGCTCACGTCTTCCACCGCGACCACCATCTGGACCATCAGGTAAAAGAAATTGACGATCGTGATCCAGACGATCAGCGCGCTCGACGCGAAGGCGGCAATGACGGTCCAGCCGAGCAGGATCCCGGAATTGCCGACCAGCGCGTAGCCGCCCAGCACGCAGCCAAGATACAGCGCCGCCGTGACGACATAGACGATCAGCAGCCCCGCCCCGATGCGCACGTAGCGGCGCCACAGCCTCGTGGAGCCGGCCACGAACGGATCGATCCCCCAGACGGCCGCCCGGCGCACCGATTCGAATCGCAGCGGCGGCCGTTCGATGGGCCCGGCGACGCGCTCGGCCTCTGCCAGAATCGCGACCGTCCCTCCCTTGACGACGAACGTCATCACGGACCCGCCGATCGCGACCAGCAGGAACGCGAGCACGAACGCCACGAGCGCGGCCGGGCTGCCCGTGAGCGCCGAGACAATCGAGACGACCATCTCGCGCACGTCTCCCTGCAACAGATCGGACAGGCTCGTATCGATGAGCAGCGCGACCAGGAACGCGCCGCCGACGATCGGCACCGCCAGGAGCAGCTTCAGGGTGGATTCGGCGACGAATTGCACGACCACCAGCGGCCAGTTGGCGGCGGCGATCAGCGCCCCGCGCTGAAGGGCGGGTTTGAGGCCTGGCGTCATAAGGCGTGGTGATGGCGAATCGGCATTATTCTATCCTGCGAACCCCGTGAACATCAGCCCGCCCGTTCGTCACACGCGCATCCGGACGGTGAGCCCGCGGCGCCTGACGGCGGTGGGCGTGCTGGTGGCCATCGCGGTCGGCGCCGCCGGCTTCGGGCTGGAGCTGAGGCGCTTCGGCCGCGACGAGGCGGCCGCCGCCCGCCATGTGCAGGCCCGTGTGCGGGCGACGTTCAGCGCGATGACGGCCTCGCTCCAGCAGGTCGCCGGCACGCTGGCGGCCAGCCAGGTGGTCCGCCGCGGCATGGCGGCCGGCGCCGACGACGAACGCGCGCGCGCGCTGTTCGACCAAGCCGGCGTGGTGCTCGACGCTGACGACAACGCGCAGCGCGCCGTCACCATCTACGATCCGTCGGGCACGGCAAAGGCCTGGGCCGGCCGTCCGTCCGAGATTCCCACCGACCGCATCACCGGTCCCGCCGCGCTCTTCGTGATTCCGTCGCCGCTCGGACTGCGGCTCGTCTACGTGCAGCCGATCGTCGCCGGGCCGTCGGACACGGTCCGCCTCGGGAGCGTGGCGGTCGAACAGGCGCTCTCCCCGGCGCCGGCCGCTTCGACGATCACGGCGACGGACTGGGTGATGCCGACCGCGATTGCGCCGGTGTCGCTGCGGACGCGCGTCGGCACGCCAGGCCCCCCCTCCGCGTTCGGGACGTTCGCGATCAGAGGCCCGGACGGCGGCGTGCTGCTCGAGGCGGCCGTCACGCGCGCCGATTTGGCACACGCCCGCGCGCTCTGGCGCCGGCGCGTCGTCGCGGCCATGGTCGGGGTGCTCGGCCTGACGTTGCTGCTGCTCGCCGGGCCCCTCCTGGATCGGCGCGGCGCGGCGCGCCGCGCGCGGGCGCATGTCGGCCTGACCGCGGCGCTCACCGGCACGATCGCGGCGGGGTGCGTGCTGCTCTGGGGCGCCGGCCGCTTCGCGTCGGTCGCCAGATGGCATCCGGCGGGCGACTGGCTGCTCGCCGCGATCGGCGCACTGGCGATCACCGCCGTGCTCGCGCCCGAAGTCGGCTGGCGGCGCATTGGATGGCGTGCGCGCCGCCGGCCGCCCGGCGCGGCCGCCGTCCCCTTCGTCGTCACGCAGATCGCCTGCGGCATCGGGATCGCCCTGCTCCTCGTGGGCTTCGAGCGTCTGCTCGCGCGCGCGGTCCTGCCGGGGCACGTCGATCTGCGCCACTTCTCGCTGCACCCGTGGAGCGGCCCGCGCCTGTCGCTGCTCGCCGCGATCCTGCTCTGGCAGACGGCGATCCTCTGGGCCGGCGCGTTGCTCGCGATGGCGGGGCTCACGCGGTGGCGGCTGCCGCGCGCCTGGTCGCGATGGCACGCCGCGGCCATCGTCTGCTGGCTCGCCCCAATCGGCATCGTCGCAGTCGTCGCGGTCAGGCGCGCGCTCCCGGTCCCTGCCGCGGCGGTGCTCGCGGGTGCGGCCGTGTGCGCCCTGGCGGCGCGGTTCGGCCCGCGCGCGACGGCCTGGTATCGCCGGACCACGGTCGCCTCGCGCATTCTCGCGCTGTTCGTCGCCTTTCTCGTGCCCGCGCTCCTGCTCTATCCCTCCGCGCGCTTCTTCACGGAACGCGCGACGCGGACCCTCATCGAAACGCGGTATGCCGTCCAGGCGCTGAACCATCCCGAAGCGCTGTTGAACGCGCTCAAGCGATCGCTCGGCGAAATCGACGCGGTGAAGGTGCTTCCCGACATGGTGACGGGGGGCACCGACGTGTCGTTGAGTGCGCCGCGCACCGAGAGCGCGTTTCTGATCTGGAGCCAGACGGCGCTGGCGCGCGCGCGGTTGACGAGCGCCGTCGAGCTGTACGACCGTTCCGGCGCGCTGGTGAGCCGATTCGCCCTCAACTTCCCCGAATACACCGGCGCGGTCGAGCCGCCGACGTCGGTGGCCGGATGCCGCTGGGACGTCTTCGGCGAGGCGCAGCCGTTCGGGTCCGAAGAGCGGCGCATGCTGCACGCCGAGCGGAACGTCTGCGAGGATGGCGCGCCGGTCGGCACGATCGTCGTCCACGTCGTGCTGTTCGACTACCGGACGCTCCCGTTCATCACGTCGCAGAGCCCGTACTTCGAGGTGTTCCGCGCGGCGGGGGGCGGCCCCCCGCCGGAGGGGAGCGCCGCTGCCGACGTCGAGACGGTCATCTATGGCTGGGGCCTGCGTCCGATCTACTCGTCGGGACGATCCGCCTGGCCGATCGGCGACGCGCTCTTCGCGCGCATCTACCGTTCGCGCCAGCCGTTCTGGACGACGCTGCAGAAACAGGGGACGCGGTGGCACGTGTATCTGTCGAACGATCGCGGCGGCATCTACGCGATCGGCTACGCCGCCCCCGACGTGTTCCAGCACCTGGTACGGCTCGCCGAGCTGACGACGCTCGCCGGCGCCGCCTATGTCGTGGTGCTGCTCGTGATGACCGGCTTCGCCCGGCTCGCACGCGATCGTCCGCGCATGGGGCGCGCGCTGCTGCGCGAGATTCGCGCGAGCTTCTACCGCAAGCTGTTTCTCGCGTTCGTGCTCGCGTCGATCATCCCCGTCCTGACGCTCGCGCTCGTGATCCGCGCGTATTTCGCGGGACTGTTGTTCGCCGACGTCCAGGCGGAAGCGGCCCGCACCGCCGCGGTCGCGCAGCGCGTGATCGAGGAATCGGACGCGTTGCTGCGCCGCGGCAACACGGTGCTCGCCCCCTTCGGCGACGACGTCCTGGTGTGGATCAGCCAGGTGATCGATCAGGACGTCAACGTCTTCGACGGGCCGACGCTGTTCGCCACGAGCGAGCGCGACCTGTTCTCGTCCGGCCTGCTGCCGAAGCGCACGCCCGACGACGTCTATCGCGCGATTGCGCTGGAGCACCTGCCGAGCTTCGTCAGCGAGGATTCGATCGGCGCCTTCTCGTACATGCTGGCGGCCGCCCCCGTGCGGGCCGGCGGCCGCGACGCGATCCTCACCGTCCCGCTCGCGACCCGCCAGCAGGAGATCGAACGCGAGATCGACGACCTCGACCGCGGCATTCACCTCGCCGCGCTCTTCTTCATCCTGCTGGGGGCGGCCATCGGGCTGTCGATGGCGGAGCGCATCGCCGACCCGGTGCGGCGGCTGACCCGGGCGACGCGCGACATCGCGCGCGGCGACTTCGACGAACGGATCGCCGTCCGATCGTCGGACGAGCTGCGGCGCCTCGTCGACGCGTTCAACAGCATGGCCGCGGAACTCAAGGCGCAGCGCGCCCAGCTCGAACGCACCCACCGGATCGAGGCGTGGGCGGAGATGGCGCGCCAGGTCGCGCACGAAATCAAGAATCCCCTCACCCCGATCCAGCTCTCGGCCGAGCATCTGCAACGCGTCCACGCCGACCGCGGCCAGCCGCTCGGGCCCGTGCTCGAGGGCTGCGTCGACGCGATTCTCGGGCAGGTGCAGTTGCTGCGCCAGATTGCCGCCGAGTTCTCCAGCTTCGCCTCGGCGCCCACGGCGCGCCCCACGCGCGTCGATCCGGTGGAGCTGGTCCGGGGGGTCGTCGAACCGTACCGCGTCGGGCTCGAGGCGCGGATCGCGATCGTCAACGACGTCGCGGGGCCGCTGCCGGCCGTCTTCGTCGATCGAACGCTCGTCGCGCGCGCGCTCGCCAACCTCGTCGAGAACGCGCTCCACGCGATGCCCGGCACGGGCCGCCTGCACCTGACGGCCACCGCGGCGCCCGATGCGATCGCGATCGCCGTGGCGGACACCGGCGCCGGCATGGACGCGGAAGCGCTCGCGCGGGCCTTCGAGCCGTACTTTTCCACGAAGACCACGGGCACGGGGCTCGGACTGCCGATCGCCCGCCGCAACATCGAACTCACGGGCGGCACGATCGACGTCGCGAGCGCGCCGGGGCAAGGCACGACGGTGACGATCAGGTTGCCGGTGGCTTCGTAGCGGCGCGGCGGCGCAGCCGCGCGTAGGCGATCCCGACGAAGCCTGAGAGCACGTACGCGTAGGAGATCGCCACGAGCGCGAAGCGCGGGTGCGCGGCGATCAGCGCGAGCACGACCGCCACGAGGAAGAGCGCGAGATACGATCGCCGCCAGCCCAGATCCATCGTCTTGATGCTGCGGAAGCGGATCGTGCTGACCATCAGGAACGCCGGCACCAGCACCATCGCCAGCGCGGCGACCGCCGCCCGCGGGTCCTGCAGGCCCCATGGATACATGTACACCGTCGAGGCGATCACCGCCGCGGCCGGCGGACTCGGCATGCCGACGAAATAGCGCTTGTCGGTGTGCGTCGCCGTCTGGATGTTGAACCGCGCCAGCCGGAGCGCCGCCGCCGCGACGTAGATGAACCCGACGGCCCAGCCGATCCGGCGCAGCGGCCAGAGTCCCCACGTGAAAGCCAGGATGGCCGGGGCCATCCCGAACGAGATGACGTCGGCCAGCGAATCGAGTTCGACCCCGAAGGCCGTCGAGGACCGCGTGAGGCGCGCGAAAAACCCGTCGAGCGTGTCGAGCACCATCGCGACGCCGATGAGCAGCGCGGCGGTGTCGAAATCCCCCCGCGTCGAGTACACCACGCAGGCGTAGCCGCAGAACAGGTTCGCCACCGTGAACGTCGACGGCAGCAGGAACACGCCGCGGCGGAAGCGCTGCGGCCGATCCTCGCGCCGGCGCCGCAGCCCTTCAAGCACCGGGCGCCCGCTCCAGCCGGGCCAGCACGCTCTCGCCCGCGACCACCCGCGCGCCCGCGAGCACCTCGACGCGCGCGTGCGGCGGCAGGAACACGTCCATGCGCGATCCGAACTTCATCAAGCCGATGCGCTGGCCGCGCTGCAGGCGCTCCCCTTCCGAGACGCGGCAGACGATCCGCCGCGCGAGGACGCCGACGACCTGGCGGACGACCACCGTCTGGCCGTCGTGGTCG
>DASUKS010000031.1:0-8635 GCA_036278595.1 Dehalococcoidia bacterium
CAGGTTCTCGTCGGTGCTGTAGGGGCTCGCCTTCGTCGCCGGCACGGGTACGCCACGCTCGGCCGCCCACTCGATCTGCTCCTCGCGGCTCATCCGGTGCTCGCGCACGGGCGCGATGATCTCGAGGTCGGGGGCGAGCGCCTTCGTGCTGACGTCGAAGCGCACCTGGTCGTTTCCCTTGCCGGTGCAGCCGTGGGCGACGGCCGTGGCGCCTTCCTCGTGCGCGACGTCCACCAGCAGCTTCGCGATGAGCGGGCGGCCGATAGCGGTCGCGAGCAGGTACTGGCCTTCGTACACGGCGCCGGACATCAGCGCGGGGAAGGCGAAGTAGTCGATGAACGCGCGCTTGCCGTCGCGGACGAGCGCCTTCACGGCGCCGATCTGCATCGCCCGCTGCTCGACGGTCTGGAGGTCTTTCTCGTTGCCGAGGTCGATCGTCAGCGCGATGACGTCGAACCCGCGCTCCTCCTGCAGCCAGCGGATGGCGACGGAGGTATCGAGGCCGCCGGAGTAGGCGAGGACGACTTTCTTGGCCATTGGTCTGTGCGCTCCCGGGGTGTCTGGCGTATGGGAGATGGTAGCGAGCCGGCGGGATGCGCGCGAATCGGCGTGACGATGGAAGATGGAGGATCGGAGATGGATATGGAGCGCGAGTGAGCCGGTGGGCAGAGTCGCAGTGTTCGTCCACGCGTCGAGAGGCGCCCTCTGGATCAGCGAGCACGTTTGACCGTACGCTCCGGTTGGAATCGAGGTCCGCCCGGTGAACGGCCGTGGTGCGTTCTTCTCGCTCATCGCCCTGACGGCGGCATGTGCCGCGGCCTGTGCGAATGCCTCCCCGGTCGCACCGCCGCCGTCCTTGACCGCCACATCCTCGCCCGCTCCTTCGCCGACGGCGACGCCGGTCGCGTACCCGGCCGGCGCGACGGGGTACTCGATCTCGTGGCCGCAGTGCGGCGGTCCGTATCCGGCGACGCCGTTTGACATCGGGATGGTCGGTGTGACGGACGGGATCGCGTTCACGCACAATCCGTGCTTCGCGAGCGAGTGGGCGTGGGCATCGACGGGACGCGACGCGCCGACGGTGTACTGGAACGTGAACTACGTCGAGTGCGGGCACCGCGATGCCGCCTGCGATCCGTACTCCTATGGCCGGCGCGAGGCAGAGGACGCGTACGACTACGCCTCCGCGAACGGCGCACACCCTGCGACGTGGTGGCTCGACATCCAGATCGTGAGCGACTGGTCGAACGATCCCGCGCGCAATGCGGCGGCGATCAGGGGCGCGATCGACTTCTTCGTCGAGCACGGTCTGCGCCCGGCCATCTCGTCGACGCAGTATCAGTTGTCGACGGTCGCCGGAAACTTCGTTCCGGGCCTCACGTCGTTCGTCGCCGCGCGTGAGGGGCTCGAAGGTGCGAAAGCCTATTGCGACGCCGGCGATCGCTTCGCCGGCCGCGGGACCGAACTCACGGCGTACGTCGCCGATGGTTACGAACAGATCGTGTCGTGCGGCGCGCAGCCGTGAGGCAGCTCAGATGCTGCGGTGCTGTTGCGCGTCAGGATGTCGTCGTGAGGTCGGGTAACAACGCGCCGGCGATGCGCAGCGCGGACTGCACCGCACGGACGTCGATGCGCTGTACGTCGCTGGAGGCGCGGAGCGCGTGGGTGGCGGCGATGCCGGCCGCCTCGCCCGTCGCCATGCAGGCGGGGATCTCCTTCGTCGCGTGATGGACGCGATGGTCGACGCTGATGCAGCGGCCGGCGGCGAGCAGGTTCGACGTGCGGATCGGCACCAGGCTGCGGTAGGGGATGTGGTAGACGGCGCCGTACTTCGTCCAGTGGCCGGTGCTGGCGATGGTGTCCGGGAACACCGTGTCCACTTCGTCGCGCTCGAGGATGTGCGCGCCGCGCAGGCGGCGTGACTCCGTGATGCCGAGCGTCAGGGCGACGTCGGTGAGGTAGGCGTCCTCGAAGCCGGGGACCTGTGCGCGCAGGCGTGCGACCTCGTCCATCACCATGCGGCGGCACTCGACTTCGGCGGAGGTCAGGTCGTCGGGGTCCGTCGCGTCGATCCGGCGCTCGATGCGTTCGGCGGCGCCCCACGGCATCAGCACCTGGCCCTCATGCACCGTGCGGAAGAAGAAGCCCGCGCGCTGCGACTGCGCCGCATCCACGTCGCGCACGCCGGCCATGCGGAACCAGAGCCAGGGGTGCACTTCCTCCTTGTCCGACGCCTCGCCGGCGAGCGTGAAGATGTCGCCGTCGCCCGTCGCATCGATCACCTGCGCCGCGCGCACCGCCTGCCGCCCGGCCTTCGATGCGAAGACGACGTGCGAGATGCGGCCGGCCGGGCGCCCGTGGGGGCGGTCCAGCTCGTACACCACGTCGGTCGCCCATCGATGCAGCATCAGCCGCACGCCGGCTTCGGCGACCCACGTGTTGGCGACGAACTTGAACTCCTCCGGGTCGTAGGCGACCGAGTAGCGGACGCGATGCGGCCCGCTGCCCCAGACCAGGCCCCAGCGCCGGTACTTCTCGACGAGCGCGTCGTCGTAGTTGCCCCACTCCGGCTGCGGGGGGTAGTAGCAGGCGCCCCGCGCTTCGAGGCGATTGACGAGCTCCTGGCACAGCCCGGCGATCACCTGGCGGCCGTTGCCGTCATCGAGCGTGAGCAGCAGCACGATGAGCCCGCCCGACGCGAGGCCGCCGAGGTAACCGTAGCGCTCGACGAGCACGACATCGGCGCCCTGCCGCCGGGCCGCGATCGCCGCCGCGATGCCGGCCGCGCCGCCGCCCACGACCAGCACGTCGCACTCCGCGACCACCGGCACGCGCTGCTGCGGGAGGGTGATGTAGTGGGGTTCCGCCATGGTGCGGGAATCGTACCGATTGTGAGGGCTGGGAACTCACAGCTGGGGGATTTGGCAAAGGGTGACTGGTGACTGGTGACTGGGGCCGCCGAGACGCGGGGGGCGGGATGCGCGAACGGCGGCGGCAGTCGCGGTAGGGGCGGACCTATGTGTCCGCCCGCTCCGCGGCCGCATCCACCGCCGCAATTCGATCGCGGGCCCATCGACCACCGATCGGTGTGCCCGATCCCCACTTCCTGCTAGCTCCCCGTCCCTCGCTCTGGCACTCTGCTCGTACGACGAGAGGGGGTGCCGGATGGAGACGCGAGCGTTGGGGCGGACGGGGCTGCAGGTGCCGCCGCTGTGCCTCGGGACGATGACGTTCGGGCTGCAGTGCGACGAGGCGACGTCCTACGCGATCCTCGACCGCGCGGTTGAGGGCGGGATCAACTTCCTCGATACGGCCGACGTCTATCCGCTCGGCGGCACCGGCGACACCGTCGGCCGCACGGAGGAGATCGTCGGGCGCTGGATGCGCGACCGGCGCAACCGCGACCAGATCCTGCTCGCGACGAAGTGCGCCGGCGCGATGGGTCCCGGCCCGAACGACGTCGGCCTTTCGCGCTACCACATCATGCGCGCCGTCGATGAGAGCCTGCGCCGCCTCGGCACCGACGTCATCGACCTGTACCAGGTCCACTCCTTCGACCCGCGCACGCCGATCGAGGAGACGATGCGCGCGCTCGATGACATCGTGCGCGCGGGGAAGGTGCGCTACGTCGGCTGCTCGAACTACCCGGCATGGCGCCTCGCCGAGGCGCTGGCCGCGAGTGAGCGGCTGAACATCGCGCGCTACGACTCCGTGCAGCCGCGGTACAACATCCTGTATCGCGACATCGAGACGGAGCTGCTGCCGCTCGCGCGCGCCGAAGGCCTCGGCGTGCTCGTCTACAACCCGCTCGCCGGAGGGTTTCTTTCGGGCAAGTACCACAAGGGCGAGGAGCCGCAGGAGAACACGCGCTTCACGCTCGGTACGGCGGGGCGACGCTACCAGTGGCGCTACTGGCAGGACGCGCAGTTCGACGCCACCGCGCGGCTCAAGGACGCCGCCGACGCGCGGGGCGTGAACATGGCGTCGCTCGCGATCGCATGGGTGATCCAGCAGCCGGGGATCTCATCGGCGATCGTCGGCGCCAGCCGGCCGGACCAGCTCGAAGGCGCGCTCGGCGCCGTCGGGCTCGCGGTCGACGACGAGCTGCGGGCGGCCTGCGAGCAGGCGTGGTGGGAGCTGCCGCGGCGGCCGGTGATCGAGGGCTATCGGTAGGCCGGTGGGCGCTGCGCGCCCTCACCCCGGCCCCTCTCCAACAAGTGGCGAGGGGGAGTCGAGCGTCGTTGCGCTGGCGGACCGCGGCCGTCGACGTCATCTCTTTTCCTTGACTCTCTCCAACACGATCGTTTACCGATTACGGGGCGTTGCGCCCGCCGCTACCGATCCGCTTCCGAGGAGTCGTCCCCGTATGCCCCGCACCCCCCATCTCGCCGCGCTTGGCATCGCGATGCTGTCGCTCGTGCTGCTCGCCGCGTGTGGCGGCAGCAGCGAAAGCCCGAGCACGCCGGTAGCCTCGCCGACGGCGGGCGGCGGCGCATCTTCGCGCACGCCGGGCGCGGGCACCGTGAGCGTGCTCGGGCTCTGGGGCGACGCCGAGCTCGCGTCGTTCAACGCGATGATGCGGCAGTGGGGCGGCACGGTCGACTTCACCGGCACCCGCTCGCTGACATCGATCCTCACGACGCGCGTCGAGGGCGGCAACCCGCCCGACGTCGCCATCCCGGCGGAGATCGGCCTGTTCCGGCGCTTCGCGCACGAAGGCAAGGTGCGGCCGTTGTCGTCATGCCCCGGGCTCGAGGAGAAGATCCGCGCGAACTACCCGCAGGCGTTCCTCGACCTCGGCACGGTCGATGGCACGCTGTACGGCTTCTTCATGAAGGCCGACACCAAGGCGACGATCTTCTACAACCCGCGCTTCTTCCAGCAGCACAACCTGCAGCCGCTGACGGCGGAGTCGACCTTCGATGACCTGATCGTGCTCTCGGACGCGATCAAGGCCACCGGCACGGCGCCGTGGTCGATCGGGCAGGAGGCGGGCGACGGCTCGGGCTTCCCGGGCAGCGACACGATCCAGCAGATCCTGCTGAACCAGGAGGGCGTCGCGGCGTACGACGGCGTCGTCGACGGCTCGGTGCCGTTCACCGACCCGAAGATGGAGGACGCCTGGGAGAAGTTCGGGCGAATCGCGCTGGGCGACGGCTACACATCGCAGGGATCGGCGTCCGCGATCAACGCGCTCAACTTCGAAGACTCCAGCCGCCTGCCGTTCGAGGATCCGCCGCAGGCCGCGATGGTGCACCTGGGCGGCTTCGCGTCGGGCTTCATCCGCGACGCCTTCCCGCAGGCGAAGGCGGGCACCGACTTCGACTTCATGCCGTGGCCTGGCGGGCAGGTCACGGGTTCGGCGAACATCGTCTACGCGTTCAACACGAGCCCCGCCGTCTGCTCGTTCCTCGACTACCTGGCGAGCGCGGATGCGCAGGGCATCTGGGTGAAGCGCGGCGGCTTCACGTCGCTGAACACGCAGGTGAGCCTCGACGCCTACCCGGACGCCGTCGCGAAGAAGGTCGCGCAGCAGTTGCTCGACGCCAAGACCTTCCGCTTCGACCTCGACGACGCGATCGGCGGCGCGCTCCAGCAGGCGGAGTTTGGGGGCGTCACGCAGTACCTCGCCGATCCGTCGCAGCTCGACGCGATCCTCGCGGCGATCGAGGCCGCGCGCTCGCACTAAGACGGGACATCGGCGTCTACGGTGAACGATCGCAACGTCGCTCTCGCCTCGTTGATCACATACAGTAGCCTTGATGGTGCGTGATTCTGTTCGCTTGATGCTACGCCCCTTGCCGGTTTGGCTCGCGCTGCTTCTGCTCGCCGTCGCAGTTGGAGGCACGTTCGCGGTCGACCGGGCCTTGTTCCGAAACAACTCACGCGATGCCGGCTCTGGCGGAGATGCATCTGTCCAGGCGACCGAAACGGCGTTGGCCATGGGGACGTCGATTCGTGTGGGGGCGCGAACGCCGGTCGATGGCGAGTCTCCGCCGCTCTACCAGATCTTCCAGGCTCAGGAGGGTGATACTGTCGAATCGGTTGCCGCCGAATTCGATATCGCACCCGCGTACATCCTTGCGAACAACCGCAACCTTGCGAGTCACGCGCTGCTGTCGGGCGAGTCGCTCATCATCCCGCCGGGCAATGGCATCCTGCGTCAGATTCTGCTTGGCGAAACACTGACCGACATCGCAACCGAATATGACGTTGCGCCCGCCGCGATCATTGCATTTCCAGCAAACCATCTGACCGGCCCAGACGACCTGCGTGAGACGCAATGGGTCTTTGTCCCCGGCGCCCACATCCCGATACGACCCGCTTCCCCGGCGTCACCCGCAAGCGGCGGGTAGACGCGGACTGCGTCGATACCTCCCGCGAAGTCCGTCCTGATCCGGTCGGCGGGCGGCGCGCGGCACGCGATCTGTCCACCATCGTCCGTCGTTGGCGCTATCATGCGGCGCTCCGCCGTTTGCCCCACGCCGTAGTCCGCGCGCAACGCGTCCGCTACCCTACCCCCATGCGCATGTCACACCTGTTCTCGAAGACCCTGCGCAACGCGCCGGCGGAGGCTGATACGCCGAACCATCAGCTGATGCTGCGCGCCGGCCTGGCGCAGCAGCTCGCGGCCGGCGTCTACAGCTACCTGCCCATCGGCTGGCGTGTGATGCGGAAGATCGAGCAGATCATCCGTGAGGAGATGGACCGCGCGGGCGGGCAGGAGATCATGATGCCCGCGATCCAGCCCGCCGAGCTGTGGGAGCAGTCCGGCCGCGCCGAGACCATGGCCGACGTGCTGGTGAAGTTCGAGGACCGGCGTGAGCGCGAGTTCGTCCTCGGGCCGACGCACGAGGAGGTCGTCGTCGATCTGTTCAAGCGGCAGGTGCAGAGCTATCGCGACATGCCGCTGCTCGTCTACCAGATCCAGACGAAGTTCCGTGACGAAGCGCGCCCTCGCGGCGGCCTCATGCGCGTCCGCGAGTTCACGATGAAGGACGCCTACAGCTTCGACACCGACTGGGACGCGCTCGACCTCAACTACCGCGCCGCCCGCGATGCCTACGTGCGCATCTTCAGCCGCTGCGGCGTACCCACGATGCCGGTGCTCGCCGATTCGGGCGCCATCGGCGGCAAGGACAGCGAGGAGTTCATGTACCTCACCGAGGTCGGCGAGGACACGATCCTGCTGTGCGAGAACCACGATTACGCCGCGAACGAGGAGAAGGCCGACCACAAGAAGCGCGAGCTCGAGGCCGAGGACCTGCTCCCCCTCGAAGAGGTCGCGACGCCCGGCCAGAAGACGATCGACCAGCTTGTCGAGTTTCTCGGCGTGCCGCACTACAAGACGCTGAAGGCGGTGTTCTACGAAGCGAACGGCGAGCCGGTGTTCGTCGCCATCCGCGGCGACCTCGAGGTGAACGAGGCGAAGCTGCGCAACACGCTGAAGACCATCGACCTGGCGCCGCTCGACGAAGAGGGCGTGCGCAAACACGGACTCGTCGCCGGCTCGGCGTCGCCCGTCGGGCTGAAGGGCATGCGCGTCCTCGCCGATGACTCCGTGCTCGCGTCGCACAACCTCGTCGCCGGTGCGAACAAGCCTGACGTGCACCTGCGGAACGTCAACTACGGCCGCGACTGGACGGCCGAGACCGTCACGGACATCTCGCTGGCACGCGCGGGCAGCGCGTGTCCCCGCTGCGGCACGGCGCTCGAGACGAAGCGCGGCATGGAGATGGGGCACGTCTTCAAGCTCGGCACCGTGTACACCGAGCGCCTGCAGGCCCAGTACTCCGACGAGAAGGGCGACCTCAAGCCTGCCGTCATGGGGTGCTACGGCATCGGCGTGGGCCGCGTGTTCGCCGGCGCCATCGAGGCGAACCATGACGAGCGCGGCATCATCTGGCCGCCCGAGATCACGCCGTACCAGGTGCACCTGACGGCGCTCGGCTTCGACAAGCCGGGCGTCCGCGAGAGCGCGGAGCAGGTCTACCAGCAGCTCCAGGACGCCGGGCTCGACGTGCTCTACGACGACCGCGACGACCTCTCCGCCGGCGTGAAGTTCAACGACGCCGACCTCCTCGGCATGCCCGTGCGCGTCACCGTCAGCCCCCGCAGCCTCGAAGCGGGCGGCGCGGAGCTCAAGCGCCGCACGGAGAAGGACGCCCGGGTGGCGCCCCTCGCCGACGTGTCGGCGCAGGCGCGCGCGCTGCTCGCGCGCGAGGGGTAGTGGAAGCCAACACCAGGTCGCTGTCCAGCGGGCACTACGCGGGAAGCCCACAGTTTGTAAGTTCGAGCTCCACCACATCGTTGGTCAGGTCAAGATTGAGCTGGATGGGCACATCGGGACAGCGGTTGTCGTTGAAGCTGTCGACATCCGTCTTAAGCTGATGAGCGTCACCCACCATCTGGTGGCGACGCTGCTGAAACGCAATTTCAAAGTGTTCGCGTGATCCCGTGCGAATGTCATCCCATAGGTCGAGCTGAGTTCCGTCGATGCTGCGCCTACGCGCTGCATGCTTCGTTCGAACGCGCCGGCCCTGCGGGTCAGTGTAGTACTCGTCATGGAGCGCGCGTGCTATCTGCTCGGCCAGAAGCTTGATCGCCTCGCCCGGTCGCTGCTGCCATCTACCTT
>DASUKS010000032.1:0-4144 GCA_036278595.1 Dehalococcoidia bacterium
CGGGAGATGACCCACGCGACCTACGGCGCGCTCGCCGTCACCGACAGCGAGGACAACGTCGAGGGCTTCGTCGTCAGCGGCTTCGACGATGCCGCGCTCAAGGCGCTCAAGGTGCCACCGCAGGGCCACGGCCCGCTCGGCACCATGCGGCAGGACGGCCTCGCCGTGCGCCTCGCGGACGTGACGCAGCACACGAAGTCGTTCGGCTTCCCACCGAAGCACCCGGACATGAAGGCGCTCCTCGGCGTGCCCATCTTCTCCCACGGCGAGGTGCGCGGCGCCCTGTACGTGACGGATCCGCGCGGGCGCGAGCCCTTCGGCGACGACGACGAGACGATCCTGTTCGTGCTCGCCCGTCACGCCGGGCTCATCATCGAAGCTTCCTGGTACTGATGCGCCTCGCGACGTACGCCGAACGCGCGCGGCCCGCGGAGCCCCACCTCGGCCTCGTGCTCGGCGAGTACGTAATGCGCCTGCCCGCCGCAGCGCGCGCGCTCGGCCTCGGCGACGTCCCGGACGACATGCTCGGGTTCATCGCCGCGGGCGAGCGTGCGCTCGCAGTCGCGCGCGAGATCGATGCGCCGATCGCGGCCGATGCCGCGGCGCACGCGCTGCCCATCGCGGACGTGCGGCTGCTCGCGCCGATCCCGCAGCCGCGACGGAACATCGTTTGCATCGGGCTCAACTACAGCGAGCACGTCGCCGAATCGAAGTCCGTCGTTGGCGCCGACCTGCCGAAGTTCCCGGTGTTCTTCACGAAGCCGCCAAGCACCGTTATCGGCCCCGAAGACGAGATCCCGTGGCACCCGCACGTCAGCACGTCGGTCGACTGGGAGGTTGAGCTGGCGGTGATCATCGGCCGCGAGGGGCGCGATATCGATGAGGCGCGCGCGCTGGAGCACGTCTTCGGGTACACCGTCGCGAACGACGTCACGGCGCGCGACCTGCAGGGGCGGCACCAGCAGTGGTACAAGGGCAAGGGACTCGACGGGTTCTGCCCGCTCGGGCCATCGGTCGTGACGGCGGACGAGATCGGCGACCCGCAGCAGCTCGACCTCCGGCTGCGGGTGAACGGCGTCGAGAAGCAGGCGTCGAACACGCGCTTCATGATCTTTCCGGTGGCGCGTCTGATCGCCGAATGGTCGGCGGGGATGACGCTCTACCCCGGCGACATCCTTCTGACGGGGACGCCTTCGGGCGTCGGCGTCGGCCGCACCCCGCCGGAGTTCCTCACGCCCGGCGACGTCGTCGAAGCCGACGTCGGCCCCATCGGCATCCTCCGCAACACCGTCGGGCGTTAACCACAGGTGCCCGATGGGTTGGAAGCCGGACGCGAGAGGCGGGAAGCGGGAGATGGCGTTGTCGAGCGACTTGCGACCTGTAACCTGAGACCTGCGACCCGCTCCGGCCTCTGACCTCCGAGACCCGCACCAACACGTAGGCCGAGTCCCGATTCCCGCTCGGCGCACCGAACGACTACCATCAACCATCTGCGGTCATCTGCGTCATCTGCCTTGTAAATGGCTTCGGGGCGTGAGAGCGCATTCACGAGAACGTCCGCCGATTGCAGCTCCCCTTCCCTTTAGGGAAGGGGCCAGGGGTTAGGTCTTGCGGGCACGCGCACGATGTTCATCACCCAAGGTGCCGCTCCTGCGGCATGGCTATCTGTGGATCGAAGCATGAACGTCGGCACCGTACGGGAGATCAAGAACGAGGAGTTCCGCGTCGGCATCACGCCGGAAGGCGCGCACGCGCTCGCCGCGGCGGGGCATCGTGTGCTCGTCGAGTCGAACGCGGGCGAGGGCATCGGCTGCGGGGATGACGCGTACCGCGCGGCGGGTGCGACGGTGCTTGACGCGGCGGCGGTCTGGGCGGAGAGCGACCTGCTGGTGAAGGTCAAGGAGCCACTGCCGGACGAGTATGCGCTGCTGCGCGACAGGCAGACGCTGTTCACATACCTGCACCTCGCCGCTGTGCCGGAGCTGACACGCGCGCTCATCGCTTCGAAGGTCACGGCGATCGCGTACGAGACGGTGCAGCTCCCGGACGGCTCGCTGCCGCTGCTGATCCCGATGAGCCAGATCGCCGGCCGCATGGCGACGGAGGTCGGCTCGCAGTGGCTGCGGCGTCCGGGGCCCGGACGCGGGAAACTGATCTCCGGCGTGCCGGGCGCGTCGCCGGCGCACGTCGTCGTGCTCGGCGCGGGCGTCGTCGCCGAGAACGCGATCGATACGGCGGTGAACCTCGGTGCGCGCGTCACGGTCTTCGACACGCGGCTCGAGAAGCTGCGGATGGTGCAGCAGCGCTGGCCGGGGCGCACGACGGCGCTGATGTCGAGCCCGCTCGCCATCGCGAACGTAATGCGGGGTGCCGACATCCTGATCTGCGCCGTGCTCGTGCCGGGCGCGGCCGCGCCGAAGCTGGTGACGCGCGAGATGGTGCGCGGCATGGGGCCCGGCGCGGTGATCGTCGACGTTTCGATCGACCAGGGCGGCACGTGCGCGACGTCGCGCGCGACCACGCACGACGATCCGGTGTACATCGAGGAGGGCGTCGTGCACTACTGCGTCTCGAACATGCCCGGCGCGGTGCCGCAGACATCCACAGCGGCGCTGACGGCGGCCACGCTGCCGTACGTGCTCGCGCTCGCGAACGAGGGTACGCGCGGCGCGCTGCGGCGCGACCCCGCGCTCGCGAAGGGCGTCCTGGTGAGCGAGGGACACATCACGTACGAAGCGCTGGCGTCCTCGCTGGAGCTGCCGTACGTGCCGCTGTCGCAGGCGCTGCCGCCGGACTGATCCGCAGATGACGCAGATGCCCGCAGATTGATGGTTGCCGCTTCGGCGGCGCGCTGCGCAACAGGTGTACACTCGCGCGTATGCGCGTGCTCGCCGCACAAGCGACGTTCGTCCGACGCTGCGCCGGAAGGCGTGGCGCCGCGTTGTTCGCGCTCGCCGCGGCGCTTGCGCTGGTGACGGCGGGGTGCACCGGCGGCGGCACGAGCGCACGCACGGCAGCGCTCGCGACGGTCGGCGTGCAGCCGCTCGCCAGCGCCCGGCCTTCGGACGACGTCGCACCGGCGCCAACGGCGACACATGCCGTCCCGCAGGGGACGGTCGCGCTCTTCGACGTGCAGCAGCGCACAGCGACGAAACTGGACCTGGGGCGGGCGCTGATCCGGGCCGACTGGGTCGACGGCGGGAAGACGCTCGTCGCGCTCGATGCGAACACATCGCACTGGGTCGCGATGGGGGTCGACGGCACGCTGGTGCGCGACCTCGGCCCGGAGCCGCCGCGGCCATCCGGCGAGAGCGCGACGATGTTCATCGTGTCGGCCGTGCACGACGGGCGGCGCGTCGCGCGCGTCGAGTTCAGCGCGACGCCGTCCGGCGAGCTGGTGGACGCGTTCACGGGCGCGCGCGAGCAGTTGCCGGCGGGCACCGCACTCGCGAGCTTCCAGCCCGGCGGTCGGGCATTCGCCGGTGCCGTCTGGGCGGTCGGCGCGGACGGGCATGCTGCGCCATCATCGAAGCCCACGACGGGCGTGTTCGCGCGTGGGGGCAGCTGCGGCGCATCGTACTGCCTGGCATGGCCGTTCCCGGCCGGCGACGGGTTCGGCCGCGCCCCGGGCGGCGTTCCGCGCGGCGAATCATGGTCGCCCGACGGGACGAAGCTGCTGGTGGAAGCCGCGGCCGCCTGCCCGCCAACGTCGCTCACGCCGGAGGCGCAAGCGCCGTGTGCGCCGGACCGCACGGCGGAGGTGTACAGCTGGCCCGCGCACGGGCTGCTGCTGAGCGTGCCGCTCGGGGACGACGGCGAGGCGTGGTGGGCGGGGAACGACGCGCTTTACGTGCGTGGACGCCCAAACACGCAGCTCAACGCGTCGGAGTACCTGGTGGCGATGGACGGGACGCGCAGCGCGCTGCCGCCGTCGCTGCATGGCTGCTGCATCTCGTTCTCACCCGACGGCAAGTACGCCGTCGCAAGCGCCGTGCCCGGCGAGGACTGCTCGCTGTTCGATGTCGCATCAGGTGCGGTGATCGCCGGCGTGCCGAAGGGCGCGGGCGACACGAACGACACCGGCATCTGCGAGTTCGTGCGCTGGACACCGGACGGCCGTTACGCGATCGCCACCGGCGTCAGC
>DASUKS010000033.1:0-23398 GCA_036278595.1 Dehalococcoidia bacterium
GCGCGCGCGCGTCCCGAAGTACGGGTACGCCAGCGCCAGCACGAGGAAGATCACCGCGAATGCGCCGAACGCGTAGCGCGGCGCCCGCACGAACGTGGCCTGCACGATGCTCATCCGCCGCAGGAACGCCTCCTGCGGCCGTACGACGGCGAGCAGGTACCAGAGCGCGAACGCGCCCACGACGCCCCACATCAGCCAGACGTGCTCGTAGAACTTGAACACCGTGTTCATGCGGCCGATGTCCCCATCGAGCGTGAACAGCTCCACCCCGCCCGACAGCCCGAGGCCAAGCGCCACCATGCCGTAGACGAAGAGCATCGCCGGCGCTGTGGGCGCGGGGCTGCGCATCTCGCGCCAGGCACAGATGAGCACCGCCGCCAGCCCGACGAAGGCGAGCATCGTCACACCCCAGCGCTCGAACGTCCCCGCCCAGATGATGATCGCGCCCGCCGCGATGAGCCCGAGCGTCACCGGGATCGCATCGACCGGGCGACGGCGTCCGCGCCCGAAGAGGAGCGTGCGCACCGTGCGGTTGCGGGTGACGGAGCGGTTCAGCCCGAAGATGACGAGCGCCGCGACGAGGAAGAGCAGGATGCCGAAGTGGCTCAGGTAGTCCGAGAGCGCGGTCGTCTGCTCCGACTGGCTGAAGCCGCTGTACGCCATGTTGTAGTTCTTCGCGAACGTCGAGAAGAACACGAACGATAGCGCCGCCATCACGATCGATTTCAGCCCGCCGACGACGAGCACGCGCAGGCTGAGGCGCCCCTCCTTCGCCCGCTCGCCGATGATCAGCCCGGCGGCGGCGAGCAGCATGAACGGCGGGTAGTCCCACGAGTTGATCCAGCGCAGCGCGCCGACGATCAGGCCCAGCACGGCCACCAATACCCAGCTCTGTACCTCTCGCACGCGCGGCGTATCGGTGTTGATCCGCGTGAAGTTGAGCACGGCGCCGAGCGCGACCGCCGCCGCCGTCAGCGAGAACGGGATGGCCATCAGGTGCGCGTGCAGGTCCGCGAAGAGGAACGTCCAGAACGGGAACTCCGTGATCGGCGTCACCTCGTTCGGGTTTGCCACAGTCAGCGCGCGGCTCGGCCCCCACCAGTCATAGCCGTAGACGAGCTGCCGGAACGACGCGTCGCCAAACACCACCGCCTTCGTGCCACCGATGAACGCGACGATGCCGCCGAGCAGCGGCACGTCGGCATGCCACGGGCTGATGCGCGAGAAGTCCTGCTCGAGGATCCCAACCGCGCGCAGGTTGCCGGCGATCAGCACGAGGAAGATGGCGAGGAGCCCCGCGATGATCGGCCCACGGGCGCTGATCGGGAAGCCGCCCGGCCGCCGCCGCATCAGCCGCCGCGTCGATTCGCACAGGTTGTAGGCCAGCGAGAATGTCGCCGCACCTGCGAGCGCGAAGAACATCGGGACGATGAGGTTGTAGGCGACTTCCGGCACGATGTCGGTGAGCTTCGTGACCGTCGCCGCGATGAACTGCCCGAAGTAGTAGTAGTTGAGATAGCCGCCCGCGTTCCACGGGTCGATCGGCCCCTGCGTCAGGTCCGTCGTGCGCACGACGCCGATGAGGTACGCGAGGTCCATCGGCTTCTCGCCGCCGCGCGCGGGATGCCACAGGTCGGGGTTCTGCAGCCGGATCCAGTAGGCGCCGACGAACAGCAGCAGGAACAGCGCCTCGCAGAACACCACGAACCGCCAGCGTTCCCGCACCCATGCGACGACCTCGCGCCGCCAGAGCACGCCGGTCACGATGCCGAAGAGCGCCATGAACCCGAGCACGCCCGCGATCTCGCCGCGCGTGTAATCCACCAGCCCGCGGCTCGCGACGGCGTACGAGAGGTAGGCGAGCCCCAGCACGCCGAGCGGCTTTGTCAAAAGGTAGCCGCGGTCCGGCAGCCCGCGCAGCACGACGATCGATACCGGCACGAGGGTCATCGCCGCGATCTCGATCGTCAGCAGCCAGAAGATCAGCGGGTGGTCGTTGATCACGTTGCCGGGGTGGAAGATGGTCGACCAGGTGCCACCGGCCTCCTGCTTCGCCAGCACCGCCGGCGTGAACCGAATCGCGTTCTGCGCGAGGTCGCCCGGCAGGGCGCTGATCCCCGGCTCGAAAGCGTCCGCGTGCAGCGCCTCGCGCGCCTTCTCAGACGCATACGCGCTCGTCTTCTTGTAGATGATCACCGTCGGATGGTCGTAGACGGAGTACGACTCCTCGGCGCCGGTGTCGTTCAGCGTGAGCCCGAAGATGGATGGGTATGAAGTGAATTCAGCGACCTTCTGGAACCCCAGCGCGCCCGGATCGTTGGCCAGCAGATCGTAGTAGCGCGAGGTCACAGGCCAGGCCGCGGGTACGCGCGTGGTCGTGAGCGACACGCGGCCGCTGGCCAGCGCGATGTAGTCCACCTGGTCGAGGTCGGACAGCAGCTCATCGACGTGCTGCTGATCGTCGACGTTGAAGTTGTTGAACGTGACGGAACCGTAGGTCCGCTGCTGCACACCCGAGACGCCGTACGGCACGGCGTCGTCCCACGACTCGTGGCCGATGACGCTGCCCTCGGGCACGTTCTGGTAGATCCAGCGCGACGCCTCAGCGCGCGTCACCGGCGACGTGTAGATGTGGTAGAAGGCGATCCCCATGAAGACGGTCATGAGCGTGACGGCGCCGACGCCCGCGCCCGCGAGCCAGGGCAGCGCCGGCCGCACCGGCGAGAGCCGCGCGCGGAGGCGGCCGGTGCGCGCGAAGGGGTCGCGCGACCACGCCCAACGCCAGGTGCTCCACAAGAGCACCGCGGCCAGCACGGTGAGCGTCGGGTACAGCGGCAGGAAGTACCGCATGTACAGCGAGAACTGCGCGCCCATGAAGCCGAAGTAGCCGAGCACCCACGCGAGCGGCACCAGCCAGACGCCCTGCCGCTTCGTGAACGCCAGCACGGCGGCGAACAGCACGCCGAGCCAGGCGGTGATGCCGAGCGCCGGTCCCATGCCCCACGCGACCATCTGCTGCAGCGGCCATGCCCACTTCGACCGCCCGATCCACTGGATGTTCGGGGGAAATGCGCCGTTGCCGCTCAGCAGGTTCTGCTGGTCGACCTCATCGGCCAGCCAGTGGTGATTCATGATGTCCGGGTACGGCACCGGCAGCGGCCCCATCTTCCCCAGGTGCCACGTGAACCACTGGCCGATCCCCGGCGTCGCGAACGCGTACGGCATCGCGATGCGGAACGCGATGAACGCCGCGATCAGCGCGATCAGCGAACCGACGATGAAGTGCACGGCCGCGCGGTCGAGGCGGCGCCCGTCCTGCTGCCCCCCGTACCGCCGCGAAGGCCCGTACCACCACGGCGCGACATACGGCTTCACCGCCGGCCAGTCGTAGATGCCGATCGCCAGCACGATCACCGGCAGCAGCGACACAGCGGTGATCTTGCATGCTGCCGCGAGGCCCGCGCTCATGCCGGCGAGCGCGAAGTCTCGCCGATGTCCGTATCTCGCCGATCTGACCGCGAAGTAGATCGTAGCCGTCGCGAAGAACGCGACGAAGGGGTCGACGACGAAGAAGTGCGCGTTCTGAATCGCGAACGCGGTCGAGGCGTAGAGGAGCGCCGCCAGCAGCGCCGCGTAGCGGTTCATCAACTCCTTCGCCAACAGGAAGACCAGAAGCAGCGTCCCCATGTCAAACACGGCCGAAAGGAACCGCCCGGAGATGTTGTAGCCGTCGTAGTCGTCGTAGTTGCTGACGGCGCCGAGCGTCAGCGTGTGCAGGTTCGAAGCGACGACCTTGTTCATGAACAGCGGCAGCGTCCCGTAGACGAAGGTCGTCTGCTTGCTGCCGTCCGGGTGGGTGATGTTGTACGGGTTTAGCCCCGATGTCCGGGTATCGAAGTAGTTGAAGACGCTGCTCGGCGCGTGCGTATCGGTGCTGATCTGGGTCAGGAAGCGCTCGTCCGGGTGGAGGTGGCCGCTGATATTGTTCCCGTTCGAGTCCCAGTTCACATGCGTGAACCGCAGATAGCCCCCGAAGATCACGACCCCGACGAGCGCCACCGCGAAGGCGATGCGCGCCCAGTCGGCGGTCAGCCCGAACGGCCGCGGGAGCGCCAGCGCGCGGCGGGCCGTGTCCGCTCGGCCTGCGGGCGCCGGGTCGGAGAGCGGGGAGGACTGTTCACTCATACGGGAATGTTCGTTGGGGGAGTGTGATTTGGTTTGGGTGTGAACCGCCGAATCATATCAGAACCGCCCGACACCACCACAACCGAAGCCGCTGAAGCCCGCCGATGGGGGTAGCCGCGGCGCGCGGCTGTGAACATCGCAATCGCCGCCACGGACGAAGCCCCTCCAGACCACAACGCGCGGTATCCGATCGCGTTGCCTGCTATCATCGTGAGTCGTTTGAGCGGGGGTGCCGGGAGGATTCGGACGGGCACATGAACAACAAGATGCTCCTGACCGCCGGCGCGGTCGCGGCGGTCATCATTCTCGCCGTAGCCGGTGTCGTGCTCGTCCTCGCCAACGGCGGCAGCGATTCCGGCCCGACGGCCTCGGCCAATACGACCCCGGGCGCCACTTCGACGAGCAGCGGTAGTGCGTCCTCCGGCAACTCACAGCTTCGCGTCCGGGCCCTCGATCCCATCGTCCTCGATCCTGCCGTCGCCCAGGACGCGACATCGGCCGAGTACATCGTCGAGATTTTCTCGGGCCTCGTCCGCCTCGACAGCAGCCTGAAGGTCCAGCCCGACATCGCCTCGAGCTGGGACGTCAGCCCGGACGGCAAGACGTACACGTTCCACCTCAACCCGAAGGCCGCCTTCCAGGACGGCCGCCCGGTCGTCGCCGACGACGTGAAGTACTCGTGGGAGCGCGCCCTCAACCCCGATACGGGCTCCGTGACCGCCGCCAACTTCCTCGGTGACATCGTCGGGGCGAAGGACGTCGCGAACGGCAACGCGAAAGCGATCAGCGGCGTGAAGGTCGTTGATGACCACACACTGGCGGTGACGATCGACGCGCCGAAGTCCTACTTCCTGTACAAGATGACCTACCCGAACGCCTTCGTCGTCGACCAGAAGCAGATCACCGCCAATCCGAACCGCTGGACGCTGAAGCCCAACGGCACCGGGCCGTACAAGCTCGACAAGTGGGCGATCGGCGACACGCTCGTCCTGAAAGCCAACGACAACTTCTACCTCGGCGCGCCCACGCTCAAGACGGTCACCTTCCAGCTCTCCGGCGGCTCTTCGCTGCAGGACTACAAGGACGGGAACGTCGACGTCTCCGGCATCGGTCTCGACGACCTGCAGTCGGTGCAGGATCAGTCGAACCCGCTGAACAAGGAGTACCGCACCGCCGACGACGCCTCGGTCGACTACATCGGCTTCAACACCAGCGCGCCGCCGTTCGACGACCCGAAGGTGCGGCAGGCCTTCGCGATGGCGGTCGACCGCAAGAAGATCGCGTCGGTGATCCTGAAGGGCGAGATCCCGGCCGCGACGGGCATCCTGCCGCCGGGCATCCCCGGCTACACCAGCGACGACAAGACGTTGCCGTACGACCCGGCGAAGGCGAAGCAGCTGCTCAGCCAGTCGAAGTACGCGAACAACATGCCGAAGATCACGCTCGGCGAGAGCGGCGCCGGCGCGCAGGTCGCGGATACCACGCAGGCGATCGTGCAGGCGTGGAAGGACAACCTCGGCATCGACGTCCAGGTGACGCAGGCGGAGTCCGGCACGTTCTTCCAGGACATCGACAACGGCAAGTACCAGATGTTCCACCTCGGCTGGATCATGGACTACCCCGATCCGGAGGACATCCTCGACGTGTTGTTCGACAGCCAGAGCAAGCAGAACAGCACCCACTACTCGAACCCGCAGGTCGATGCGAAGCTGGAGCAGGCGCGCACCGAGACGGATGGAGCGAAGCGCACGCAGATCTACCAGGACGTGGAGAAGATGGTGCTCAACGACGCGCCCTGGCTCCCGATGTTCTTCATCAAGGACTACGCGCTGGTCAAGCCGTACGTGCAGGGCTACACGCTGCCGCCGATGGTCATCGAGCGCTACCGCAACGTGACCATCAACAAGTAACCCGGAGTCCCGCCGATGGAGGGTGTCGCCGGCTACGTCCTGCGCAGGCTGCTGCTCCTGCCCGTCATCCTGTTCGTCGTCTCGTTCGCGACCTTCTACATCACGCGCTGGGGCCCCGGCGACCCGATCAGCATCTACTCGCAGCAGGCCGGCTACCGCGACCCGGAGGCGTTCGCGCGCGTCAGGCACAAGTACGGGCTCGATAAGCCGATCGTCGAGCAGTACGGGATCTGGCTCAAGGACGCAGCGCTGCACGGCGACCTCGGCGTCAGCTTCCGCTACCGCGACCACACCATTCCGGAGATCATCGGCCCCAAGATCTGGGTGTCCGCGCGCCTCGGCGTGTACGCCTTCTTCCTTACGTTCCTCATCGGCATCCCGATAGGCATCATCGCGGCGGTGAAGCAGGGCAGCGCGCTCGACCCGTTGCTCATCGGCACGTTCCTGGTGTTCCAGTCGATCCCCGTGCTCGTCGCCGTGCCCGTGCTCGTGATGCTACTCAACGTGAAGCTGCACCTGGTGCCACCCGGCGGCTTCGACGGCATCTTCTCGAGCTCGATGATCATCCCCACGCTGGCGCTGTCGCTGCCGGGCATGGCCGGCGTCGCGCGCCTCGCCCGGGCGATGACGCTCGGCGCCCTCCATGAGGACTTCGTGCGGACGGCGCGCGCGAAGGGGCTCGACGAGACGACGGTGATCCTGCGCCACGTCGCGCGCAACGCCGTCGCGCCGGTGATGACGACGGTCATCGGGCTGTCGCTCGTCGGGCTGATCGAGGGCGCGATCATCACGGAGACGCTGCTTGGCATCCCGGGCATCGGCGCCTTCACCTTCGAGTCGGTGACGAGCCGCGACTACAACGTGATCCTGGCGCTCGTCCTGCTCTTCACCTTCGCGTTCGTCATCGCCAACCTCGTCGTCGACATCGTCCTCGTGATGATGGACCCGCGGATCCGGCTCGGGGGAGGGCCGGGATCGTGACCGTCGAGGTCGGGTACGCCGGGACGATCGAATCCGAGCCGCCACGCGAGGCGCGCGGCGAGAGCCTGACCCGGCGCGCGCTGCGCCGCCTGCTGCGCAAGAAGATCGCCGTGGCGTGCATGGCCGTCATCGCGGTGTTCTACTTCATCGGCGCCTTCGCGCCGTGGATCGCGCCGTACGGGTACAACGCGCAGAACCTCGACCTCTCGTTCCACGGGCCGTCTGCGCACCACCTGTTCGGCACCGACCGCCTCGGCCGGGACATCCTCAGCCGCAACATCTACGCCGCCCGCACGACCGTGGTCGTGACGCTCGCGACGCTGGCGACGGGGTTCATCCTGCTGCCGGTGACGCTCGGCCTGCTGGCCGGCTATCGCGGCGGCTTTATCGATGCGCTGATCAACCGTGGCGGCGAGGTCCTCGCCTCGCTCCCCGCGCTGCCGATGCTGATCCTGATCACCGCGACGCTGCGCCCGCGTTTCGACGACTTCATGGGGCACGTCGAGAACGGCATCCACTGGCACGGCCTCGTGTCGTCGGGCTTCGCGGACTACTTCCTAATCTTCGGCGCGCTGTCGCTCTTCGGCTGGGTGGGCGGCATGCGGCTGATCCGCGCGCAGGTGCTCACTCTGCGCGATTCGGAGTACGTGCTCGCCGCCCGGGCGAGCGGCGCCTCGACCTCGCGCATCCTCCGCCGGCACCTGCTGCCGAACGTCATGCCGCTGATCATCGTCAGCGCCTCGGCATCGCTCGGGGCCATCGCGGGATCCGAGGTGATTCTCACCTGGCTCGGCGTCGGCGTGCAGCCGCCGCACGCCAGCTACGGCTTCCTGATCGATGAGGGCGCGAGCCGGATCGCGCTCCAGCACCATCCGCAGCTGCTGCTCGTGCCAGGCGCAATCATCGCCTCGCTGATCTTCGCCTTCAACCTGCTCGGCGATGCCCTGAACGACGTCTTCACGCCGGGAGCCCGCTGACGCCGGCCTCACGTGCCCGCGGCGGCGCGCTTGTTATACTTTTCGTACGAAGGACACCCACGCGTGCATGCTCGATCGCGGTCGCCCCTGGCGGCCGCCCCTGTTTTGACGCACGCCGGTCCGCAAGAGGCGACAGCACTTGAAGGTTTCGACAGAGAAGATCCCTGAGTCCCAGGTCGTCATGACCATCGAGGTCGAGCCTGAGCGGCTCGAAGCCGCGCGCGGCAAGGCCCTGCGCAAGCTGGCGCCGCGCGCCAAGGTGCCCGGGTTCCGCCCCGGCAAAGCCCCGGAGCCGATGCTCCGCCGCTACCTCGGTGAGGAGCGCATCCTCGACGAGGCGCTCGATGACCTCGTACCCGTCCTGTACCGCGAAGCCGTCGAGGCGGACGAGAGCATCGACCCGATCGCGCGGCCGCGGCTCGTCGTCGAGACCACCGAGCCGCTCGTCGTGAAGGCGACCATCCCCGTGCGGCCGACCGTCGACCTCGGCGACTACCAGGCCGTCCGCATCCCGACCGAAGAGATTAGCGTCGATGACGAGCGCGTGGACGCCACGATCGAGACGCTGCGTCATCGCGCGGCCACGCTCGAGCCCGTCGAGCGCGAGATCGCCTGGAACGACGTGCTCACGATCGATGTCAAAGGCCACGTCGAGGAAGAGGAGCTGGCGGACCAGCAGGACATCCAGGTCCAGCTCATCGAGGAACGCGACATCCTCTTCCCCGGCTTCGAGGAGGCGATGCTCGGCCACAAGAAGGGCGACACTGTCGAGTTCGACCTTCCCGTGCCGGAGGACGTCACCAGCGAGAAGTTCAAGGGCAAGACCGCGCATTTCAGCGTGCCCGTGAAGGAGATCAAAGAAGAGGTCCTCCCCGAGCTGGACGAGGAGTTCACGAAGCAGGTCGGCGACGGCTACGAAACCGTCGAGGCGCTCCGCGACCGCATCCGCGATGACATCCGCGGCGCGGAGGAGGAGCAGCGCGCCAACCGCTACCACGACGAGATCATGACCAAACTCGCGGAGACCGCGACCGTCGACTACCCGCCGGTCATGCTCGACGCCGAGATCGACCGCATGCTCCACGAGCAGGCGGGACACATCGAGGAAGGGCGCGGGCTCGAGCAGTACCTGGCCGCCCTCGGCAAGACCGAGGAGGAGGTGCGGGCCGACTTCCGCCCCGTCGCCGACACGCGATTACGGCGTTCACTGATACTGACCGAGGTCTCCGATGTCGAGAAGATCGAGGTAACGGACGAGGACATCGAGGCGGAGCTGGACCGCCTGAGCGCGTCGGCAGGCGCGCAGGCCGCGCAGTTCCGCCAGCTGTTCGACCGGCAGGAGGGCCGCGACACGATCCGCCGCAACCTGCTCACGCGGAAGACGCTCGATCGGCTGGTCGCGATCGCGACGCAGGACGGGGGCGCGGCGCCTGAAGAACCGAAACCGGCGGAGGAAGCGAAACCGGCAGACGAGGTAGCGAAGCCGGCGACGGCGAAGAAGCCGCGCAGCCGCGCGAAGGCGAAGGCCGAACCGGCCCCCGAAGCAACGACGCAGGATGCCGCGCCGGCGGCCGAGACGACCGAAGAGACGAGTTGAACCGGACGGGCGGTTTCCCGGGCAGATTCGACGAAAGGCAGACAACGTGATCATCCCGTCAGTCATCGAGACCAGCGCGCGCGGCGAACGCGCATTCGACATCTACTCGTTGCTCCTCCGCGAGCGCATCGTCTTCCTCGGCACGCCGATCGACGACCAGATCGCGAACCTGATCATTGCGCAGCTCCTCTACCTGGACCGCGAAGACCCCGAGAAGGACATCAACCTGTACATCCACTCGCCGGGTGGCCAGATCACTGCCGGCCTCGCGATCTACGACACGATGCAGCTCGCGCACGCAGACGTTGCGACCTACGCCGTCGGCATGACCGCGAGCATGGGCACCGTGCTGCTCTGCTCCGGCGCGCCGGGCAAGCGCTACTGCATGCCCAACTCGACCATCCACATGCACCAGGCGCTCGGCGGCGCCCGTGGTCAGGCGGCCGACATCGAGATCCAGGCGCGCGAGATCCTGCGCGAGAACGACATCATTCGGGGCATCCTCGTCAAGCACACCGGCCAGTCGGATGAGCGCATCCGGAAGGACTTCGACCGGGACTTCTACATGAATCCCGAGCAGGCGAAGGAGTACGGCATGGTGGACGAGATCCTGAGCCGCCGCGAGGGGTGAACCGCCTCCAGCGGTTATATCCACCGGACGGCGCCGTTTAGGACTTCAGAAGCGGTCGCGGATTCCCGACAAGCCTGTGAGAAGCTCTGGAATTGCGGCGATCCGTGCCAATCGTCAAGCTGACAAGGCTTGCCGAAGGGCGTACAATCGGCAGACGAACGTAACGCGGAGGGTGCCAGCCCCCGCCTGGGGAATCTGATTACGCATGGCTAACAGTCGCACGACTCGCGTCCAGTACCACTGCTCCTTCTGCGGAAAAAACCAGGACCAGGTGAAGCGCCTGATCGCCGGCCCGGGGGCGGTGTACATCTGCGACGAATGCGTCGAGCTGTGCCGCGAGATCATCGACGAAGAGGCCGCGGGGCCGGCGAAGACGAAGGTCGCCGGGCAGCGCACGCCGCCGCCGAAGCAGCTCTTCGACCACCTGAGCGAGTACGTCGTCGGCCAGGAGCAGGCGAAGAAGGTCCTCTCCGTCGCCGTCTACAACCACTACAAGCGCATCAACACGGCGCCCGCGAACAACCCGGACGTCGAGCTCGAGAAGAGCAACATCCTGCTGCTCGGGCCGACCGGCTCGGGCAAGACGCTGCTCGCACGCACCCTCGCGAAGATCCTCGACGTGCCGTTCACTATCGCCGATGCCACCGCCCTCACCGAGGCCGGGTACGTCGGCGAGGACGTCGAGAACATCCTCCTGCACCTGATCCAGGCCGCCGACTTCGATGTCCAGCGCGCCGAGCGCGGCATCGTCTACATCGACGAGATCGACAAGATCGCGCGCAAGTCCGACAACCCGTCGATCACGCGCGACGTCTCCGGCGAAGGCGTGCAGCAGGCGCTGCTGAAGATCATCGAGGGCACGACCGCGAACGTGCCGCCGCAGGGTGGCCGCAAGCACCCACACCAGGACTTCATCCAGATCAACACCGCGAACATCCTGTTCGTCTGCGGCGGCGCCTTCGAGGGTCTCGACAAGGTCACGGAGAAGCGCCTGGGCCGCGACCGCCGCTCGCTCGGCTTCGGCGCCGAGCACCGGCTGATGGACGCGCAGAAGCGCACCGACGAGCTGATGAAGCACGTCACGCACGACGACCTGCTGCAGTACGGCCTCATCCCGGAGTTCGTCGGCCGCCTGCCGATGGTCGTGAGCCTGGAGGCGCTCGATGTCGAGGCGCTCGTGCGCATCCTCACCGAGCCGCGCAACGCGCTCGCGAAGCAGTTTCAGCGCTTCTTCAACCTCGACAACGTCGAGCTGGTGTTCACCGAGGACGGCCTCAAGGCCTGCGCGGAAGAGGCGATCCGCCACAAGACGGGCGCCCGCGGCCTGCGCACCGTCCTCGAGGACACGCTGATGGAAGTGATGTACGACATCCCGTCGCGCACGGACATCAAGAAGTGCGTCGTCAGCGGCGATACCATCCGCAACCGCAAGCGCCCGCTGCTGCTCACGCGCTCGGGCCAGAGCGCCGACGAAGACGTCGCCGAGACCACCGAAGACGTCAAGGACGTCTCTGCCTGACCACCGGCGCAGCGTTCACGCAAACGAAGGCTCGCGCGATGCGCGGGCCTTCTTCGTGCCCGGCGTTCGTCGCACATCACACATCAGCCGTCACAGACGGTTGGCGGTGTGCGAGCGACGGGACACTGGATGTCCGATGTTGGAGGCCGCGCCGCTGATCACCGTGCCGCGATGAGGCGGTAGGGACTATGTGCCTCTCGCCGCGGTACGCCGTCTTCGGCTGGTGTCTGACGTTGCGGTGGCCGCTACCGCCGCCTCCACAGAAACGCGATCCCGAGCAACACGGCGATCATCGCCCCAACGACCGCAAGCGCGGCGAACGGCACCGCGCCGTAGGTCAGGTCGCCGGGCATGCGCTCTTCGTCTTCCGTCGTCCACTGCCAGTGGCGGCCCATGCTCTGGTCGGGGAACTCGTCCTGCGACTGCGCGACGATCTCCTTCTCGTTCCGGACTGATGCATCGTCCTCGCGTCGCGCAGGATCGATCCGCTCGTCCCGCACCGACGCGTCGTCGCCGCCCGGCGCGGGATCGTCGCGCTCAGGACTCGAGGCCAACCCCAGCGGCGGCGCGCTCGTCTCAGCATCGGTCTCCGGCAGGCCCGTCTCGCGCCCGCCCGTCATGTGCGCCAGGTCCGGGTTGTCCTCCACGCGTCCCTCCAGTTCGTACGCATTCGCCTCGAATGTCTCCGGCGTGTTCGCGCGCTTCGATTCCGGCGACTCGGTCGGCGGCGGCTCCGGGTGTGGCGTCCCGCTCTCCGTCGGGTATGTCTGGTCGGGCGTCTCCCGCCCGGAAGGCTTGTGCATCTCCGCCATGATCGCTCCTCCTTCAGGTGATCAGTCTAGGCCCGCCGGTGTCGCATCGCCGTAACCAGAGCGGAGCGATGCCTTGCGCAGACTTGCAGATGAGCGAAGAACGCGCGCGAGCGGGTTGGCGTGGCACCTCCGGATCCGCCCGGTTGTTGGCGGACGCCGCCGACTCAACGCATCGCACCGTCGATCCATCCATGCGCGCAGACGCCTCGGGGATTACGCCGGCTCGCCTTCGATGATGCAACGCGAGCCGGCGTCGTGCACGTCAGCGTGCCGCCAACCACCGGCGGCAAACAATGCGGCGAACTCCTCGCGCGTGCGCTCCTGGCCACCGGGGCTGACGAGCATGTTGAGATCGGACAGCTTCGACTCCGCGTCCTCGTTCGCCGGGCCGACGACGCGCTCGATGACCAACAGTTTGGCGCCCGGGGGCGAGGCGCCACGGACCGCGCGCAGGATGCGCACGCAATCCTCATCGCTCCAGTCATGCAGGATGTGCTTGAGCACGTAGGCATCGGCCTGCGGCGGCGTCTCAAAGAAACTGCCGCCGATGGCCTCGCAGCGATCCGCGAGCCCCGCGTCTCGAAACAGCTCGACGCTGCCCGCGACGACGTGCGGTTGATCGAAGAGCACGCCGGTCGTGCCCGGGTAACGCGCGAGGATGGCCGCGAGCTGCGCGCCCTGGCCGCCGCCGATGTCCGCGATGCGCCTGAACTGCCCGAAGTTGTACGACTCGACGATGGCCGCCGACAGCCCGCGCGCCGCGTCGGTCATCGCGCGGTCGAAGATCGCACTCTCTTCGGGGTGCTGCTCGCGGTAGCGCCAGTTGTCCATGCCGGTGAGCTTGCGGACGCCGCTCTCTCCCGTCTGGACGCTGTACAGCAGGTTGCCCCAGCCCTGCCAGAAGTACGGCCGGCCGATCAGCATCGCCCAGCCGTAGACCGAGGTCGACGCATCAGCTCGCAGCATCTCCGACGCACCGTTGTTCGCGAAGACGCGACCGGGAAGCTCTTCGAAGATCGCCTCCGATGCCAGCGCGCGCAGGAGCCGATAGAGCGATGGCGCATGCGTGTGCGTGGCCGCCGCCAGGTCTTCGGAGGTGCGCGGCGCGTCTGCGAGCAGGTCGGCGATGCCCAGCGTGGCGACGACGTGAATCGCCTGAGAGATGCGGTAGGCGGTGATCCGCTGCATCATCTGCTGAGCGGAGATCGCGGGCCTTGTCTGTCCGGTCATGGCACCTCCTCCGGCGAAGGGAAGGTCCGCGCGACGGGTGCACGCGGGCAGGCGCAACACGCGCGTCGTCAGAATACGCCAATCGCGGGAGCCGCGAAGCGTACGGCCCTCAGTCGAGCCGACGGTGGTCGTCCTGGACGGTCATAGCAAAGCCGTGGAACCCGGACGCGGTGCTGTCGTCTTGGATGACATCGACGCGAGGGACGCCACACGCGCGCGAAGCTCGACACCTGCGACCTACGAGCTCCGACCCGCGCGCAGCGTGCTAACCGCCGGCCGGCCGGGCGGTCAGCGTCACGTTCGCCATCTTCTGCACGTTCCCGCGGTAGTAGTCGACCGACACGGAGTCGCCGGGCTTGTGCTGCGCCAGCACCGCCAGCAGCTGGCCGTTGTTCGTGATCTTCTGGCCGTCGATCGCCACGATGACGTCGTACGCCTGCAGGCCGGCCTGGTCCGCCGGGCCGCCCGTCGCCAGCTGCGTGATCGCAATGCCGCTGTCCACCGGCAGGTCGAAGTTCTGCGCGATGCTGTCCGTCACCTCGACGGTCCCCAGCCCGATGTACGCACGGGCGATCTCGCCGTTCTGGATCAGGGCCTGCACCGTCGGCTTCACGAGCGCTGTCGAGATCGAGAAGCCGATGCTCTGCGCACCCTGCACGATCGCCGTGTTGATGCCGACGACGTCGCCGTCCGCGTCTACCAGCGGACCACCGGAGTTCCCCGGGTTGATCCCGGCATCCGTCTGGATCGCGTCGTTGATGGTGTAATCCTGCTCGTCGATCGTCCGGCCCTTCGCGCTCACCACGCCACGCGTCACCGTCGGCGCGCCCTGCAGGTCGAGCGCGAAGCCGATCGCTACGACGTCCTGCCCCACCTGGAGACCGTTCGAGTCGCCGAACGTCGCCGGCGTCAGATCCGCTGCGTTGATCTGCAGGACCGCCAGGTCGGTCGGCGCGTCGCGCCCGACCACCTTCGCGGAGACCGTCCGCTGGTCCGAGAGCGTGACGGTGATCCGGTCGGCCACGCGGTTGCCGACCATCACGACGTGGTTGTTCGTGACGATGTGCCCCTGTGCGTCGTAGATCACGCCCGTGCCCACGCCGCCCGCCGGCGTCGAGCGGCCGAAGATGTCGAGCGTCGCCCCTTCGGTCTGCACGCGCACGATCGAGGGCGCCAGCTTCTGCGCGATCTGCACGACCGTCATCCCGCCCTGCGGCTGCAGCACCGGCACCACAGCCGGCGTGCCGGCGGCCTTCGGGGCAGTCGTGCTCGATGCCTTCGCGGCTGGCGAGCCGGAGGCGCCGGGCGTGACGCTCGACCGCCCGCTCGAAGAGCACGATACGGCGGCGGCGAGCGCGATGGACGTCAGCGCGATGAAGACCAGACGGCGTCCGACAGGTGATGTGTGCATACGCGGTCTGATCCTAGGAACGCGCGCCATGCCGCGCCAGCGGGAAACACCCGAGTCTGTAACGAAACCGATAAGGAAGTTCTTATCCGCGCGCCTCAGCGCGTCGTCTGCACGCGCACATCGGTGATCGAGAGCTTCGATGGCTCCGCCTGCGCGTCGCAGCGTGGCACCGGCACGGCACCAGCCGATGTCCCGGCGATGTTGGTCACAACCGGGTCGCCCCCGGTGTCGACCGCGACGGACAGCGGGCCCGAGGGCGCATCGCCGCACCAGTTGGTCCAGATGAACGTGATCGAGGCGGCCTGCCCGGCGGCGAGCTGGACGGAGCTGCCACCGCTACCGGATGCCAGTTGCGCGCCCGTCGAATCCCGCAGCGTGACGGTCTCGCCCGCGATCCCGCATGCGGCCGATGACGTGTTCGTGATCGTGACCGCCCCGCTGATCGAACCCTCCCCGCTCTGCTCGCTCGCGCGCGCCGTCACGTCCGAAGGCCCGCACGCCCGCAGCCCGGCCGTTGTCTCCGCCGGCATCGGTGTCGATTCGCCGCCGGCCACCGTGGGCGATGCGAGCCCGGCGGTCGCTGTCGCGCCGGTGGCCGATGTCGCCGCCGCGGTCGGCGTCGTCCCCGTCAGTGCTGTGGGTGTCTTCTTATCCCCGTTGCCCCCTGAGCATGCCCCGGCGAGCAATATCAGCGCCGCCGCACCTACCAGCCACCACGCGCGCCGCATCCAGCACCTCCCCGCCGCACCGGCGGCGCCCGGGGCCGCCTCCCGCGGCCCATCCGCCGCGCAGCATACACGCTGCGGCACCGCCCGCCACCCGCCGACGGCCGCCGGCCGCCGCGTTCCGGCGACACGGCAGCGGAACTGCGACGTGTCAACTGTGAACTATGGGCCACGAACTCGCTTGATATGATCTATTCGTTGCCGGCGTCCGCCGGCGGAGAAAGGGGGTACGGATGATTGCCGTCTGGATCATCATCGGCATCATCGTCGTCCTGCTCATCGTGGCGGTGCTCTTCATCTTCGGGCTCTACAACAGCCTGGTGCAGGGGCGGCTGCGCGTACAGGAGGCCTGGTCCGGCATCGACGTCCAACTCAAGCGACGCGCGTCGCTGATCCCGAACCTCGTCGAGACCGTGAAGGGCTACGCCGCCCACGAGCGCGGCACGCTCGACAGCGTCACGAACGCCCGCGCCCGCCTGCAGCAGGCCAGCGGCCCGGCGGAGGCCGCCGAGGCGAATAACATGCTGACGCAGACCCTGCGCTCGCTGTTCGCCGTCGCCGAGAACTACCCGAACCTGAAGGCCAACGAGAACTTCCTGCAGCTGCAGGGCGAGCTGTCCAGCATCGAGGAGAAGATCGCGTACGCCCGGCAGTTCTACAACACGAACGTGCTCTCGTATAACACGAAGACGCAGCAGGTCCCGAGCGCGTTCATCGCCAACATGTTCGGGTTCCACCCGTCCGAGTTCTTCGAGGCCGAGGACGAGGCGCGGCAGGACGTGCATGTCGACTTCTCGACGCCGCCTTCCGCGGCCGCCGGCACGCCGCCGCCGTCATCGACCGGGACGCCGCCGCCGTCGTCCGGCCAGCCTCCCGCGGCCGGCGCCTGACGATGGCCGACCCGGCCCCGACGCCGCCCGGCGATACGCAGCAGCCCGTCCTCGTCTACGACCGGATCGCGCACAACAAGCGCGAGACGTGGCTGCTGATGCTCATCTTCGTCGTCCTGCTCGGTGGCTTCGCGACCGTCGTCGGCCTCGCGCTCGGGATGCCGGTTTGGGGCCTCGCGATCATCTTCGGCGCCCTGATCGCCTACGCGCTCTTCAGCTACTACGCGAGCCCGAGCCTCGCGCTCGCCGTCAGCCAGGCGCACGAGGTGGCGAAGACGGAAGAGCCCGACCTCTACGATGTCGTCGAGAACCTCGCGATCGGCTCCGGCCTGCCTATGCCGAAGGTCTACGTCGTCGAGGACTCCGCGCCCAACGCCTTTGCGACCGGACGCGACCCGAACCACGCCTCCGTCACCGCCACGCGCGGCCTGCTCAACAAGCTCGACAAGAGCGAGCTCGAGGGCGTCATCGCCCACGAGATGTCGCACGTCGGGAACTACGACATCCGCGTGATGGCGCTCACGGTCGTCCTCGTCGGCCTCGTGGCGCTGCTGGCCGACTTCTTCCTCCGCTGGACGTGGTGGGGCGCGGGCGCCCGCCAGAACAACCGCAACCGGGGCGGCGGCGGGTACGCGATCCTCTTCGCCGTGGCGCTTCTCCTCGCCATCCTGGCGCCGATCGCCGCGCGCCTCATCCAACTCGCCATCTCGCGGCAGCGCGAGTACCTGGCCGACGCGTCCGGCGCCCTGCTCTGCCGCAACCCGGACGCGCTCGCCCGGGCGCTGGAGAAGATCTCGTCGGACACGGAGCCGCTTGAGGAGGCGAACAAGGCCACCGCCCACCTCTGGATCACCAACCCGCTGATGGAACACGACTCCTGGCTGAACCGCCTCTTCGACACGCACCCGCCGATCGAGGAGCGCATCCGCCTGCTGCGGGCCATGTGAAACGCCGGCTGGCGGCGAGTGCGGCGAGATCGGGTATACTGGCTCGACTTCAGCAGAGGGTGGTGCCGTGAGCTTCGTCGACTACATTAACGTCGCCCAGATTCTCGTTTCAATCGCGCTGACGGTGCTCGTCCTCCTGCAGGCCAAGGGCTCCGGCATCGGCACCGCGCTCGGCGGCGGCACGACCTCGTCGTTCCGCACCCGCCGAGGCGTCGAGAAGACGCTCTTCCAGCTCACGATCGTCCTCGCCATCGTCTTCCTCGCCATCTCCGCGTGGGGCGTGCGGGCGACGATCGGGGCCTGATCTCGCTCAGTTCTGAGTGACAGCTTCAAGCCGGACGCGCTGGCCCTTCTTCATCGCGCTTGTCCTCGGCGCCGCCGTCGTCGCCATCGTTTCGTACTTCATCCTCGCTGACCGTCCGGGCGAAGCCGTCCCCGCGAGCGGCGGCCACTACGTCGAAGGCGTGACGCAGGCGCCGGACCGCATCAACCCGCTGTTCGCTTCCGCGAACCAGACCGATGCCGACCTCGCGTCGCTGATCTTCAGCGGCCTCGTCCGGCTCGGCCCGGACGGCACGCCGCAGCCCGAGCTGGCGTCCCGATGGGAGATCACCGGCAATGGCCAGAGCTACGTCTTCCATCTGCGCCAGGGCGTCGAGTGGCAGGATGGCGAGCCGTTCACGGCCGATGACGTCGTGTTCACCTTCCACGCCATCGCCGACCCGGCGTTCAAGGGCGACGCCGCCCTCGCCGCGCTGATGCAGGGCGTCGTGGTGACGGCGCGCGACCCGCTGACGGTCGAGTTCAGGCTCGACCAGGCGTATGCGCCCTTCCTGTCGTACCTCACCGTCGGCATCCTGCCGCGTCACCTGCTCGACGGCCTCGATGCCAACCAGCTCTACAACGCGCCGTTCAACAGCCACCCGGTCGGCACGGGCCCGTACGCGTTCGACGGCAGCTCGTCGGGCGGCGTCACGCTGACCAGCAACCCGACGTACTACCTCGGTCCGCCGAAGATCAGCACCTTCGAGTTCCGCGTCTTCCCCGACCGCGCGTCGCTGCTTTCCGGGCTGCGTTCGGGCAGCGTCGATGGCGCTTACCTCGGCGATGACGCGTCGCAGACCGAGATCGACATCCTCCGCCAGAACGCCGGCCTCGTCGCGCGCAAGCTGACGGGCACCAGCTACGACATCGTGTACCTCGACACGCAGCTGCCGATCTTCTCCGACGCGGCCGTCCGCAGGGCGCTACGGCAGGCGGTCAACGTGGATGCCCTGCTCGATGCCGCCGGCATCAAGGGCGCCCGGCCGACCATCGACGGCGTGCCCCAGGGCTCGTGGGCCGGCACGAAGTCAGCGCCGGCCGCGTTCGATCCCGGTGCCGCGGCGAGCGCGCTCGAAGTGGCCGGCTGGAGCCGCCGTTCGAGCGACGGCGTGCGCGTCAAGGACGGCAACGTCCTGTCGTTCACGCTCTCGACGAGCAACGACCCGGCGATGGTCGCGATGGCCACGGAACTGGCCCGCCAGTGGCGCGTCGTCGGCGCCGAAGCGAAGGTGCAGCCGCTCGATGCGGCGTCGTTCGTCAGCGACAGCCTGCTCGGGCGCAACTTCCAGGCCGCGCTGGCCGTCGTGAGCCCCGGGGCGGACCCCGACCCGTACCCGTTCTGGCACAGCTCGCAGGCGGTCGCGCCCGGCCGCAACCTCGCGAGCTTCTCCGACCCGGACATCGATGACATCCTCGAACGCGCGCGGCAGACGACCGACACCGCGCGACGCCAGGACCTCTACGCGCAGTTCGAGAACCTGTTCATCGCCGACGCGCCGTCGTTTCCGCTCTTCTCGCCGCCGTCGGTGTACGTCCAGACGGATCGCGTCCACGGCTTCAGCGCCGGCCTGCTCTTCACCCCCGCCTCGCGCTTCAGCACCGTCGCCAGCTGGTACATCGACACGCGCATCCGCTGAGCCGGCGGTAGAGTCTGCGAGCGGGAGAAGCGCAATGAACCCAACAGACACTTCGCGCGCTGTGGAGGCGGCCTTCGCCGTCGCGTCGGCGGCCGGGCTACGCGTGGACGACACGACGGTGCTCCACAACTCGAACCGCATCGCCGTACGCCTGCTGCCGTGCGACGTGCTGGCGCGCGTCGCACCCGGCGCCCGCACGAACGCCGGTTTCGAAGTGGAAGTAGCGCGGCAGCTCACGCACGCCGGGAGCCCGGTCGGCACGCTCGATCCCCGTGTGTCACCGGTGGTGCATGCGCACGATGGCTTCGCCGTGACGGTATGGACGTACTACGATCCGCTACCGGGCGAGCTCGTCGCCCCGGAGTACGCGCATGCGCTCCTGCGGCTGCATGCAGGCATGCGGCAGATCGACGTGCCGGCGCCGCGTTTCACCGACCGCGTCGAGGAAGCGCGATCATCCCTCGCCGACCGTGCGCGCACGCCGGACGTCGGCGATGCCGACCGGCAGTTGCTCACCAGCACGCTCGAGAGCGTGACCGCTTCGATCCTGAACCGCAGCGCTGGCGAGCAACTGCTGCACGGTGAGCCGCATGCGGGGAACCTGCTGAACACGCGGGAGGGGCCCCGGTTTATCGACCTTGAGACGTGCTGCCGCGGGCCGGTCGAGTTCGACATCGCGCACGCGCCCGAGGCAGTCGCGGCGCACTACCCCGGGCTGAACGCAGCGCTGCTCGCCGAATGCCGAATCCTCATGCTGGCGATGATCATCGCCTGGCGCTGGGACCGCGACGACGACCTGCCGGACGGCCGCCGGCTCGCGGCGGCATGGACCGCGCAGCTACGGGCGGCGCTTGACGCTCGTCGAGTGGATGCCGGGCGCTGATGGTGCGCTTCGCCAGTCAGCGCAGAGACTCTTCGCTCCGCTCAGAGGGACAGCTCCGCGCCGGACAGGCGCGCCGAGCAGATCCCTTACGTCAGGGATCGTTCTCCGCGCACAACGAACGCGCGGACGCTGGAACGGCTCGCGGAGTAGCCTTTACCGGCGGGGGCGGACCTTCAGGACGTCGTGGACGATGATCGCCTGGTCGCGCTCCGGACCGACGGAGACGATGTCGATCGGGATCTTGATCAGCGACTCGATGCGGCGGATGTAGTCCTGCGCGCCGCGCGGGAGTTCGTCCCACGTGCGGCACTGCGCGGTCGGCGCACGCCAGCCTTCGACCTCCTCGTACACGGGCTTCACTTTGCCCATGACGACCGAGCTTGCAGGCAGCGTCGTCAGCGTGCGGCCGTCCTCGGTCTCGTACGCGATGCAGATCTTGATCGAAGGGAAGTTGTCGAGCACGTCGAGCCGCGTCAGCACGCCGCTCGTGACGCCGTTGACCATCGCGCTGTAGCGCGAGGCGACGGCGTCGAACCAGCCGGTACGGCGCGGGCGGCCGGTGGTGGTGCCGATCTCCGGGCGCGGGCCTTCGAGCCGCAGGATCGTGCCCGTCTCGTCGAGCAACTCCGATGGCATCGGGCCGTTGCCGACGCGGGTGACGTACGCCTTGTAGATGCCGACGACCTGCTCGATGACGGTCGGGCCGATGCCGATGCCGATGCCGGCGCCACCCGCGGACGACGACGGCACCGAGGCGGTGACGTACTCGTACGTGCCGGCATCGAGGTCGAGCAGGCAGCCCTGCGCGCCTTCGAGCAGCACCGTCTCCTCGCGGTCGAGCGCCTCATGCACGATCTGCGCGGTGTCGCGCACGAACGGCGCGAGCCGCTGGCCGAACTCGCAGTACTGGTTGAACACATCGTCGAAGTCGAGCGGCGGCAGGTGGTAGAGCTGCTGCAGCACGGCGTTCTTGTACGGCAGCACGAACTCAAGGCGCGCGCGGAAGGCGTCGGCATCGACCAGGTCGCCGACGCGGATGCCGATGCGGGCCACCTTGTCCGTGAAGCACGGGCCGACGCCGCGGCCGGTCGTGCCGATGGCGGCCGCGCCGCGCAGCTGCTCGTCGGCGAGGTCGATCAGCGGGTGCCACGGCATGATGACGTGACAGCGGTCGCTGACGAACAGGTGCTCGACGCTGATGCCGCGCGAAGCGAGCTGGTCGATCTCGTTCAGCAGGATCGCCGGGTCGACCGCGACGCCGTTGCCGATGAGGCACGTCTTCTCCGGATAGAAGATGCCCGCCGGGACCACGTTGAGCTTGAATTCGCCGCGGTCGTTGATGACGGTGTGGCCGGCGTTGTTGCCGGCGGAATAACGGGCGACGACGGTGGCGCCCTGGGCGATGAGGTCGACGATGCGGCCCTTACCCTCGTCGCCCCACTGGCCGCCGATGACGACTACTGCTGGCATAATGAAGGCCCGCCTTGGCGGGCCGCGACTCCTTCGTGGGAACGTTCGGTCGCCGGCGAGCCCGGCGAAAACCCGCCGGAGTATAGCAGACCGGGCGAGGGCGCCGGGCGCCGCGCGGGCGGCGTCCGCCGGGCGTTTCGCCTTCCCGGCTTGACCGTGGCGCCAACTCGCGGGTATGACTCGGCGATGGTGCAACGAGGGCGGTTCATCGTGCTCGAAGGCGGCGAAGGCGCCGGAAAGTCGCGGCTGCAGGCCGCGCTCGGCGATCGGCTACGCTCGGCCGGCTACGCCGTGGACCTGCGGCGGGAGCCCGGCGGGACCCCGCTAGGCGAGCGCGTCCGCGAGCTGATCAACGCAGAGGCACTGGACGACCCGCTGGCGGAGCTGCTGCTCTTCGAAGCCGCGCGCACACACCTCGTCGCGACCGCCATTCGTCCCGCCCTCGCGTCCGGCACGCACGTGCTGTGCGATCGCTTCACCGCATCCTCGGTCGCCTACCAGGCGTTCGGACGCGGCCTCGATCGGGCGACCGTCGAGCGCGCGAACGCGATCGCGACGGGCGGGCTCGCGCCGGACCTCGTCCTGCTGCTCGACCTGCCGCCGGAGGTGGGCCTGAGGCGACGCCACGGCGGCGGCGACGTCACGCACTTCGACGCGCTGCCGCTCGCGTTCCACGAGCGCGTGCGTGCCGGTTACGTCGAGCTGGCCCGCGAGCACGGCGACACCTGGCGCATCATCGACGCGACGCAGCCGTTCGAGGCGGTGCTGGCAGCGGCGAGCGACGTGGTCATGGCGTGCCTGGAGCGCGCGCCCGCGTGAGCGCGCCGTGCCGCAGGCGGAGCACCGGGGGCTCGCCATCGTGAGGGTCGTGTACCTGGCGGATGCCCCGTACATCCACACCCGGCGGTGGGTCGAGCACTTCGCGCAGCGCGGCTGGGACGCGCACGTGATCTCGTTCCGCGCCGCCGAGATCGAGGGCGCGGCGGTGCACTACGTCGGCGGGCTCGAGGCGCTCGGGAAGGCGCGCTACCTCGTGCAGGCGCCGCGCGTGCGCGCGCTGGTGCGCCGGCTGCGGCCAGACCTCGTGCACGCCCTGCATCTGACGAGCTACGGCTTCCTCGCGGCGGTCGCGGGCGTGCGACCATCGATCGTGTCCGTGTGGGGCACGGACGTGCTTGAGGCGCCGCACCTGACGCCTGCGCATCGCTGGCTCACCACGTACGCGCTGCGGCACGCGAGCGCAGTGACGGCGACGGGCTCGCGGCTCGC
>DASUKS010000034.1:0-3061 GCA_036278595.1 Dehalococcoidia bacterium
CCCGAACGAGGAACAACCGGCGCGCCCGCGGCGTCTTCGTGACTCGACGAGTGATCATCGGCGCCGCGCGGGCATTCGCCACCGGCCCCGCCTTACCGAACTGCATCCGCTCGCCGCACACCGGCGCGGCTGCGCGGCGCACGTCGTCCATCCCATCGTACAAGTCGTACTCATCGCGAAGTGTCCAGCGAAGGGCGCGCGGACCGGTTCGAGATTCAATGCGTGCCGCACTACACTCGGCGGGATCGGTCGATGGTGATCTCGGGGGTGTGGGATGAGCAAGCTGCGGATCGTCTACGTGCACGGCATCCACGGGAAGCCGGCCGAGGAGGTCTACCGCGCCGAGTGGGATGCGGCCGTGCGGCGGCTGACCTACGTGCGCGAGATCCAGTCGGCGATGATGTACTGGTCGGACATTCGCCTGGGGCTGACGGCGGCCGACGTCGCGCAGGCGCATGCGCTCGCGCGGCGGCGAGGTGAGCATCGCTTTGGACGGCTGCGTCCGCAGACGAACAGCCCGCTGGGGTACGCGATCTCGCTCTTCCTGCATGCCGTCGATCCGGTGATCCGGCGGATCACGACGGAGCTGCTCACCGAGGTCTACCTGTACTTCTACGGCCGCAGCGGTGCGCAGGACATCCGCGACGCGATCCTCGACCGGATGGGTGCGATGATGCGCGAGGTACGGCCGCAGGTGGTGATCGCGCACTCGTGGGGGTCGGTGATCGCATACGACTACCTGCTGAACCGTGCGTATCAGGGCGAGCTCGACGGGCTGATCACCTGCGGCTCGCCGCTGGGACAGGACTACGTGCAGGAGCACATCGGCACGAAGGCGTACCCGTCCCAGGTGCGTCACTGGCTGAACGTGTTCGACGCGATGGATCCGGCGACGTGGCCGGACCGCCGGATCTCGAACGACCTGCGCGGGCCGCGGGGCGAGCATCTGATCCGGGACGTCGAGATCCCGAGCGTGTACGACGAGGGGGGCAAGCGCGACCCGCACTCGTGGTACGGCTACCTGATGTCGGAGCCGGTGCAGGCGGAGCTGTTCCGCATCGCGGCATCGGACACCCTGTGGGGCGATGAGACACCACAGATGCCGCCTGACCGGCAGCTTGAGACTGGAAGCTAGAAGCTGGATCTTCGGCCGGCGCTCTATCTTCCGGATTCCGACTTCGAGATTCCCGTCGCGAAGCGCCGCGGCGCGAAAAGCGCGGGCATTCCCTGATACACGCGGGCGAACGGCGGCGCGTACGCTTGCGGCGATGTTGCAGGATTACGTGCACAAGTGGTGGTTGCCCTTCGCGTGGATCACGCTCTCGTCGGTCGTGGGCGTGCCGCTGGCGATGTACTTCGAGCACGGCATGACGATGCTCCACGGCAACGCGTTGCAGCTCGCGTACGGGTCAGCGTGGGTGCAGCGGACAGAGCTGTACGGCGCGCTGTGGCCGTACCTGCTCAACCTGGCCGCGTTCGGGTGGTTCTTCAGCCACGACGGCACGACGCGCTGGGCGGCGTTCTGGGCGGGGCTCGTCGGCTTCGCGCGGATCGCGGCGCCGGTCGCGCTGATCACGATGTCGAGCGTGCCGATCGGGGCGGGGCAGCACTACGTCGACTGGCACGCGCTGCGGTTCGTACTGTGGTTCCAGGACTTCGAGATGCTGATCCTCGGCGTGGTGGTCTGGGGCGCCTTCTCGCGGTTCGCGGGGAGTGGTGCGGCGGCGGGGGCGCACGGGTCGTACGCAGAGGCGTAGGCGGGTGGTCCCTGGTCGTTAGTGGGTAGTGCGTCGGCGGTCACCGGACAGCAGACAGCAAACGGCAAAGGCAGGCAGCCGCGAGGCGGGCGAAGGATGGCCCGCCTGGACCGGCGGGTTGGCGGCCGACGGAGAGATTCTTCGCTGGCGCTCAGAATGACAGGTGACCGTGTTGCGCGAGCGACGGGGATTCGCATACACCCATCGACCATCGACCATCGACCATCGACCATCGACCATCGACCATCGACGCGACCTGCGACCTGCGACCTGCGACCTGCGACCTGCGACCTGCGACCTGCCTACCGACTACCGATCGGCACGTACTGCTTGCCGTGCCCGTCGGTGTAGATCTGGCGCGGGCGGGCGATCTTCTGCTCCGGGTCGGTGATCATCTCGCGCCACTGCGCGACCCAGCCTGACGTGCGCGGAATGGCGAAGAGCACCGGGAACATCTCCATGGGGAAGCCGAGCGCCTGGTAGATGATGCCGGAGTAGAAGTCGACGTTCGGGTACAGCTTCCGCTCGATGAAGTAGTCGTCTTCGAGCGCGATCCGCTCCAGCTCGAGCGCGATGTCCAGCAGCGGGTTGCGGCCGACGAGGTCAAACACTTCATCGGCGGTGCGCTTGATGATGCGCGCCCGCGGGTCGTAGTTCTTGTAGACGCGGTGGCCGAAGCCCATCAGCCGGCCCTCGCCGTCCTTGAACTTCTTCACGAACTCGGGCACGCGCTTCTTGTCGCCGATCTCCAGCAACATGTGGAGCACTTCTTCGTTGGCGCCGCCGTGCAGCGGGCCGTAGAGCGCGGCGGCCGCCGCGGCGGTCGCGCTGTAGGGGTCCGAGCGCGAGCTGCCGACCGCGCGCATGGCATTCGCGCTGCAGTTCTGCTCGTGGTCGGCATGAAGAATGAACAGCACGTTGACCGCGCGCTCGAGGACCGGGTCCGGCGTGTACCTCGTCTCCGACATCTTCCACAGCATCGAAAGGAAGTTGCCGCAGAACGACAGGTCGTTGTCCGGGTAGACGAACGGCATGCCGCGGTTGTGGCGGTAGGCGAACGCTGCGAGCGTCGGGACCTTCGCGATGAGGCGGTAGGTCTGGATCTCGCGTGACTCGGCCTCGAGCACGTCGCGGGCGTCCGGGTAGAACGTGGAGAGCGCGCCGATCGTGCCGACGAGCATGCCCATCGGGTGGGAGTCGTAGCGGAAGCCTTCGAGGAACTTCTTGATGTTCTCGTGTACGAACGTGTGGAAGGTGATGTTGTGCGTCCACTCGTCGAGCTCGGCCTTCGTCGGCAGGTGGCC
>DASUKS010000035.1:0-3492 GCA_036278595.1 Dehalococcoidia bacterium
CCGCCGCGGCGTTCCCCGCCGCACACCGCGCGCTGCCGGCCGCGCGCCGTTGCGCGATGTCGTCCGGCTCGCCGCCGCCCGTCGCGGCGCGGCGGGCCGCTTCGCCGGCGTCGTGCTCGCCGCTGTCCCACGCCGCCGGGCGGCTGCTTTCGGCTTCGCGCCGCTGCTGCCGGCTTCCAGTTTGTCGAGCCGGTCCTTCAGCGTCCGGTTCTCCTCGAGCAGCTTGTCGAGGTCCGTGCGGAGCTTCCGGATCTCCTCGCCCTTGTCTGCCCCCTCGCGGATGCGCATCATCGCCTCGCGCGCCGAGCGGATCACGCGCCCGTCGAGGTCGCGCGACGTCACGCGCTCCAGCTCGCCGAGCGCCTTCGTGTCCTTGATCTCCGCCAGCGACGCGATCGCGCTCAGACGCACGCGCAGCCACTCGTCGTCCAGGAGCTCGATCAGACGGTCGTACGCCTGCTCCTTCGCCTTGTCGCTGATCTGCGCGAGCCGGCCCAGCACGCCCGCCGCGATGCCGCGCACCGGGTTCGACTTCCCGCGCCGCGTCCACTCGATCGCGATCGGCAGCGCGCGCTCGTCCTTCAGCTCCGTCAGCCCCAGCAGCGCGTTCGAGCGGATGACGTCGTTCTGCGACTCCTTCTTCATCGCCACGTTCGCCAGCGCGTCGAACGTGCGAGCCGTGCGCGTCATCCCCAGCGAGTGCGCCGCCTGCCCCTCGACGTAGTACGACGCGTCACCCTTGCGCACGATCTGCTCCAGAGCCGCCGCCGCCTCCTCGTCGCCGCGGAACTGCCCCAGCCCGATCACGACGCCCCGGCGCGCCTTCGGGTGCTTCACCTTCAGCGTCGCCAGCAGCGCATCTCGCGCGTTCGCCGTGCGGATGCCGCCCAGCGCGCGCGCCGCCTCCGCCTGCACGCCCCAGAACCCGTCGCTGAGCACGGCGCCCTTCAGCGCGTCGATCGCCTCCTGCGTCCCGAGCTTCGCCAGCTCCCGCGCCGCGTCGATGCGCCCCCGCACGTCGTCGTCGTGCTTGAGCTGCTCGAGCAGCATGTCCTTCGAGCGCTTGAACTCCACCGTCTTCAGGAAGTTGTGGCCCGGGTCGAAGCGCACCAGCTTCGGCTTGCCCGGGAGCGCGAAGTAGAACGTGTGCTGCTTCTCGACGACGTCGACCGTGAACGCCTGCGTCTTGCCGTCGATCGCGAAGTCGACCGTCACCGGCAGCCGGAACAGCTCCTCCTGCGTCTGCTGCACCGTGAGCTTCGCCTGCTTCGCCGCATCGTCCCACTCGTACCCCAGCTTCAGCGAAGGATGCCCGCCGCGGTACACGAACTGGTCGAACAGCCAGTCGATGTTCCGCCCCGTCGCCGACTCGATCGCCCGCTGCAGGTCCGGCGTCGTCACGTTCGTGCTGCGGTGCTTCTCGACGTAATGCCGGATCGCCTTCCACCACAGGTCGTCGCCCAGCACCGTGCGCACCATGTGCAGTACCAGCGACCCCTTCTCGTACAGGTGCCGGTCGAACAGGTCGATCGGCTCGTGGTAGGTGTTCTCGACGATCGGCCGCCGGTAGCGGTTCGAATCCTCCCCCATGTAGATCTGCGTGTTCTGGTACAGCTCGTACCGGAACTCGTCGATGCCCTTGTTGTGCTCCGTGAACAGCGCCTCGAAGTACGTCGCGAAGCCCTCGTTCAGCCAGCCGTGCGACCAGTCCCGGCACGTCAGCAGGTCGCCGAACCACTGGTGCGCCAGCTCGTGCGCCAGCAGCCCGTCCGAGTCCGCGTCGAGCGATGCCCGCCTGTCGAGCAGCGACGTGTCGGTCAGCGTCGTCGCGCTCACGTTCTCCATCCCGCCGAAGATGAAGTCCGCCACGAACGTCTGCGCGTACTTCGCGTACGGGTACGCCACCACGTTCTTGCCGAAGAACCGCAGCATCTCCGGCGTGCGGCTCAGCGTCCGCTCGAGGTCGTCCTCGCGCCCGCGCGGCCCGTAGTACTCCGCCGGCAGCCCGTCGACGTCGTGCGTGATCTCGGCGAAGTCGCCGACGACCTGGCTCAGCAGGTACGTCACGTGCGGCGTCGCCTGGTACCAGTGGTATGTCTTCGTGCCGCCGCGCTTGTCTTCCGTCACGCTCTTCAGCTCGCCGTTGCCGATACTGATCATCCCCGCCGGTACCGTGACGATGACCTCGCTCGTCTGCTGGTGGTTCGGGAAGTCGATGCACGGGTACCAGTGCCGCGAGTCTTCGTCCTGCCCCTGCGTCCACGCCTGCAACGGCTTCTTCGGGTAGTCCTTGTCCGGCGCGACGAAGTACAGCCCCCGCCGCGGCGAGGCGCTGTACGCGATCGCGATCTCGGTCGTCGTCCCCGCACGCAGCGGCTGCGCGAACTCGACCCGCAGCACCGGGTCGGCGTAGTCGAAGGCCACCGTCTTGCCGCCAACCGTCACGCCCGTGACCTGCATCTCGACCGCGTCGAACTCGACCGCGCGCACGCCGTCGTTGATCGCCTGCACGCGGTGCGTCGCCGTCCCCGCCACCGTCCGCGCCTTCGGGTCGATGCGGATCTCCAGCTTGATGTGCTGCACGTCGACCACCAGGTCGCGCGCGTAGTGCTTCTTGTCGCCGGCCAGCGCGAACGCGCGCGGCCCGCCCGCGAGCGCCGCGCCCAGCGCGCGGGAACAATGCCGCTCGGCCAGCAGGGCGTCTTCAAGGAAGTCGGTCACGGGAACCTCCGATAGCAGCGAACTCGATGGGGACGGACGTAGGTCGTCAGGCCGTCAATCAGGTAGTGGGGAAATGATAACGATGGCGCCTAGAGCGAAAAAGGAGCCGTCTAGGCACCGGCGGCGTCAGCCAACCACGCGAAGATGGAAGGTAGGAAATGGAAGATGAAACGCCCCCCGGGCGGCGGCGTCCACCGTCCATCATCCATCTTCCATCCTCGGCCCGATGGCTGACAGTTGAGGATACGCGCCTACCGCACCCGCGGCGAATGCAGGTAGGAAATGGAAGATGAAACGCCCCCCGGGCGGTGGCGTCCACCGTCCATCTTCCATCTTCCATCCTCGGCCCGATGGCTGACAGTTGAGGAAACGTGCCTATCGCACCCGCGGGCTGTGCAGTGCCCCGCTCGCGATCGGCTCGTCGATGTACAGGTCCCCGTTGCGGATCTTGATGTTGAAGCCGCACGTCGGGTTCGTGCACGCCCACGCCTTGAAGTGGATCGCCGCTCCCTGGCTCCCGAAATCCGACAGCGGCACCAGGTCCCCGTCGTTGCACTTCTTGCATCTTGGGAACGCCGGAACGTCCATGCTTGCCCCTCCCCCACCACGATCCGCCCGTACGCGGGCCTGCCCGAAAGTGCCGAAGTATAGCAGCGGATATTTTACATTTGCAACGAACCCCATCGCCCGACCTTGACGATAAACCCCTCCCGCCGCCCCTCCTCCCCGCACACCCGCCCGGCGCTCGATCGATCCGCGTCCGGCGAGCTA
>DASUKS010000036.1:0-10725 GCA_036278595.1 Dehalococcoidia bacterium
ATCCTCGATGAGCAGGTGGTGATCCTCGGCGGTCCCGTGGAGGTCGCCGAATACGGCTCCTCAGCGAGCGAGGAGCTGGCGGACAACTGCGCCGCTGCGCTCGGCGCGCGTGCGAGCGTGCTGCTGCGCAATCACGGTGCGGTCGCCGTCGGGCGCGACCTCGACGAGGCCGTCGCGGCCGCCGAGCTGACGGAGCGAATCGCGCGCGTGTACCTGCTCGCGGCCGCGCTCGGTGGGGCGCGCGCGCTGGCGCCGGAGATCGTCGCGCGCGAACGGGCGATGTACCGCATGACGCACGGCTTTCGCGCGGACTGAGCGCTGCGCCTCGGCTGTGGTACGTCGGGATCCCTTCGCGCATACTGCCCATAACGAGAAGCTACGGAGAGGGGACATCGATGCAGGTACCGGCATTCCTGCTGCGACGGCTGTACGTCAAAGGGAGCCTCCGCAACGAGGGCGAGGGATTCGCCTTCGATCTGAAGAATTCGCTCGGCTCGGGATACGCCGAGCAGGTGCTGCCGCTCAGCATCGACGGCGCGGAGGTGCCACCCGAGCGCGCGAGCTTCAGCATCGACGGCAGGCGGACGGGGTTCACGGAAGTGTCGAGCGAGCATCCCTTCACGCTGGAGATGAACAAGATCGTGACGATCGGCGTCGAAGGGCAGAACCTCGCGCCGGGCAAGCACAAAGTCGCGATCGGCTTCATCGTCACTGGCATGGGAACCATGCAGTTCGACGTGACGGACGCGATCGACGGCGCAGGTGGTGCGGATGACGACGCATCCGGCGAATAGCGCCGAACAACTGCCGCTGCCGGTGCCTGAGATCGACTACGTCGCACGCTGGCGGCAGATCATCGAGCGCCGCCGCATGCAGATGGATACAGCCTACGAGCGGGCGGGCATCGTGCACGCAGACTACTGGGGCCGCCGCGCGAAGTCGTACCGCGCGGCGACGCACGCGGCCACGGCGGATGACCCACTAATCGAACGCGTGCTGCGCATCGCGGGCGGCGAGACGAGCGTGCTCGATGTCGGCGCCGGCACGGGCCGGCACACCCTCGCGTTGGCGCCGCGCGTCGGCCGGGTCACCGCCGTCGAGCCCTCTGACGCGATGCTCGGGTTGCTGCGCGAGGACATTGCGGCGCAGAAGCTACATAACGTGGATACCGTACAGGCCGAATGGATGGACGCGGACGTCCAGCGGGCCGACGTCGTCATCTGCTCCCACGTGCTCTACCCGATCGCGGACGTCGTGCCGTTTATCGAGAAGCTCGAGGCTTGCGCCGAGCAGCGGGTGTTCGTCTACCTGCGGGCCGATCCCGTGCCCACGGACTTCGGCTTCTGGAAGGACTTCCACGGCGAGTCGCTCCAGGACCAGCCGACGCACCGCGACCTGTTCAACCTCCTCGTGCAGACCGGCATCATGGCGGATCTCGAGATCGTGCCGACCACGTTCCACTGGTCGTTCGCGTCGCTCGATGACGCCGCAAATCAGCTCGCCGGTGCGCTATGTCTGCGTGATGACGACGAGCCGTCGCGCGCCCGGCTGCGGGAGCTCATGCGCGAGCGCTGGGACGAAGGCGAAGGACGCGTGATGCCGCCGCCACGGCCGACGCGCTCGGCGATCGTCTCCTGGGCGCCGCGACACTGATGCCTGCGCATGGCTTACGATCGTCTTGACACCACGATCCGTCGTACCTATCATCGGGCAGGCTTGGCGGCAGACGGGTTCATCGGAATGGCGGAGCAGCGGGACGGAGCCCGTGACCGCAACCGAATGGAGCGGGGGAAGCGCAGCCGGTGCGCGGGTGCGGAGGTATTCCGCGTCGGGCCGGGTCTCTGTCGCCCTATTGGATTGCAGATCTTCGGGACCGCCTGCGGCGGTCTCTTTGCGTTCTTGGCCGGGTGCGCATGGGCGTGCCGGAGCCGCACGAGGTGGGGTGTTGGCGGACCGGAAGCAACTTGAAGCGAGGCTGAAGCTCAAGTTCAAAGACCCCCAACTCCTGCGCCAGGCGCTCATCCACACTTCCTACCTCAATGAAAACCCCGGCATCGGCACGGGCTCCAACGAGCGGCTCGAGTTCCTCGGCGACGCCGCGCTCGGCATCGTTGTCGCGCACCAGCTGTACGTCGAGTACCCGGACGTCGATGAGGGGAAGCTGACGGAGCTGCGCGCGCATCTCGTGCGACGCGACACGCTCGCCCGCGCCGCGGCGCGCTTCGATCTCGGCGAGTATCTCCAGCTCGGCCGCGGCGAGGATGCCGCGGGCGGCCGCAAGCGCCCGACGAACCTCGCGCGCGGATACGAGGCGCTCGTCGGCGCCGTCTTCCTCGATGGCGGCCTGCCGAAGGCGCGCGCATTCATCAAGCGGACGCTGGCCGACGAGTTCGCGAAGCTGCGCGACAGCGGCATGCCGTACGACCCGAAGTCGCGGCTGCAGGAGGTCATCCAGTCGCGCTGGCAGACCACGCCGTCCTATAAGGTGCTCAAGACCGAGGGCCCGGACCACGCGCGGCGCTTCACGGTGCAGGTCGTCGTCGGCGGCAAGCCGCTCGGTATGGGCGAGGGACGAAGCAAGCAGATGGCCGAGAAGGCCGCGGCCCAGCAGGCGCTGAACGACATCGAGACTCGGGAGCCCGCCTGATGTACCTCAAGCGACTCGACGTCCAGGGATTCAAGAGCTTCGCGAACAAGACCGCACTCGAATTCGGTACCGGCGTGACGTGCATCGTCGGGCCGAACGGCTGCGGCAAGACAAACGTCGCCGATTCGCTGCGCTGGGTGCTGGGCGAGCACGCGAGCCGCACACTGCGCGCCCGCAAGACCGAGGACGTGATCTTCGCCGGCAGCGACAAACGCGCGCAGATGGGCGTCGCCGAGGTGAGCATCACGCTCGACAACGCCGGGCAGTGGCTCCCTATCGACTACAGCGAGGTCGTCGTCACGCGCCGCGCCTACCGGAACGGTGACAATGAGTACTTCGTGAACCAGGCACGCGTGCGCCTGCGTGACGTCGTCGACCTCTTCATGCGCGCGCAGGTGGGCCAGAACAGCTACGCCTTCATGGGCCAGGGCATGGTCGAGCAGGTGCTCAGCCTGCGGCCGGAGGACCGGCGCGCGCTGATCGAGGAAGCGGCCGACGTGCGGCTGCACCGCACCAAGCTCGAGGACGCGCAGGCGAAGCTCAAGGCCACCCGCGACAATCTCGACCGCGTCCACCTGCTGGTGCGTGAGATCGAGCCGCGCATCACGCAGCTCGAGCGCCAGGCGGGCCGCGCGGTGAAGTACCAGGAATTGACGCGCGAACTGGGATCGACGCTGCACGTCTGGTACGCGCACCAGTGGGAGGAGGTCAACGCACAGCTCCTCGCCGCCGAGGCAGACTTTGACCAGCGCACCGAGGAGTTCGCCCGCGTCCGAGAGCAGGTTCAGGCCGATGAGCGCGCGCTCGCGCAGCTGCGTACGGCCATCGACGAGCGGCGACGCGAGATTGCGCTGCGAGAGGAGGACTTACGCAAGTTGCAGGAATATGCGCGCGACCTCGAACGGCGCGCCGCGCTCGATGCCGAACGGAGCGCGCTGCTCGGCGATCGCATCAGCGAGCTCCAGGCGGAGATCGCGACGCTGCGGCAGGACGCAACCGAGCAGGCCGCCGTGGAATCGCCGCAGGCCGACACGGCGTCCAAAGAGCAGCAGCTGGCGCAGGCGCGGACGGAGCTGGAGCATGCGCGGGCGGAACTCGGAGGCGTCGAACAAGAGCTGCTGACGGTGCAGCGCAGCGTCATCGTGCACGAACAGGCGGTCGCAACGGAGCGCACGGCCGCGGACGCGCTCGCGAAGCGCATCGCTGAGATGGACGAGCGCATCGCGCGCACGTCGCGCGACGCCGAGGCGCAGGGCGACGGCCGGACGAAGATCATCGGTGATCTCGCGGCCTGGGCGCGCGACTTCCGCCGTAAGCTGCTCGATGCCATCGAACTCGTCCCGCGCATTGACGCCGCCGTCGCCGAGCGCGCGGACGTTGCCGACGCGCTCGACAGCGCGCGGAGCGATGAGGCGGCGCTCGATGAAGAGGTGCGCGCGCTGCGCACAGAGACCGACGCGCTTCGCGCCCGGCTCGAAATCATGGAGTCGCTCGACGAACCGGCGCAGGCCCCGGACGCCGGTGTGCGCATGATCCTCGAGGCCGGAGGCATCCTCAAGCGCGAGAGCGTGCCGGAAGACATCGAGCTGCGCGGGGTCATGGGCCTCGTGGGTCAGGTGGTCAAGGTGCCGAGCGGGCTCGAGAAGGCGATCGAAGCGGCTCTCGCCGACAGCCTCTTCGCGATCGTGCTGCAGCGCGAGTCCGACATGCGGTCCGTGCTCGACCTGCTGCTGAGCGGCGAATCCGGGCGCGCGACGCTGTTCGCGCTCGACGCCCTGCACGAAGTCCGGCCGCTGAACCTCACGAAGGAGCGCGGCATCATCGGCGTAGCATCGCAGCTCGTGAAGTGCGATGGCCGCTACCGGCGGCTCGTCGACACCCTGCTCGGCCGCACGGTCATCGTGGAAGACCTGCAGCTCGCGCATCGCGTCGTCCGCCGCGGCATGGCGGGCGCGGTCGCGACGCTTGACGGCGTGCTGCTGCGCCCTGTCGGTTCGGTCGCGGCGGGCTCGATGGCGAGCGTGCAGGCGTCATTCGCGCGCGAGCGCGAGATCGATGACCTGCCGGCGCAGCTCTCCGAACTGGAGCCGCGACTCGAAGAACGCGATCAGGCGTTGCGCGACGCGACGGCGCGCCTGGCCGATGCCGTGCGCCGGCGCGATGCGCTGGATGCCAGCATCGAGACGCTGCGCGGGCAGAAGACCGAAGCGGATGCCGCGCTTGCATCGGCGCGCGCGGGGCTCGCTTCGTTCGCAATGCGGCTGCACTCGCTGCACATGACCGTGGCGAGCGCGTGGCGCGACATCGACGAGCTCACGCTGGAGCGCGCCGAGTCGGCCGAGCGCCGTGATGCGGCAGAGAGGACGTCCGCCGAGGCGGCGCGGCTCGAGCAGGAGGATCGGCAGTCCGTCCTTGCACTCGAAGCACGCCGGTCGTCACTGACCGATGTCGTAACCGAGCGCGCCGCTACGGTGGCGCATCTCGACGGCGAGCTGCGCACCGAGCGTCACGTCGGGGAAGGCGAGCGCATGGCGCGTGAGCGTATCGACCGCCAGATCGCGACGAAGGATGAGCAGCACGCAAAGCTGCTCGAAGAGGCGCAGGCGGTGGCATCGCGCCACGCGGCGACCAGCCGGGAGCTGGACGAACAGACCGCCCAGATCGTCGGGCTGCAGGCCGAGCTGGAGCCCGCGCGGCAGGAGTTGGCGCAGCTCGAATCGCGCGAGCGCTCGCTGAGCGGAGAGCTGGCCGACGCGAACGCCAGCCTGCGGGTCAGCGAGCGGTCGGTCTTCGACGCCGAGAACGACGTGCGCATCCGCCGCGATGAGCTCACGGCCCTGCGCGGGAGCCTCGAGGCCGAAGGCTTCGTGGCAACCGCCGACGGCGAGATCGAGCGCGCGCCGCAGCCGGAACCCGAGCCCGAACTCACCGACGCCGCCGACGACTCCGTTGCACCCGCCGATCACGCGGACGTTGACACTGAACCGGGAGGCCTTCCGGGGTGGATGCGCGACGACGGCGATGAACTGCCGCCGATCCGTGGCGGCTCGACGATCAACCCGACCGAAGTGCGCGACCGCATCGCCGAGCTGCGCGCGCAGATCCGGGCGCTCGGGCCTGTCAACGAGCAGGCGGCCACAGACTACAGCGAGAGCCGCGAGCGCTACGACTTCCTCACCGGCCAGCTCTCCGACCTGAAGCAGGCGGAGGAGCAGTTGCGCGACGCCATCAAGGAGCTCGAAGGCGAGATCCGCGAGCGCTTCCGCTCGACGTTCCGCATCGTCAACCGCGAGTTCGAGCGCTACTTCAGCGCCTTCTTCCGCGGCGGCACCGCGCGGCTCGAGCTAGGCGAGACGGACGAGGACGGGCTGCCGGGTATCGAGATCGTCGCGCAGCCGCCCGGCAAGAAGCTCGGGTCCCTGGCATTGCTCTCGGGCGGCGAACGCTCGCTGACCGCCGTCGCGCTGCTCTTCGCCCTGCTACAGGCGAATCCGTCGCCGATCTGCGTGCTCGACGAGGTCGATGCGGCCCTCGACGAGGCGAACGTCGGTCGCTTCGTCGAGGAGTTGACGGAGCTCTCGAAGCGCACCCAATTCATCATCATCACGCACAACCGGCGGACAATCGAAACGGCGGACACGATCTACGGCGTATCGATGGGCGCCGACAGTGTCTCGAAGGTCCTGAGCCTGCGCCTGGCCGACGTGCAGACGGAGACCGACTGAGCGAGCACACGGCGCCCGCGGATCGGCACGACCTCCATCGCACCGGGCGGATCGAGGCGTTCAGCGATGGCGTCTTCGCGATCGCCATCACGCTGCTCGTGCTCGAGATCGGCGTCCCGCGTGTCGACCCCGGCGGCGACCTCGGCGGGGCGCTGCGGCACCAGTGGCCCTCGTACTTCGCGTACGTCGTCAGCTTCGTCACGATCGGCATCATGTGGTGGGCGCACCACGAGCTGTTCGAGGACATGATCGGCGCCGACCACATGCTCATGCTGTTCAACCTGCTCCTGCTGCTGTGCATCGCCTTCCTGCCGTTCCCCACGGCGCTCGCTGCCGAATACATCCGCGAGCGGAGCCACGAAGCGACTGCGCTTCTCGTCTATGGCTGCACGTACGTGGCCATTGCCATGGCATTCAACGCGCTGTGGTTGTATGCGGCGTATGGCGCGCGTCTTCTGCGCCCGGAGCTGAATCCGGCACGCATCCGCACGCGCACGTTGGGCTACCTGCCGGGTACGCCGATGTACGCGCTGGCGACCGGCCTCGCGTTCGTCTCGCCCTGGGCGAGCCTCGCGATGTTCGCCGGCATGGCCGCGCTGTACAGCCTTCCGACGCCGGACTAGCCGCGCTTGTGTGGCCCTCGGCGGCGCTGTTACGCTTCGGCAACGGCTTCGACCGGGACGAGTAGCGGACTCCGGCGGCAAGAGAGGGCGCGGTTGGTGCGAGCGCCCGCGACGGATCCCGCGAACACCACCCGCGAGCCGCGCCCCGAACGCCGGCGCGATCTGGCACGTAGGCGGCGTCGTACGCCGGCGTTAACGGCAGGAACGAAGGGTGCGCCCGGCTAAGGCGCACCGAACGAGGGTGGAACCACGGAGCGCGCTCCCGTCCCTTGAGGATGGGAGCGCGCTTTTCGTTGTGCGCCGGAACGCCGGCGCGGAAGGGAGGTTCCATGGACCTGGCAGCGATGCCCAGAGACGAGCGGTTGTACCGCATGCGCCACTCGGCGGCGCACATCATGGCGGAAGCGGTGCTCGAGATGTTCCCGGAGGCGAAGTTCGCGATCGGGCCGCCGATCGACAGCGGCTTCTACTACGACTTCGAGCTGCCGCGCGCGCTCACGCCCGAGGACCTGCCGGAGATCGAGCAGCGCATGCGGACGCGGTTGAAGAGCAACGTGCCCTTCGAGCACAGCGAGATGTCTAAGGACGACGCGCTGCGTCAGTTTAGCGACCAGCCGTTCAAGCTCGAGTTGATCGAAGGCATCGCGGACGCGAAGGTTTCGCTGTACAAGCAGGGCGACTTCCTCGACCTCTGCGAGGGCCCGCACGTCGAGCGGACTGGCGAAGTACCGCCGTTCAGGCTGATGAATGTCGCGGGCGCGTACTGGCGCGGCGACGAGAAGCGCCCAATGCTCCAGCGCATCTACGGCGCGATGTTCGAGACGCAGGAGGAGCTGGACGACTACCTGCGGCGTCTGGAGGAAGCGGCGAAGCGCGACCATCGAAAGCTCGGTCGTGAACTCGAGCTGTTTGCGTCGGACGAGCTGATCGGCCAGGGGCTGCCGATGTGGCTGCCGAAGGGCGCCACCGTCCGGCGGCTGCTCGAGGACTACATCCTCGCGCAGGAACGCGAGTCCGGGTACCAGCACGTCTACACGCCCGACGTTGGGAAGGTCGAGCTGTACAAGACGTCCGGTCATTGGGAGCACTACCGCGATGCGATGTTCCCGCCGATGCAGCTCGAGCACGAAGAGCTGGTGCTGCGGCCCATGAACTGCCCGCACCACATCCTAGTGTACCGGCAGACATTGCACAGCTATCGCGACCTGCCGGTGCGCATCGCCGAGCTCGGCAAGATGTGGCGGTACGAGAAGTCGGGCGTCGTCGGCGGGCTGAGCCGCGTCCGCGCAATGGTGCTCAACGATGCGCACATCTTTTGCCGCCCCGACCAGATCATCGATGAAGTGCACGGCGTGCTGCGGCTCGTCGAGCGCGCGTTCGCGACGCTTCAGATCGGCGACTACACCTACCGGCTGTCGCTGCGCGATCGCGCCGACACCCAGAAATACGTCCAGGACGACGATCTGTGGCGCGTCGCGGAGGCGGAGCTGCGCCAGGCGCTCGACGGCGCGGGCGTCGAGTACTACGCGGCGGAGGGCGAGGCGGCATTCTACGGTCCGAAGATCGACATCCAGATCCGCGACGTCGTCGGCCGCGAGGAGACCATCGCGACCGTGCAGGTCGATCGCCACCTTCCGAAGCAGTTCGACCTGGAGTACGTCGCCGAGGACGGCAGCCGCCAGCGGCCGGTCATGATCCATCGTGGCATCATCGGCACGCTCGAGCGCATGATGGCCTACCTCATCGAGCTGTACGCGGGCGCCTTCCCGGCGTGGCTCGCACCTGTGCAGGCGATGGTAATCCCGATCGCCGACCGCCATGGCGACTACGCGCACAAGGTGCGTGACGACCTCCGGCACGACGGCTTCCGCGTCGAGGTGGACACACGCAACGAGCGGATGAACTCGAAGATCCGCGACGCGCAGTTGCAGAAGATCCCGTACATGCTGGTCGTCGGCGACCGCGAGGCCGAGAACGAAGCGGTATCGGTGCGCACGCGCGCGGGCGAAGACCTGAAGGCAATGCCGCTGTTTCAGTTCCTCGCGCGCCTGCAGGACGAAGTCGCAACGGCGATGGACCCTGAGATCGCGGGGCCGGATGTGGGAGGAGTGCGGGGAGAGGATTGAGACGCGAGAAGCGGCCTAGCCGAGGCGATCGCTGAACTTGTCGAGCCGTTCTTCGAGCCGGCGCTGCTGGACGGAGAGCGTGAGGTCGCCGCGCGTCTTCTCCAGGATGCCGCGTACGGCGTCCGTAGTGCGGCGCAGGCCGCCCGTCATGGCGTCCGGGTAGTCGATCGTGACGAGCACGCCGTACATGTCGTCCATCGCGCGCAGCCACTGCTCGCAGCGCTCGACGTCGCCCGTACGCAGCGTATCGAGCAGGTGGCGCCGCAGCTCGCCGACGGCTTCGCCCATGCCGTTGAGGTAGGCCGGTAGCTCGACGCCGAGATCGTGCGGCGACGGCAACGTCCCGCCAGAGACGAGCGCGAGCGTGATCGAGGCCTCTGCAAACTCCTTCTGCGCGTCGTGCACGAAGCCGGCATAGAGGATGTCCGGGTGCCGTGCGAGTGCGGCCTTCGCCGCGCCGACGCGCTCGCCGGACTGCGCCACGAGCGCTCGCGCTTTCTCGAAATCGTCGCGGTGCACCGCGCGGATCGCGTTCGCGGAGAAGCGGATCGATGCGCGGCAGAGCGGCAGCGCCTCTTCGCGCGCGGCGTTCTTCGACGCGAAGTTCTCGCGCACGGACTCCATGATCTCGTCGAGCGCCTTCGAGACGTCGCTCATGCACCCTCCCTGGATTCGGCGTGCTTCGCGCGCTGCGCCGGCTGGCGCTCGCCGATCTGCTCCGCGCTGCGCCCGTAGATATCGGGCGGATCCCAGCCGTTCAGCCCCGCGTAGGTGTCGATCTGGCTTCGATGGTGGATCTCGTGCTCGAGCATCATCATCAGCACGCGCCAGCCCGAGAGCGCGCCGCCGCTATCGATCATCGCGATCTTGCGCTCGAGCCAGGCGTCCGGCGTGTCTTCGAGCAGCTCGTGAAATTGATGCGCGCTTCCATCGAGCGCCGGCGCCCACGACTCGCGCGTGCTGACATCGGGCGGCTGCGGGCTGATCCAGCCGCGGCCGAGGTACGCGCTCGCGAAGTAGAGCCGCGATCCCGCCATGTGCCCGACAAGCTGGTTGATGCTCCACGCGCCTTCGCCGCTCCCGGCGGCGGGCGCCCATCCGTCCGCCTCGGCGGGGAGCGCACGGACGTCTCGCACCGCGCGCCGGTGCACGGCGTCGAAGTACGTCAGGAAGCCCGCGATCGTACGGATCATCGGCGGACGGCCGGCACGAGCGTCGCCACGTCTAGAGGTCCTTCACGGCGTCCGGGAGCTCGCCATCTCGCGCCGCGTCGATCATGTCGCGCGCCTCGGAGGGAAGCTCCATGCCGTAGTCGTCGAACTTCTTCTCGACCCAGCGGCCGATTTGGCGCGGATCCTTGTAGTCTTCGGCACGGCGGGGCATCGCGCCGTACTCTTCGAGCACCCGACCCTCGCTCTTGTGGTACGCGAAGCGCGAAAGTGCGCGCGCCGTGCGGCTGCCGCAGTGCTGGCAGGCCGGCGCAACTTCCTTCGCGGTATTGCGGACGAGTTGGCTGGTCAGCCGGCCGCATGATTTGCACTTGTATTCGTAGATGGGCATCTCGCTCGAAGTATAACGCGCGTCAGCCCGGCAGCTCCTGCCGG
>DASUKS010000037.1:0-6851 GCA_036278595.1 Dehalococcoidia bacterium
GGACCACCTTCTCGATGGTCTCGCGCGTCTCGCCGCCGGACTCGGACAGCTCGCTGAACATCTGGCGCGTCAACTCGAGGGCGCGGCCCTGGGCCTTCGTAGTCGACTCCATCATCGCCCGGTAGAAGCCCGCGACATCGGTCGGGTCGCCGGCGAACTTGCGGCCGAGGTCAACCGCCTCGCGCTGGCCGCGCTGGGCTTCGCTGAGGAGCGTGGTGGAGATGCGGTATCCACGCTCGTTGCCGGCCTTGATGGCGTCGATGATCGCGTCGTAGCTGTCGTTGAGCGCCTCGAAGTACTTGTCCACGGCAGAGTTCTTTGGCATCGGGTGTCCTCCTCGAAGGGGTGCTGGGCTTGCGCCCGGTTCGTCGATAGATGTAAAGTACATCTAGTGGCAAACTGCTGTCAAGTGGTAGTTTACAGTAGTCGAGCATGAAGTTGAGCGCCCCGTTACGAGGGTGGGAGGACGTGATAGGATGGCCGCACGGAAGGACGAGCCGGAGTCCGCGTTCCGCCTGCATGGCGACCTGCTGACGACGACGCTGCTGGCGTTCCTGCGCAACTGGAACGCCTACGGCTATCAGCTGGCGCAGCAGCTGGCGGAGGCGGGGCTGCCGGCCTTCGACTCGGGGACGGTGTACCGGACGCTGCGCCAGCTCGAGAAGACGGGGCTGGTGTCGTCGTTCTGGGATACGAGCGAGTCGGGGCCGGCGCGGCGGATGTACTCGCTGACGAAGGCGGGCGAGCTCTTCCTTTCGAGCTGGATCGACGTGCTGGGCCGCTACCAGGCCGTGCTGCAGAAGACGCTCGACGGCATGGACACGGGCCGGGACGGCGGGAGCGAAGAAGAAGACGGACCGCGGCGCGCCGCGCGTGGCTGACGGCCGCGGCTCCGGGCAGGAAGCCGGAAGGAGCACGACATGGCGGACCGGGAAGCAGCAGGCAATCCCCTCGACCTCTGGCGCCAGTTCCTGACGGACTCCGAGCGGCAGTGGAATGCGTTCTTCAAGGACGTGCTCGGCAGCGACACGGCATCGACCGCGCTGAACACGTGGGTCGAGACATCGCTGACGGTGCAGCGGATGATCGCGGATAACCTCGAGCGCTACTACGGCGCCTTCAACATCCCGACGCACGGCGACCTGGTGGCGCTGGGCGAGCGGATGAAGGCGATCGAGGAGTCGCTCGGGCGGCTCGAGGCGGCGGTCGCGGCGTCGTCGCCGGAAGCGCGGGCGGTGGTCGTGCCGCGGCAGCCGCGGCCGCGCCGTACGAAGCGCCCGCCGGGGGCGGCGGCCGCGAGCGTCAACGGGATGCGCGAGAGCGGGCCGACGGCGTAGGCGCTTCGTGCGGTTCAGCGTGACTAGTTGATAGTGAACGGTTCACAGTTCACAGTGGACAGTGCACAGTTGTTCGCGGTGCGCCGCGCCGCCTGCGACCCATGGCGAGCCGCGTTCATCGCCGCGTCCGTCGACGAAAGGCGCAGCTAAAGCTACGCCGCTACGTCTGAGCCACTGACCGCAACGACCAACGACTAAGCCCTAGACGGCGCCGAACTCGCGGGCGAGGTCGAGGATGTCTTCGGACGTGAAGAAGGTGCGCCGCTCGTTCACCCAGTGGTCGTCGCCGGCGTCGTACTGGCCGTCGTACTCCGCCTGGATGCGGTCGTAGATCTGCTTCACGACGCGGCTCGTGCCGCCGACGCGCTCGCTCTTGCCGAGGCGCTCGTACTCCCTGTTGAGGACGGAGATGATGCCCTCGGCGCCGGAGAGGGAGCCGATGCGGCTGAGCTCGACCTCTTTGCGGCCGAAGAGCGAGGCGGCGAACGGCAGGTAGATGAGCCCGCCGGGCGCGTCCTCCTGGCGGCCGACGCCTGCCTGGTGGATGCCGGCCGTCGTGGTGAAGACCTCGCCGATGATCGGCGCGCGGTCAGGCAGCGGCGTCACCTCGCCATCGATGAGCTGCTTCATGTCCTCGAGCGCCTTCAGGTCGAAGCCGGGGTCGCCGTAGTAGCGGACGAGCGAGGCGACCATCTGCTCGAGCGAGGTGTTGCCGGTGCGCTCGCCGAGGCCGGCGAAGGCGACGTTGACCTTCTTCGCGCCGTACCGCCACGCGGCGATCGAGTTGGCGGTGGCGAGGCCGAAGTCGTTGTGGCCGTGGAACTCGAGCTCGGCGCCGGTCTCTTCGCGCAGGACGGTGAAGAGGCGGGGGATGCCCCACGGCAGTGACGCGTAGGGATCGGGGCTGCCCCAGCCGATCGTGTCGCAGATGCGGAACTTGGCGATGCCCTTGCTCTCTTCGAGCACGCGCTGCATGAAGGGGATCACCCAGCCGTAGATGTCGGCGCGGGTGCAGTCTTCGAGGTGGATGCGCGGGATGATGTTCTCTTCGAGCGCGGTGCGGATCGGCTGCAGGTACTTCTCGATCGCGTCCTCTTTCGACGCGTGGCCGAGCTTGTCGAAGATGTGGTGGTCGGAGGCGGAGGCGAGCATGCCCGTCTCCTTGACCTTGCCCTGCGAGACCTCGACGAGGAGCTTGATGTCCTTCGGGGTCGCGCGCGTCCACGTCGTGACGCGGGGCCATTCGTAGCCGCGCTCGAGCAGCTTCTCGAGCGTCCAGACGTCGCGCTTCTGGTAGATGAAGGCCTCGACGGCGTAGACGGCGCCGGTGTTGTTGTCGAGCCGGTGCAGCAGGTCGTAGTAGCGCAGGCGCGTGTCGGGCGGGAAGATGGCGAAGCGGCTGTCCTGGGCGCCGTCGCGGAGCGTCGTGTCGGTGATCAGCTTCGGCAGGCCATCGCGCGGCGACGGCGGCACGACGGGCTCGGGCTCGAGCGTGACGGGCGGCAGCTGGCCGTCGTAGTTGTAGTAGACCCGTTCGGCGTTGACCTTCGTGGCGGTGACCATGGCGCAAGCTCCTGCGTACTAGTGGCGGCGTCTATCACAGCTATTGTCTGCGACTATGTCTTCTGATGCAACCCCGACGCAACGGCGGCGCCGCCGGCGCCCATATTCCACCGCCCCGGGCTGTGGTACGGTTTGCTAGAGGTCATGGTATAACCATGCGCCGTCTGTTCAACCTGCGGTCGATCATCCGTCTGGTCGTCAGCCTGGCGCTGATCGGCTTTCTCCTCTGGCGCATCGACCTCAGCCGCCTGGCGCACGAGCTCCAGAACGCGAACTACCTCTACGTCCTGCCGGCGCTGGCGCTGTTCTCGATCGCGAAGCTGCTCGTCGCGCGGCGCTGGCGGCTGATGATGTCCGACTTCGAGCACGTGCCGCCGCTGGACTTCCTGTTCGCGACGCTGCTCGTCTCCAACCTGGCGAACAACATCGTGCCGGCGCGGCTCGGGGACCTGATCCGGGTGCAGGTGCCGGCCGAGCGCTACGGGTCGAGCCGGGCGCGGCTGACATCGACGGTGTTCGCGACGGAGTCGCTGCTCGATGGCATCGCGCTGGTGACTCTGGCGCTGATCGGCCTCGCGCTCGTGGACCTGCACGGCTTTCCGACCGGCGTGTTCTGGGGCGCGCTGGGGCTGCTCGTCGGCTCGCTGGCGGCGGTCGTGCCGCTCTCGCACCTGCAGCTGAAGGAGGGCTGGACATGCAACGGCCTGCTGACGAAGCTGCCGCAGCGCGCGCAGGACTTTCTCGAGACGAGCGTGCCGCACTTCATCGATGGGCTCGTCGTGTTCAAGGAGATGCGCCTCGCGATTCCGGCGATCGCGCTGTCGTTCGTGATCTGGGGGCTCGAGATCGGGATGTTCTGGCTGTTCGGCATCGCGTTCGGCGTGCACCTGTCGCTGCCGGCGTGGATGCTGGTCATGGTCGCGGCGAACATGATCAGCTCGCTGCCGATCACACCGTCGAACATCGGCACGTACGAGCTGGCGGTGGCGGAGCTGCTGCGGGCGCTCGGCGTTGATGCCGGCGTCGCCGGCGGCTTCGCGATCGCGGTGCACGTGTTCAACATCGCGTGGATCACGGTGATGGGGTTCGCCGCGCTATGGTGGCTGAAGCTCAGCGTGGCCGACGTCTTCAGCTTTGGGCCGAAGTCCGAAGAGGAGGACGAGGAGGCGAAGAAAGAGGGCGAGGAGGAAGAACAGCAGCGCGTGGGCGCGCACCTGGTGCATCGAGAAGGATAAGCGTCAGTGGATGCGGCGCATGTACCAGGCGACGTCCCAGTAGCGCCCGAACTTCCTTCCGACCTCCGGCTCGACGCCGATGCGCTCGAACCCAAAGCGCTCGTGCAGCGCGCACGAGGCCTCGTTCGGCAGGGTGATGCCGGCGACGGCCATATGGATGTCCTCGTGCTCAAGCAGAGGGAAGATCGCGGCGTAGAGGCGGGAGCCGACGCCGATGCCGACGGCATCCGGCGCGCAGACGATCGTCATCTCAACCGTCGTCTCGTACGCCTGCTTCTGGCGGAAGCGGCTCGACGTCGTGTAGCCGACGACGTCGCCGTCGCGCTCGGCGACGAGCGCGCGGTAGCGGCCGGTCGTGCCGTAGTGCGAGAACCACTCGAGGCGCGCCGCGAGCGTCCACGGCTCGAGGTCGAACGAGACCGGCGTGTTCGCGATGTAGTGGTTGTAGATCCCGGTGATGCGCGGGACGTCCTCGCGCGTCGCGGGACGCACCGTGACCTCGACCGGCGTGTGTGTGCTCATGCGGGGATTGTAGCCGCGCGGGGTGCGCGCGGACGTGCGGGCGTGTGACGTTCGGGTGAACGAAGTCAGTGGATGGCGAGGGCGAAGATGCCGGCGACGATGGCGCCGGCGCCGGCGAGGCGGCGGGGGGCATCGCGCTCCTTCAGCAGATGCAGGCCGAGGATGGCGCCGAAGAGGATGCTGATCTCCCGCGCGGGGGCGACGTAGCTGACGGGCGCCAGCGTGAGGGCGGCGAGCACGAGGATGTAGGCGCCCGGGCTGAGGACGGCGACGGCGATGATCGCGGTGCGCTGCTCGCGGATGACCTCGCGCAGGCGGGCGCGGGCATCGCGCGTGGCGAGCGCGGGCGGCGCGAGGATGACGGCGCGGGCGCCATCGAGGCCGTAGTTGTAGAGGACGGGCGTGATCAGCGTGACGCCCTTGTTGTCCCAGAGGGTGTAGGAGGCGATGCAGACGCCGGTGAGCAGCGCGAGGCCGACGGCGCGGCTCGCGCCGGGCGCGGCGAGCGCGTGCGGTGACACCGACATGCCGATGATGCCGGCGATCACCAATCCGGCGCCGGCCAGCGCGGCGGGCGACGGGTGCTCGTTGAAGATCAGGATGCCGCCGACGACGGCGAGCGCCGGGCCGGTGCCGCGGGCGATCGGGTAGACGAGCGAGAGGTCGCCCTCGCGGTAGCCCTCGATGAGGAGCACGAAGTAGACGGCGTTGAGGGCGCCGGAGACGATGACGAAGAGCCAGACCTCGGGGCCGAGCGAGGGGCGGGTGACGGCGAAGGCGACGATCGCGATCGGCAGGTAGACGATCTGGGCGAGCGTGGTGGCGGCGAAGGTGAAGGCGAGGCTGCCGCGGACGCCCTTCGCGAAGAAGTTCCACGTCGCGTGCGCGACCGCGGCGACGAGGAGCAACGCGAGGGCGGCGGCCGGCATGGGACGTCCTCTCGACCGGCGGCCGGGCGGCGGCTAGAGCAGACCGCGCTCGCGCAGGACGCGCTCGGCCGTGGCGCCGATCTCCGCCGGGGATTCGCTGATGGTGACGCCGGCGTCGGCGAGCGCCTGCTTCTTCGCGGCGGCGGTGCCGGTGTTGCCGATGATGATGGCGCCGGCGTGGCCCATGCGGCGGCCGGGGGGCGCCGTCGAGCCGGCGATGAAGGCGACGACCGGCTTGCGCACGCTGCGCCTGATGTACTCGGCGGCCTCCTGCTCGGCGCTGCCGCCGATCTCGCCGATGAGGACGATGGCGGCGGTGTCCGGATCCTCGTTCAGCAGCTCGAGGGCCTCGCGCTGGGTGGTGCCGATGATCGGGTCGCCGCCGACGCCGATGCATGTGGACTGGCCGATGCCGCGCCGCGTGAGCTGGTCGACGGCCTCGTAGACGAGCGTGCCGCTGCGCGAGATGACGCCGACGCTGCCCATCGCGAAGACGTTGCCGGGCATGATGCCGACGCGGCACTCTCCGGCGGTGATGACGCCGGGGCAGTTCGGGCCGATGAGGCGCGTGGGGCCGCCGGCGAGCGCGCGCTTGACCTTCAGCATGTCGAGCGTCGGGATGCCTTCGGTGATGCAGACGACGAGCGGGACGCGGGCGTCGGCGGCTTCGAGGATGCCGTCGGCGGCGAAGGCGGGTGGGATGAAGCTGAGGACGCACTCGGCGCCGGTCTCGCGCACGGCCTGGGAGACGGTGTTGAACACCGGGACGCCCTCGGCGGTCTCGCCGCCGCGGCCGGGCGTGACGCCGGCGACGACCTTCGTCCCGTACTCGATGCAGCGCTGGGTCTGGAAGCTTCCTTCCTTGCCGGTGATGCCCTGCACGAGCACGCGCGTGTCGCGGTTGACCAGTACGCTCATGGACTGCTCCTCGGGGTTCGCGCTTCGTGCGCGGTTCGAATGCTAGCAAGCGGCAGGGTGACGGGCGAGGCGCTCCGGCGAGTTGTAGGTCGCAAGTCGCAAGTCGCAAGTCGCAGGTCGCAGGTCGCAGGTTGAACACGGCGCGCTGCCCGTGACCTAACCCCCGGCCCCTTCCCTAAAGGAGCGAGTCGCAGGTAGCAGGGCGCAGGTCGCAGGTTGAACACGGCGCGCTGCGCGCGGCCTCATCCCCGGCCCCTTCCTTACAGGAGCGAGTCGCAGGTAGCAGGGCGGAGGTCGCAGGTTGAACACAGCGCGCTGCGCGTGACCTCATCCCCGGCCCCTTCCCT
>DASUKS010000038.1:0-4541 GCA_036278595.1 Dehalococcoidia bacterium
AACTGCCCCTGCGGCAGGACGATGCAGCGCGTGAAGCCGTTGAAGTCCAGGCCGAGGATGTCCTCGATCTGCGGGTCGATCTCACGCGCGCGGTCACCGAGCGGCTGCCACTCGCCGCCGTCGCAGCGCTCGAACTGCACGGGCGAAGGGATCCGAGAGACCTTCTCGGTGCCGTCCTTGGCGGTCCGGCGGCGACGGTTCACGCTGCGCAGCACACGATAGAGCTGCCCGCCCGCCGAGAACTCCAGATGCACGAACATCTCGTCGCGGTTGTGCGAGATCAGCGCCGCTGTGCCCTCGACGCGCGGCACGCGGCCGTACAGCGCGTAGCAGATCGCGTCGATGAGGGTCGATTTACCGGAGCCCGTCGGGCCGCTGATGACGAAGAGGTCCATCTTCGAGAAATCGATCTCGACCTCGTCGCTGTAGCAGGTGAAGCCGCGGAGGCGCAGGTTACGCGGACGCATGGCCCATCTCCGCGCGATGCAGCTCGTTGAACAGCTTCAGCAGCTCCGACGCGATCTCCGCCGCGTGCTTCTCGCGGTAGTAGCGGGCGAGCAGCTCGTCCGGCTCGAGGCCGCGCCGTGCTTCGCGCACCAGCCCGCCGCCGTCCTGCTCGCCGGTCAGCTCGAACGACACGTCGAGCGCGTTCGGCAGCACGTCCCGCACCTGCTCGAAGAGCTGCAGCACCGGCCGCTCGAGCTCGACGACGACGCGCAGGTAATCGTCGCCGTACTCGCCGGCGTGCCGCGGCAGGTCATCGAGCGTCAGCCGCACGTTGCGCAGCGCGCGCCCACCGGTGATCTCGATCTCGCGCACCTGCGCGGGCAGCCGCGGCTTCACGTCGGCGATCTGGACGTACTTCCGCTGGTCCGCCTCCCCGAAGTCGAGCTGCAGCAACGAGCCGCTGTAGTACGCCGGCGTCGCGCCGATGCGCTGGTACTTGTGGACGTGGCCGAGCGCGATGTACTGCGCGGTCGCCGGCAGGCTCTGCGGCAGCACCGTGAACGCCTGCCCGATCTGCAGCCTGCGCTCGCCGCCACCCTCGGCGATCACCGCCTTGTCGATCATCATGTGCGCGAGGAAGACGTTCGCCGTGTCGTCGCGGAAGGAGTTGCACACCTGCGCGATCGCGCGCTCCAGCTTCGTCGCGTAGTTCTGCATCGCCTCGGCCGGGCCTTCGAAGAGCTTCTCGTACTCAACCGCGAACCGCTCGGGCACCCACGGCAGCGCGACTACCGTCGCGGCATCGCTGCCATCGCGCGATGGGACGCTGATCGCGGCATCGGCGGCCTGCTGCGGCAGCGAGCCGACGCAGTGCGCGCCGGCGATCCGCAGGACGCCCGCGAGCGCGTCCATGTGCGGCGCCGAATCGTGATTACCGGCGATCGAGACGACCTTGACGCCGGCGTGCAAGAGCTGCGACAGCGCGTCGTAGAGCAGGCGCTCGGCATCGGCGGGGGGTGAGAACGTATCGAAGGTGTCGCCGGCGAGCAGCACCGCATCGACACGCTCTTCGATGGCGATGTCGACGACCTGCTGGACCACGCGCTCGAACTCCGGTTGGCGCGAGATGCCGCGGATCGTGCGGCCGAGGTGCCAGTCGCTGGTATGGAGCAGGCGCATCTACTGCAGCCGGCCTCCGCGGAGCGCCGGCCCGGCCTGCTCGCCGGCCTCGTCCGCCTCCGACTTGCGCGTCGCCCATGCGGGGAACGGGAACTGCACGAGCAGCGGCACCGGGATCTCGGGCTGGTGCAGGAACATCGTCCCCGGCTTCAGGATCGAAGCGCGCCCCTTCGCCGCCTCCGTCAGGAAGCCGTACTCCGCGCGCGTCGCCTCGGCGTTGTCGAGCCTGCCGGCGACGCGGAACGAGGCGTTTGCCGTCACCCGGCGCTCGATCTCACTCGCCGTCTGCTGCGCGCCGATGAGGATCACGCCCAGGCTGCGGCCGCGCTCGGCGATGTCGAGGATCACTTCCTTGATCGGGCTCCAGCCCTCGCGCGGGGCGTACTTGTTCAGCTCGTCGAGTACGAGGAACACCAGCGGCCGCTGGCCCATCGACTCCTTCTGCTCGACCAGCCGCCGCACGACGACGCCGACGACGAACCGCTTCGCGCGGTCCGGCAGGCTGTGAATATCGATCACGCTCACCTGGTGCGTGCTGTCGAGCACGCTGATCGCGCGCTTCTTCTCGTCTTCGGGCGGGATCGCCCGCACGAGGTGGCCGGCCGTGCCGGCGGCGTCGAAGAGCCGGCGGACGAAGGCGCTGCGCGTGCCCTCGGCGGCGTGCTGCGCGATCGCGGGCAGGTTGGCCTCGATCGCATCGACGAGGTCCGAGAAGCTGCGGATTGTCACAATCTCCACGCCCAACACGCTCACGAAGCCGCGCTCGTCGGGCGGCGCAACGTTCGTCGGCTTCGCCAGCCACTCCTCGACGAGGCGGATGACGAACGAGAGCTGGCTCGTCTCGCTGTCCGCTTCGGCGAACAGGAAGCGCAGCATCCGGTCGCGGCAGAACGCCGAGAGCGACCACGCGAACGCCGCAACGCCTTCCTGCCGCGACTCGGTCGCCGGCAGCATCAGGTCGGCGCCCTTCTGCGCCGGCGCGCGGATCTCGACGCTCGGGAACGGCCCGACGGGCAGTCCCATCTCTTCGTACTGCGCGCGCGCGCGGTCATCGAGCCGGCGGTTCGGCTTGTCGAGCCAGAGCAGATCTTCGCCCTTTACGTTGAAGATGATCGCTTTGGTGTTGGCCGCGTGGGCGCCGAGCGCGCCGGAGCCAAGCAGCGAGTACAGCAGGAAGAGCGCGTACGACGTCTTCGTCGCGACGCCGCTGATGCCGCTGATGTTCATATGCGCGCCGCGGGTGCCATCGAGGAACTCGAGATTGCCGTAGATCGGCTCGCCGTCGCGCGCGAGCCCGGCGCAAAACGCCGTCTTGTCGGCGAGCATCGAGTCGAAGTAGAGCGCCTCCGCCCGCGTGTCGCCTTCGCTCTTGTACACGGCAGCGCCGGGCGGCGGCGCCACGAAGATCTCCGGCTCGACGCGGGTCACCGTCACGTGCGCGCCGTGCGCGATGCCGACCGGCAGCCGCTCCTCGGCCGCCGCGAAGGCGTCCGAGTCGAAGCGCGCGCCCTCGAAGCGCGAGCGCACGGTGTCCACGATGCCGTGCAGCCGCACCTCGATATCGCCGGGGAGCGTCACGGGCACCGTCACGACGTCGTCGAGCTGCAGGTAGCGGCCTTCGTGGACGTAGACCCAGAACGAGAGCGCGAATGCGTCCTCCGTGCCGATGACCAGCCCGACCGGGTCGCCGGTTATGGTTGCCACTGGGGTTCCTCCCTCGCGAACGACGCCAGCGCGAGGCGTCGCATCAGCTCCTGGTCGCCCAACCGCCGCCGCAGCTCGCGCTCCAGCTGCCCTACCGGCAGCAGGTTCTGCGGCGCCCGCGGGTCCCTGTAGGCCGACGGCGCGTACGGCGGCAGGATGCTCGCCGTCAGGTCCGCGACCTCGAGCGCGCGCTGCTTCGGCGCCTCGTCGTCCATCTCGATGAGCGCCAGGTTCGACAGCGCCAGCTCGTGCGGACGCCGGTCGGCGAGGCAGACGAACCACGAGTAGTAGGCGCGGTCCGACCGCATGCGGATGAACACCGGCGAGCGCTGCCCGCATCGGAGCGCCATCAGCGCCGACATCTGGTCGTCGCGCGTCAGCGGCAGGCGGTGCGGCGTCTTGATCAGCCCGATCGCGACGGTGCTCCGGATCGGCGGCAGGCGCCCGTCGCAGATGATCAGCCCGACGCCATCGACGATGAGCGCGCGCACAACCTCCGCTTCGAGGTCGGCGCGCAACCCCTTCAGCGTCCGGTCGATGCTCTCCGGGTCGGGCTCGATGTTGTGCGCGGGCAGGTAATCGACCGTCGTGTTGTGCGCGCGGATCACGATCGTGCTCGACGTCGCGCCGTTCGTGAGCACGATGCGCCGCTGGACAGAGACGTGCCGCAGCGGCGGCTTACGCCCGGGGCAGACCGCGCCCGCGGCGTACGAGACGAGCATGCCGGCGAACGGCATCCCGTCGCCCTCGGCGGAGACGCGCGCGTCGCGGCGCTCCACGCCATCGACGAACGCGATATCCGGCGTCGCGACGTCGCGCGAGGGCGCGATCGGCTGCCAGACGTCGCGCTCGACATCCTGCGTGATGGCGCCCTCGTCCTCGGTCGCGAAGGTGGCCTCCGCGACGGAGTCGTAGGTGGTGGGCCGGGGGTCAATCCGAAGTACTCGAGGCATCTGCGGTCCATCGCGGGCGGGGAAGGCAACTGAGCGCCATCCTACACCCGGAAGATCGCATGAGTCGAGTCTGAGCGTGGGGTTGACCGGTTATTCGCGCCGAAGCTCGGCTGCCCGCACCAGGCTAGGCAGTATACTACTTCGCGATTACCGTACCTTTCGGTCTTCACCGGAGCGAACCGTGAGTAGACAGCAACCGGCGCTGACGCATCGGCAGCATGCGATCCTCGAGCGCATCGCGGCGGGGCTTACCGATGC
>DASUKS010000039.1:0-19168 GCA_036278595.1 Dehalococcoidia bacterium
TGGCGTTGCTCGCAATCGCCGTTGCAACCGTATTTGGGGCGTCTGACGCGGCATACGGTACGACGCTCAACTCCGGGACGCTCTTCAGGTACCCTTGGATCCAAGGGAGACTCGTGCCCGGACTCAAGGCCAGAACGTGGGCGAACACACGGGCGTTCTGGAGTACGCTGTCGACTGGGGATTGGCTGGTCAAAAGCCACGTTCTGTTCGCACCCAACAGCGGGATCGCGACGTGCCACAAGGAAGCTGACTCCCCGATGGGCCTCGGCACGTACGTCGCCATCTACAACAGTTACGCCGGGTTTACCAGCATCATCGGGCACACCATACAAGGCACTTCCGAGTGCTACGGGCTTGGGATCGAGAATCCGACACCGGTATTGCAGGGGCAGTTCATCGGAGTGGGCGATCACTCCGGTATCACGGATCCTCCCGGGCCGGGCGGAGACCACATCCACTTCCAGGTCGATGCAGGCGACGACGAAACGGGAACGCTAACGTCGGTTCCCTTCACACTGTCAGACCACGAGCCGGATCCCGCCAACCACAACGTATCGTTCACCAACGTTCAGGTGAACGACGGTCCGTCGGACAACGCCGGCACCGGCTACACGAGCCAGAACCCGGTGACCATCGACTCCACCATCAACGCCGCCTACACGTCGATCGGCGGAGGTCCAGGGGTCGGCTGGTGGAACATCGGCGCGCCATACGCCACGAACGTAGGCCCATGCGTGTTCAGTAACAATCCGTTCGTGCACAGCTGTTCTACGCAGCATGGCTCCTTTACGGTGCAGAATTACACACGCTGGGACGGGCACAACGACGGCATCGCGTACGGCAACAACGGTGCACACCTTATTGTCGACGGCACGTGGAAGCTCTTGGGCATGCCATTCCGCACCACGGACACCATGGTCGACCAGCTTGGCCCGCCAATCGCGGATGAGGCTACCGGCAACCCACATGTCCAGTTCTTCGTCAACGGCGACATATATCGGTACACGAGTCGCGCGCTAGAGGAGGTTTATGTCGCGGGTGTGCTTCGCGCAGCGTACTACTTCCAGGCGACAAAGGCCGGTGAGCGCTACGACGTAGACGGTGACGGCGGCGTCACTGTAACCGGAGACGTGGTGGCCGTATTGAGTCACGAGGGGACGCAGGAGGGGCACCCCGGTTGGGATCCGCACGACGATCTGAATCGTGACGGCGCTGTAAGCAGCACGGCCGATGTGCCGCTGGTAATCAACCAGGGCGGCAAAATTTGCACGCCCTAGCAGTAACGCGCGTCAGCCCTTCGCGCTGAGCGAACCCACGAACGCGGCGAGCTTCGCCGTCGCCGCCGACGAGAACGGCAACGACGGGTTCGTGTAGTCCGCCGCGGGGTTGGGGGTGCCCGGCACTTCCTTGAAGACGTGGTCGACGTCCGACAGCTGGTGGCTCTCGACCTTCGTGTGCGCGGACGACTGCAGCGCCCCCACGAGCCGTGCGATATCACCGTCGCTCACCTGCTGGTCCTTGTCGCCGTGCAGGATGAGGATCGGCAAGGCCGCCGGCAGCTTCGCCGCCTCCCGCGCCGGGTCATGCTGCTCGGCCTGCGCCAGGAAGCGCTCGTTCGCCTTCGAGAAGATCGACTGCAGCGCCGGGTCGGTGACGTTGAGCCCGGGCGGGTACGCGCCCGTCGTCTTCAACGCATCGACGATCTGCTGCGTCTGCGCGTTCGCCGCATCCGCCCGCGCCTGCGTGACCGACCCCTCCTGCACCGCCGCCGCGAACTGCGCCCGCAGCTGCCCCTCGATCGTCTCGAGGTAGCCGTTGCCCGGCGGCGACGCGAGCACCAGCGCCTGCAGCCCGTCGTCCGCCCCCATCGCGTTCGCGACGACCATCGCGATCAGGCCGCCTTCGCTGTGACCGACGATCACGATCCGGTTCACGTCGATCCCCGGCTGGCCGCGGAGGTACGCCACCGCGTCCAGCGCCTCCCGCACGTAGACGTCGAAGCCGATGTCGTCCGGGTGGCTGGCGAAGCTCGCGAGGCCCGTCTCGCCCGTCCCCAGCTTGTCGTACCGCAGCGACGCCACACCGTGCGCCGCCAGCACCTGCGCGAAGTCCTTCAGCGTGTCCGTCTTGCCCGAGAGCAGCGTGCTGTTGCCATCGCGGTCGGTCGGCCCGCTGCCAGCGAGGATCACCGCCCCCGGCACGTTCCCTGACGCGTTCGTTGGGAAGAGCAACGTCCCGAACACCGTATCGGCGCCGGACTTGAACCGCACCTCGCTCGCGCCCGCGCCCGCCGGCGTCGATGCGGTGCCCGACGGCTGCGCGGGCGCCGTCGCGCCACCGCCCCCGCCCCCGCACGCGGACAGCAGCGCCGCGCACGCGACGACGATCATCGCTAACGCGAAGCTCATGAACCGAGAAGTCATCCTCTTGCCGAATGAAGGCGGGCCTGCGTCGCACGGCTGGTAGTGCATCGCGCACAGTATGTCGAAGCACGCTCTGTAGCGGGTGGGCTCGTTCCAAGGGATGCGCCAGACCGCGAAGCCCGCGCGTGCGCCCTACAGCAGGATCTTTTTCGGCGCGCCCGAGGGCTGACGGCGGAAGTTCTGCACGAGCCAGCGCCGGAAGCCGTCCGCCTCAACCTCTTCGACGCACGCGCGGCTCTTGTTGGCCAGCAGCTCGTCGATGCGCCGCGCGTACGCCCCATACGCCTCGTGCGTCTCCGGCGTGATGTTGAGCACGCCCCGCATGTGCACCGCCACCGCCAGCTGGCGCTCGCACAGCCGCAGCAGCCAGCCGAGCTCGATTTCCGTCCACGCGACATGGAACGTCGTGTCGGCGAACGTGTACGCGAGCCGCAGGTTGTTCGATTCCGGCGCCGTCTCGAGCAGCGTTGCTCCGAAGTTGGGCCGCCCGAGGTCGCTCGACGCACGGTACACCAACCGCAGCTGCTCGTCCGCCGCCAGCGTCGTGCCGGCAAAGTAGTGCCCGAGCCCGACGTCGAGCGCCTTGTGCTCCTCGTCCGGCTTCAGGTGTCCGAGCAGCCAGCCGACGTACTCGCCCATCTCCTCGTGCTGCACCTGGTACTCCGCCGCGATCAGCTCGCACCCGGCCCGCACGAGGTTCACCGCGCTCGCGTACGACCCGCGCGTCACGAGCAGGCAGGCGTCCGCGAGCGCGCTGTACGCCCGCGACCATGTGCTCACCACGGCCGCGTACTCGTGCGTGCGGTAGCGCGAGTGCGATGAGTCCTGCAACAGCCGCAACTGGAGGTTCATGCCATCGGCGAACGCCTGCAGGTCGCCGCCCAACACGAACTGCGTCTGGCGGTACGCGTCCTGCGTCGTCGCGGGCGCCGAAGCATCGGGCTTGCCGGGAAGCACGTAGCTGTCAGGAAACGGGATGGCGCTGACCCGCTGGCCGGGCGTCGGGAGCGGCGGCTGCTCCATCAGCGGTACTTCGCCCACTTCTGCCGCCGCTGGCGCACGTAGGGCATGTCGGTCGCGGGCGGCATGCGCCGCTGCTTCGGCTCGTAGCCGGTGATCTTCACCGGCACGCTCGCGGTCCAGTCCCTGGAGACGAACGTCACGCGCGACAGCCCCGGGAAGCTCACCTTGCGCGCGATCACCTCGATGTCGAAGCTCGCCGACTGCCCCGGTCCGACTTCCAGCCGCCCGATCGGCCCCCACACCCACGGCTCGGACGTCGAGACATCGCCGCGGATGGTGCACTGGCAGTTGTTCGTGACGGTGATCGTGCGGCGGATCCGCGGCTGCACCCGCAGCTCGTTCATCGACACTTCGATCTCCGCCGGCTCGAAGGTCGGCATCGGTGCGTGGACGTGCGCGGGACGCCGCGGCGGCACGTGCTCGGCGACGATCTCCTCCCAGTCCGGCTCCGCCGCCCACGCGGCGTACCGGCGGTCGGCTGCCCGGCGCGCATGCCAGCTCTCCGATCGTCCGCTGCCCGCCGCGACGCCTGTCCTCGCCCGCCGCGACGCGTCGTACGCGCGCCGGCGCTCGGGGTCGCCGAGCGTCTCGTACGCGCGGTTCACGCGCGCCGCCTGCCGGTTCGCGTCCGGCGAGGCGTTCGCGTCGGGATGGATCCTGCGCATGAGCATGCGGTAGCGCCGCTTGATCTCGGCGTCGCTCGCCGCCGGCGTCAGCTCCAGCACCTCGTAGTGGTCTTGCTCGGGCATCACACTCTTGGACTACAACATCGCGCGCCAAAAGCGCGCACCCCCTCATGGTACCACCGCTCCTCGGCACGCTTCATGAAGCAGGACGCAGGAGGGAGCGCCGCAAGGCGCCGCCATCGAGGTCCCCTCCATCAATCACGCACTGTGAACTGTCACCTGTTAACGTGAACTCCGGTCTTCCATCTTCCATCTTCGGCCCGAAGACGCCGACGCTGCTCGATACACTGAACGCATGCCACGCGCACAACGCACCCCGAAGGCCGCCAGCCCTGCGCCGGCGCTCGACGCCGCGCCCGACCACGGCGCGCCGCTCGCCGCCCGCATGCGGCCGCGCGCGTTCGATCACTACGTCGGGCAGGAGCACCTCGTCGGCGAAGGCCGCATCCTGCGCCGCCTCGTCGAATCCGACAACCTGCCCTCAATGATCCTCTGGGGCCCGCCGGGCACCGGCAAGACGACGCTCGCGCGCATCATCGCGACGCGCACCCACGCGACGTTCGTGCCCGTGTCCGCCGTCTCCGCCGGCGTCGCCGACCTCCGTAAGGCCGTCGCCGAAGCACGTGAGCGCCTGCAGGCGGGCGGCGGCCGCACGGTGCTCTTCATCGACGAGATCCATCGGTTCAACAAGGCGCAGCAGGACGCGATCCTGCCGTTCGTCGAAGACGGCACGATCACGCTGATCGGCGCCACGACCGAGAACCCGTCGTTCGAGGTGATCGGGCCGCTGCTCTCGCGCTCGCGCGTCTTCGCGCTCAAGCAACTCGAGCCGGAGAGCATCGAGCGTATCCTGCGCAACGCGCTGACCGATGACGAACGCGGGCTCGGCGGCCGCGGCGTCGAGGTCGACGACGACGCGCTGGCCGCGCTCGCGGCCTCGGTCGGCGGCGACGCGCGCATCGCCCTCAACGCTCTCGAAGCCGCTGTGCTCGCCGCCGCCTCCCGCGACGGCTCCGCGCCGCACGTGAACGTCGAGGACATCGAGGAAGCGCTGCAACACCGCACGTACCTGTACGACCGCCAGGGCGACGCCCACTACGACACGATCTCGGCATTCATCAAGTCCCTCCGCGGCTCTGATCCGGACGCCGCGCTCTACTGGCTCGCCCGCATGATCGAGGCGGGCGAAGACCCGCTGTTCATCGTGCGGCGCATGGTCATCCTCGCGTCGGAGGACGTCGGGCTCGCCGACCCGCAGGCGCTCGTCATCGCGACGGCGTGCCAGCAGGCGGTGCACTTCATCGGCCTGCCGGAGGGCTTCTACGCGATGGCGGAGACCGCGCTCTACCTCGCGCTCGCGCCGAAGAGCAACACCGTCGGCGCCGCCTACTCCACCGCACTGCGCGACGTCGAGGCCACGCGCAACGAGCCGGTGCCGTTGCACCTGCGCAACGCGGTCACCGGCCTCATGCGGCAGATGGGCTACGGCAAGGGCTACAAGTACGCGCACGACTTCCCCGCCCACGTCGTCGAGCAGCAGCACCGGCCGGAGCGCGTCGAAGGACATCGATACTATCGCGCGGGCGAGCTCGGGTGGGAGGGGCGCCGCAAGCGCGAGCGCGACGAAGCGCGCAAGCGCGAGGGGAAGGACTGAGGCGAGGGATGCCGCCGCGCCCGAAGATCCTCGTCGGCACCGCGTCGTGGACGGACCCGACGCTGCTCAAAGTGAAGACGTGGTACCCGCACGACGTCCGTACACCCGAAGACCGGCTGCGCTACTACGCCTCGAAGTTCTCGTTCGTAGAGGTCGACAGCACCTACTACTCGCTCGAGATGGAGGAGCAGGCGCGCGGCTGGGCCGCGCACACGCCAGCCGGCTTCGTCTTCGACGTCAAGTCGTTCCGGCTCTTCACCGGCCACCAGACGCCGCCGAAGCTGCTCCCGCGCGACGTCCGAGACGCGCTCGGGCCGCTCGATGAGAAGAAGCGCAACTGGTACCTGAAGGACATCCCGCCAGAGCTGCGGGATCGGCTCTGGGAGTACTTCCATAACTCGATGCGCCCCCTGCGCGCCGCGGGCAAGCTCGGCTCGATCGTCGTGCAGCTACCACCGTGGACGATGCCGACGCCCGAAGCGCACGAGCACCTGCAGTCCGTCGCCGACCACCTCGACGGCTACGAGGTGGCGATCGAGTTCCGGAACAAGTACTGGCTCAGCGACCGCCGCCGCCGGGAGACGCTCGCCTTCCTGCGCGAGAACGGCCTGGCGCTGATCATCGTCGATGAGCCGCAGGGCTTCCGGTCGAGCGTGCCGCCGGTATGGGAGGTCACTGACCCGAAGCTCAGCATCCTGCGCCTCCACGGGCACAACGACGCGATGTGGGAGAAGAAGGGCCTGCGGACCGCGTCCGAGCGGTTCAAGTACGAGTACTCGCGCAAGGAGCTGGAAGCACTCGCGCCGGAGGTGCAGCAGATCGCGAAGCGCGCCCGCGTGACGCACGTCACCTTCAACAACAACTTCGAGGACATGGCCCAGCGGAACGCCGAGGAGTTCGCGCAGATCCTCCAGTCGTAGCGCCGCTGCCGCAACCGCCACCCGCGCGTTACGCCTCTGTTATCCGCCTGCTCCTACGCTGAAGGCGAGGCCGTTACGAAGGAGGAGCAGATGCCCGAACAGCGCAGCCGCCGCCCTGGCACCGAATACAACCCGCACGGCCACCGCGTCGCGCCCGGCCCGGACCCGGAGCGCGCGAGCGACGACGGGACGTACGTCAACACCGAACCCGAAGACCTGGAGGACAAGGGCTACGAATCGCTCGAAGCGGACGCCGGCGATGACGAGGAGATACGCGCCGAGGCCGATGAGTTCGCGAGCGTGAACGCGAACGATCCGCTCGACGAGGACATCGAGGACGCGATCCCGACGGAGCTGCTCATCCCCACCGGCACGGGCGACACGATCGAGGAAGAGATCGAGATCCCGCCGGAGAACGAGCGCGTGCCGCCGTCGAACGCCGACCAGCCGCTACAGCGCGCACCGGACGACCGCCAGCCCGAGACCGCCGGCCATGCCCTGAGCGATATCGATATCGAGGGCGACTGGCCCGAAGAGGGCTACTACGACCAGGACGAAACCCCCGAGCGCGAGCCCTGACTTCGCAACGCGCGATACACAGCAGAAGGGCGGCCCGCTGGCCGCCCTTCTGCTGTGCGCTTTCCTCCGCAGTCCCGAGTGACCAGCCACCAACGACTAGCGATCGAGGACCAACGACCAGACTACGACGCCTTCCGCACCGGCCGTCCCGCGTTGCCGATGCGCTCGCCCTGCGTGGGCGACACCTCGTCCAGCGTCAGCATCGCCGGCTTCGTCTTCTGCGCGCGCGGCATCACCAGCACGAGCACGCCGTTGTTGTACGTAAGGTTCGCCATCTCCCCGTCGACGCCCTCCGGCAGCTGTACCTCGCGGTGGTACGGGCCCGGCGTCCACTCATCCATCACCGCTTCCTTATCGCCCTTCAGCGTGCCGCGCAGGTCGCCGTGCAGCACGATCTTGTCTGCCGCGATCTCGACCTTCACGTCGTCGGGCTCGAGGCCAGGCATCGGCGCCGCCAGCGTCAGGCGCCCCTCGCTCCGGTACATCTTCACCGGGATCGACTGCATGTCCGCCATGGCTTGCTCCTTCCGAATGCACTCACACTCCTCGAAGCAGCGTAGTCGGCCGGTAGTTGCGCCGGCGTAATCGTCGCGCGCCAAACCTTGCCGATTGCTTGTAGACCGGCCGCGACCACACGCAAAGAGAAGGAGCCTCCCGATTCCGGGAGGCTCCCTGTGACGCTGCGCTGCGGGTTCGGCCTAGGAAACGCCGGTCCGCGCCATCTGGCGCAGGCGCTTGATGCGCTCGTCGATCGGCGGGTGCGTGCTGAACAGGTTCGAGAAGTTCTGCCCGCGCAGGCCCGCCAGCGGATTCACGATGTACATGTGCGCCGTCGCCGGATTCACCTGCATCGGCCGCACCGCCGCACCGCGCTCCAGCTTCTCGAGCGCGTCCGCGAGCGCGTCCGGGTCGTGCGTGGTCTTGGCGCCCGTCTTGTCCGCCTGGTACTCGCGCGTGCGCGAGATCGATAGCTGCACGATCGAGGCCGCGATCGGCATCAGCACGATGGCCAGAATCGCGAGCAGGCCGTTCTCGTTGTTGCGGCGGCCGCCGAACAGCATTCCGAACATCATGCTCTGCGTGATCCAGGCGATCGCGCCCGCCAGGATCGCCGCGATCGCGCCGATGAGGATGTCGCGGTTGCCGACGTGCCCCAACTCGTGCGCGATCACGCCCTTCAGTTCGCGGTCATCGAGCAGGCTCATGATGCCGGTCGTCGCGGCCACCACGGCGTGCTTCGGGTTGCGGCCGGTCGCGAAGGCATTCGGCGACGGGTTGTCGACGATGTACACCCGCGGCTTCGGCAGCGATGTCATCGCCGTCACTTCTTCCACGATGCGATGCAGGCGCGGCTCCTGCTCCTCGGTGACTTCGTGCGCGCCGGCCATGCGGAGCGCCAGCGAGTCCGACTTCCAGTAAGCGAACAGGTTGAACGCAGCGGCGAGCGCGACGAAGAAGATGAGCCCGGCGATCCCGCCCAGGAAGATGTAGCCCAGCGCGGCCAGCAGGCCGGTCAGGACGCCCATCATGAGCAGGGTCTTGGCCATTGCTCCCATATGGTCTGGTTCCTCTTTCTCTCGGGGCGATCGGCGCCCCCTCGAAGCCATTTTACCAGTTTGTCACGTCGCAAATGTGATCGACCGATGAACGCCGTCCAACGTCAGGCAATCCCCGACAGCCACATCCCTACGCGTTCATACGCTCACCGACCCGCCCCGGTTCACGGCGCGCTGGAAGCGAGAGGGCGCGAAGCGGGAAGCGGCAGCTCTCGCATGCGCCGGGCCGTCCAGCTTCCATCATCCGTCCCCCAGCTTCGCCCCATGACACCGCCGTCTCCCACCTGCAAGCCGCGACTCACCGCCAGCCGGCCGCCGCCCAAATGCTACGATGCCCCCGATAGTTCCTGCCCGCGGGAGAGGAGGGCATCACATATGCAGGGAGCAGGCACAGGCGAAGTCGGCCTGTTCATCGACCTCGAGAACATCCGATACAGCTTTTTGAACGTCTACCAGATAGAACCCAACATCGCCGGCTTTATCGAGAAGGCAAGGAAGCACGGCCGCGTCTCGGTCGCAATGGCATACGCAGATTTCAATGAACATCCGCAGTGGGTCCGCCGCGCCCTTGACGTCGCAGGCATCGCCGCCCGCGATATCCCGGTGCGGCGCTTCGTCCGCGACGGGCAGGAGCGCCTGAAGAGCTCCGCCGACCTGCACATGCTCATGGACATCATGGAGACCGCGCTCGACCGCCCGCAGGTCAGCACCTACGTGATCATGACCGGCGACTCCGACTACATCCGCGTCATCACCTGGATCAAGAACCGGTTCGACAAGCGGGTGATCATCAGCGGCGTCCCGGGCACGATCAGCGGCGACCTCGTCGCTGCGGCGGGAGAGTCGGACCATCTCGAAGCGACGACCGGCACCTCGACCGAGGCGCTCCTGACGACGGTCGAGGCGATCGCCGTCATGATGAAGGGCTGTGTCCCGCCGACCGGCTTCTGGACGATCAAGCTGATCGACCAGTGGTCGCGCGACGGCCGCAACGGCGTCCCGGGCAGCGATCCCGACAAATCGAACGCCATCTCGTACATGCTGCGCAACGGCCTCATGCGGCGCTACAAGACCGTCACGGAGGTGCGCGAAGTCACGATCAGCGAGCTCGATGAGACGCACGAGATGGTCCGCCGCTTCCTCGTGAGCGCGGGCATGCCGCTCGACCCGCTGCCGTTGCGCTGCCGCTCGTGCTGCGCACGCAATCCCGCCGACGCCGACCTCTGCATCGAGTGCGAGATGCCGCTGGAGCCGCGCAACGGCCCATCGCCCTGCGAGGAGCCGGTGAGCGAGTTCGGTGAACACAACGAACCGTAAGCCAAACCAGCCGGCGATCGAAGGGACTTCCGAAGGCCGCTCGCGTGAGCGGCCTTCCTCAGCTCACGCGCCACCGGCGCGTATCATCGTGAGCGAAGCGATGTCATCCTGAACGAAGCGATATCATCCTGAGCGAAGCGAAGGATCTCTCCGATCGCGCGGGGATTCCCCCCGTGTGCAGCTCGCACCCCTCACCGCCGCGCCTTGCGCCCACCCGCGCGCGCGGACGGCGATGCCGCGCCCCCCGGCCGCGACACGTTCAGCGGCAGCCGCAGCACCCGCCGGCGCGTCTCCATCTCCGTCGGCTCGGGGTAGGCGACGCGCGGGTGGTACACGGCGCGCATCGTCGACTTGAACGAGTTCGCGATCGTCCGCAGATCGTTGAGCGTCAGATCGCTCTCGTCGAGCTGCCCTTCGCTCAGCCGCTCGGCGATCACCTGGTCCACCAGCTCGTCGATCTTCTCCGGCGAACGGTCGCTGCTGCTGCGGATCATCGCCTCCGTCGAGTCGGCGAGCATGACGATGGCCGTCTCACGCGACTGAGGCCGCGGGCCCGGGTACTGGAACAGCCCGGGGTCGATCTCAGGGTCCTCTTCCGCCGCCTTCCGGTAGAAGTACGTCACGAGCCGCGTGCCGTGATGCTCCGGGATGAACGACTGCACGCGCGCCGGCAGCCGCGCCTTTCGCGCCAGTTCGATCCCGTTCGTGACGTGCTGCCGGATGACACCGCTGCTCTCCTCCGGCGTCATCTTGTCGTGCGGCGTCTCTCCCCCCATCTGGTTCTCGATGTACATCCCCGGCTGCATCACCTTGCCGATGTCGTGGTAGTAGCACCCCACGCGCGTCAGCAGCGCGTCGGCGCCGATCAGGTCCGCCGCACGCTCGGCGAGGTTGCCGACGATGATGCTGTGGTGGAAGGTGCCCGGCGCCTCATCCTGCAGCCGTCGCAGCAGCGGGGCGTTGAGCTGCGACATCTCCATGAGCTGGACGCGTGTCGTCACACCGAAGATGACGCCGACCGTTACGAACGCGCCCGCCGCCAGCACGCCCGACACCACGCCGCCGAGGCCGGCCGAGAACGCGATCCAGCCGACATCGACGCTCTGCCGGCCACCGTCCGAGAGCCACATGCTCATCAGCGCCAGGAACGACACCGCGCTCACGGCGAAGCCCGCCGTCAGGTAGCGGCTGAGCCGGTCCGCGCGGTGCACCACGAAGATGCCCGCGATCGGCGCGAACGCGTATACCAGCAGCAGCCGCACGGTGTCCGTCGCGCTGATCGAGGCGACGAGCGAAACGCCGGGAAGGTAGATACTGATGCAGGCGACGAGCGCGCCGACAACCATCGCGACCACGACGGCGACCTCGGTCTCAAGCAGGGCGGCGATCAGGATCGGCGCGGCGGCGACCGGCAGGATGTACGCCAGGAAGTGCCGCGAATCGTCCGGCAGCACCAGCGGTAGGTAGAACTTCGCGACGAGCAGCGGCGCCGCCGAGATCACGGCCAGCGCGATCAGGTGGCGCTCCGATGTCACACCGCCCGGCTGCATCAGGTAGATGAAGCCCGCGATCGCTGCCGCCGCGATGATCGAGAGCAGCAGCACCGAAGCGACACTCGCCCATTCGACGCCGCTCGACAGCAGCCCGACCTCGCGCAGCTTCTCGATCGCGACGTCGTCTACCCGCGAGCCCGCCTGCATGATGATCTCGTTCTTCTGCACATCGACGTGCACCGGGGCGACCGAGTTGCGCGCGGCCTGCTTCGCCGCCTCCGTCTTCCCGCTGTCGAGCACGAGCGTCGGCACGATGTGCGGCCGCACCAGCTCCGACGCCAGCAGGGCTTCGTCGGCGTTGAAGCTCGGCCCGACCAGCGACGAGATGCGGTCACGTGTCGAGCCAACCGCGCTGTCGTCCAGCGACGCCCCGAGCTGCTGCTGGAGCACCCGCCGGCCTTCATCGACCACGGCGTTCCAGCGCTCCTGCGAGAGCCCGAGCGTCGTCTGGATGCTGCGGTCCGAGAGGTAGGTCTGCGAGTTCGGCGCCAGCGGGATCTGCTTCAGCTCGTCCTGCTTCCGCGCCGGATCGGTCTGCTCGGCGCGGATGGCGCTGATCTGCTGCGCGATGCCGTCGTACTGCTCCTGCTGTTGCGTCTGGACCGTCTGGTCGAACACCAGTGAGGGCGGCACCGCGGCGGCACGGCTGTCCTGCGCCTGCTTGGTCAGCACCGCGCTGTCGTACGAGGCCGCGCGGGGTGCGCGAAGCGTCCGCGCAGCCACGTCGCCGGTGCGGATGTCGAGCTTGCGGGGAAAGATCGGGAAGAGCGCCGCCGCGAACAGCGCTGCGAGCGCCGCCGCGAAGATGACCGACGTGGTCAGGCTGATGGGGCGCGGCTTGCCTCGATGAATCATGAATACCGCGAGCATGATAGCGCGCGGCTTCGCCGGCCCTCCCCGTTGCCCTCACCTATGGACTTCGAGCACGACGAAGCACCCGCAACAGCACGCCCGCGCCCGAGATGTAGGGCGCCGCTTGCCGCGCCCCCGTCGCCGAAGGCGACGCGCGCCGTTACGCCCTGGACGCATCCGCGCCCGGATACCTGCGACCGCCGCCCCAGTCACCAGTCCCCAATGACCAGCTCGCCCCAGCCCTACAGTCCGCTGATCGTCATCCGTGCGACGCGCACGGTCGGCGTCGCGGCGCCCGCCACCCAGAGCGCGTCGTCGCCCACCGCGTCGACGTCGCGCAGCATTTGCTTGAGGTTGCCGGAGACGTTGATCTCCGTGACCGGGTACGTCAGCTCGCCGTTCTCGATCCACATGCCCGCGGCGCCCAGCGAGATGTCGCCGGTCACGCTATTCACGCTGTGGCCCATCAGGTCGGTGAGGTACAACCCGTCGCGGACGTCGCCGATGATGGTCTCCGGCGTTGCGCTGCCCGGAGTCCAGACCAGGTTCCCGTAGCCGACCGCGATCGAATCGCCCATGCGGGCTGCGCTGCCCGTCGTCCTGCGGCCGGTGCGGCGCGCGTAGTAGCTGTCAAAGAGGAAGGCGTTAAACCGCCCCTCGTCGAGGATGGCGTTGCGCCGCGTCAGCACGCCCTCGCCATCGAACGGGCGGCTCGCCAGCCGGCCGGGCATCGTCGCGTCGTCCGTGATCGTGCAGAGGCTCGATCCGACCGCCTGCCCCTCCGAGTCGACGAAGAACGTCGCGCGCTTGAACAGCGCTTCGCCGCTCGATGCTCCAACGATCATCCGCGCCAGCCGGCCCGCCATCACCGGGTCCCAGACGACCGGCGCCTCGCGGGTGCCGACCTTGGTCGCCCCGAGCTTGCGCACGGTCCGCGCCGCCGCCCGGCGGCCGACGTCCTCCGGCGACTCCAGCCGGTGCAGCGCGCGCTCCGCGGTGAACCAGTAGTCGTTGCGCTTCTTTCCCTCGGTGTCGTCTGCGATCACGGCGACCGAGAAGCTCGCCGCCGTGTACGGGAACGTGCCGCGGAAGCCCAGGCTGTTCACCAGCACGAGCTGCCCGCGTTCGGCGCCGAACTCCGCGCCCTCAGAGTTCGTGATCCGTGGGTCGAAGTCGAACGCCGCCCGCTCGGCGCGCAGGACGATGTCCTTCATCTCGTCGACGGTGAGTGACTCGACCGACTCGTCGAACAGTCCCAGCGCGCCGCCGAAGTCCGTCGCCAGGTCTTCCTTTGCGGGCAGGCCGGCGAACTCGTCCGGCTCGCTGATCCTGGCGAGCTCGACCGCCGTCTCGACGATCGCGTTCAGCGCGCGCGGGGTGAAGTCGGAGGTGTTGCAGACGGCCGTGCGCTTGTCGCGGATGACCCGCAGAGAGAGGCTGCGCGAGCCGGCTTCGATCAGCTTCTCGACCTCGCCGCGACGCACGCTGACACCGGACTCGTAGCCGCTCAGGATGTAGGCATCCGCCTCGTCTGCACCGAGCTTCCGGGCGAGGTCGACGGCATCGACCGCGACCGCCATGATGTCTTCGTTCTGGAAGCGTTCGTCGGTCATCGGAGCGGCGCCGGTACGAGCCGCACGACGATCAGGTCGTCGAGGTACGTGAAGATCGGCCGCGCGAACCGCACAATCACCGCTGCGAGGATGCCGATCGCCGCGCCGCCGAGGACGTCACCGGGGTAGTGCACGCCGACGTACACGCGCGAGAATGCGATGATCGCCGCCAGCACGAAGAGGATCGCCCCCAGCCGCGGACGGTAGAAGAACGCGCCGGCCGCCAACCCGAACGCCGCCGTCGCGTGGTCGGACGGGAACGAGGCGTCGGCGCCGTGATGGATCAACTGCACGTAGTCGCCCGCGCCGCGCGCGATGAAGGGACGCGGGGTCACGTACCACTCACGCACGACAAACGCGATGACCAGCGCGAGCGCCGCGGACGCGACGGCCGTGTACACCGCCAGCCGCCGCTGCTCGCTGCCGCCGACGTGCACGAACCACGACGCGACAAGCACGAGGACGAGCACGTAGATCAGGTACTGCGCCGAGAACTTCATCAGGTTGTCGAGCGCGCTGAACCGGCCCGCGATGTCATCGTTCAGCAGTTCGAACGCGGCGCCATTGAGGCCCAGCGGCGGCAGCATCGGCTATGCCAATTCTTCTTCGGCGCCGCGCTGGCTCAGCACGAACGCTGCCAGCCCGACGACGATCATCAGCACGAACAGCTTCTTCATGTCGCGTCCCTCCCCTGCTCTTACCCGATCGCGGTGCCGCCGACGGTCATCCCGCTGATTAAGGTCGTCGGCACGCCGACGCCGACCGGCACGGACTGCCCGTCCTTGCCGCAGGTCCAGCGCCCGTCGCTCAGCTCGAAGTCACTGCCGACCGCCGTCACCTTGCGCAGCACGTCCGGCCCGTTGCCGATCAGGTTCACGTTGCGGATCGGCGCCGTGATGCGGCCCCCCTCGATCATGTACCCCTCGGTCACGCTGAAGACGAAGTCGCCGTTGCTGATGTTCACCTGGCCGCCGTTGAACGCGACGCAGTAGATGCCGCGGTCCACCGAGCCGATGATCTCCTCCGGCGCCGACTGGCCCGCCAGCATGTAGGTGTTGGTCATGCGCGGCATCGGGTAGTGCTTGAAGGACTGGCGCCGGCCGTTCCCCGTCGGCGCCACCCCGAAGTGCTTCGTGCTCATCTCGTCCTGGATGTAGCCGCGCAGCACGCCGTTCTCGATCAGGACGTTACGTCCGGGCAGGTTGCCCTCGTCGTCGATGTTGATCGAGCCGCGGCTGTCGCGGATCGTGCCATCATCGACGACCGTGCACAGCTCGGACGCGACAACGTTCCCGACCTGGTCCGTGTAGTTGCTCGTGCGCTTGCGGTTGAAGTCGGCCTCGAGGCCGTGGCCGATCGCTTCGTGCAGCAGGATGCCACTGTCGCCCGCCGCCAGCACAACGGGGAACGTGCCCGCCGGCGCGTCGATCGCCGACTGCAGCACGACGGCCTGGCGCGCCGCCTCCTCGGCGAGCGCCTCCGGGGTGTGCGTCTCGAAGTAGGCCATGCCCATGCGGCCGCCGCCGCCCCAGCGCGCGGTCTGGCGATCGCCGTCGCGCTCGGAGAGGCACGACACGTTGAACCGCACGAGCGGCTGCACGTCGCCGGTGATCCGCCCGTCGCTCGTTACGATCATCACGTGCTTCAGCTCATCGACGAAGTTGATGTCGACGCGCGCGATGCTCGGGTCGAAGCGCCACGCGGCCACGTCCGCGCGGCGGATCAGGTCGACCTTCTCGATCGGCGCGACGCCGATCGTGCTGGCCGAAGGCTCGTAGTAGTTCGCCGACTCGTAGTGGACGACGTCGATCGGCGGCGCCTTGTCGCCCCGGGACGCGATGCGCGCTGCCGTGTCGGCGGCGCGCCTCATGGCGTCGCGCGACAGGTCCTCCGTGAACGCGTAGCCGATGGCGTCGCCCTGCAGCACGCGTACGCCGAGGCCCTGCGTGATGCTGCGGCTCGCGGTCTTCACCGCCTGCTGCTCGAAGGTCACATTCGAGCCTTCGCGGTGCTCGAAGAACAGCTCCGCGCGGTCGCCGCCGCGGCTCATCGCGACGCCGAGCAATTCACTCGCCGTCGCCTCGTCGAGGCTGTAATGCTCGCGGAAATACGCCTCGGACTGCCGCCCGACGTCTGTCATGTCACCTCCGCCGCTGCTGTCGCCCCATCATGATAACGGCTCCCACAGCGTGAACTGTCCCACGTCTGGATGATCGGCCGCCGACGCCTAACGGACGATGCCCTCGTGCCGGACAGCATCGATTTCAAGCGCGAGCGTCAGGCGCGGCTCCCAGTCGACGCCGCGATACTGCGGGAACTTGCGCCGGATGCGCCGCCACGCCGTATCGCGCTCCACGCCGCGGGCCTCCCGGACGTGGCAGCGCAGGATCGCGCGCCGCAGCCTGCTCCAGTCGTCGAAGTAGTCGTCGATAAGCACAACGGCGCGCGGATTCTCGGCGATGTGCCGCGCCGTGCGGTAGTCAGGGCCGATATCGATGTACAGCGTGCGATGGCCATCGTATACCGGGCAGACGGGGATCACGTGCGGCTCGCCGTCCGCGCTTGCGGTCGCCACGCGGCAGACGTGCGCCTGCGTGATGTAGCGCCGGACAGCCGGCGCGAGCGGCGACGGCTCCCGTCTGCGCGTCCGCGGGCGCGGCGGCTTCTTCGCGGGCACTCTCGCTGGCATCGCTACCTCCTTGCCGGGCCGTCATCCCTGCGCGCCACGAACGCGAGGCTCTTCGGCCAGACGTACGCGCCGAGCGTATCGACCGCGGCGATGAAGCGCGATCGCCCGAATGCGGCGCGCAGCCGCCGCCGCCACGACGGCGGCCGCGCGGCGCGCTCCTGCGCCACCGCGATGGCGACCGCCTGCTCGAACTCGCTGGGCGCGCGTCGCCGCGTCCCGCGCACGAAGTCGACCGCGCAGAACCGCAGCCAGAACAGCGAATCGACGAAGTGCAGGTAGCGCATCGACTCGACGCGGAGGCCGGCGGCCCCGAGCTGCGCGAACAGCCGCCGCGGCGCATAGATGCGGATGTGGCCTCCCGGCGTATCCCAGTAGCCGCGCGACAGCCGCCAGAACACCAATTCGGTGAAGTGCGATGGCACGGCGCCGAACATCCGCCCGCCCGGACACAGCACGCGCGCGATCTCGCGCATCGCGCCGGTGTCATCGGGCAGGTGTTCGAGCGTCTCGGTGCAAATCACGGCATCGAAGGTGCCGGCGCGGAACGGCAGCCTGCTCGCATCGCCCACGATGTACTGCAGCGGATCGCTGCCGCGCGCCCGCGCCTCGCGCAGCACCGCCGCATCGTAGTCCACGCCGATGGCGGCGCAGCCGCGCGCCACCGCGGCCCGCAGGTGCCGCCCGTCGCCGCAACCCGCGTCGAGCACCCGCCCGCCCGCGCGCAGCAGTTTGGGGTCGATGCTCAGTTTCGAAGACGTGATCTCAGGCATCTACCAACGCGCCCGTATGAGGTAGGGGCGGTCCAACTGCCCGCCCGTCCCGATGACGATCGACGTCCACCGTACGACGACGTGCGCCGACCGCCGATCCATCTTCCAATCTTCCAGCTTCTGATGCGCGTGGAACCGCGTGAGCCGCGTGAGCACGGCTACGTCATCCGCATCCCTTCGAGGTGCGCCAGATCGTTGAGCCGCCAGAGCGCGCGCCGCTCGCCCGAAGCGCGGATGGACGTGATCGAGGCGTTAAACGCGTAGAACGGGAAGTCGCTCGGCAACCCCATCATCTCCGCCACGTACGACTGAATCACGCCGCCGTGGCACGTCACGGCCACCTTCTTCCCCGGGTTCTCTTCGACGATGCGGTTGATCGCGCCCGCAATGCGGTCGCGGAAGTGGCGGCTCGGCTCGGAGCCCGGCAGGTTGTCCCACGTCGGGTTCTCCTCGAACCGGCGCTTGATGTCCTGGTGCGTCACGCCCTCTGGCAGCGCTGCCGTCTCGAGGTCGACGCCGGCCCGGCGCGTCGGCTCGTTGATCTCCTGCAGGTCATCGATGACGGTGATCTCGTGACCGGTGAGCTTCGCGATGGCGAGCCCGGTGTTGTACGCGCGCTGCAGCGGACTGCTGTAGATCGCATCGACGCCGTACTCCGCCATCCGGGCGCCGAGCCGCCGCGCCTGCTCCTCGCCGACGGGCGTCAGCGGCGGGTCATATTCCGCCTGCCGGCCCTCCTCCCGTGCCACGTTGCCGCCGGACTGCCCGTGGCGGATCAGGTAGATGCGCACCAGGTTGTCGCCGCGCAGCAGCAGCACGTCCTGGAAGTAATAGGCCATCGGGTCGATGGGCGCCGGTTGCGTCTGCGGGTTGCGATCGGGATCGGAGATGCTCATCGGGCACAAGGTACGGGCGCCCTCGCGGTCGGACAAGCCGCGCGGCGTGGCTCCGGCGCCCGTTGTTTCACGTGAAACATTCGTTCTTCCCGCCGCCGCCGCGAGCGCCCGCGCGGCGTTCCTGGCGCCGCGGTTTGCATCGCCCGCGCTTCGATTTTCGCATTCGGCGCGGGCGGTCTAGTCCGTATTCGCACGACCGCGATACAATGAATGCACAGTTTCACATTCATGAGGAGGAAATCGCGTGGCGAAGGATGTAGTCATCGTAGAAGCGCTGCGGACGGCGATGGGCCGCCGCGGCGGCATGCTGTCGGGTACGCACCCCGTCACGCTCGGGGCGAAGGTGCTGAACGAGGTGGTCCGCCGCGCCGGCATTGACCCGGGCACGGTCGGCGACGTCGTATTCGGCAACGTCTCGCAGGTCGGGGAGCAGGCCGCCAACATCGGCCGCAACGTCGTGCTCGAGGCAGGGTTCCCGTACACGGTGCCCGGCACCACGGTCGACCGCCAGTGCGGCTCGGGCCAGCAGGCGATCCACTTCGCGTCGAACCTGATCGCGTCGGGCGTCGTCGACATCGCGATCGGCGGCGGCGTCGAAGTGATGTCGCGCGTGCCGATGGGCTCGAACTTCCAGGTC
>DASUKS010000040.1:0-8613 GCA_036278595.1 Dehalococcoidia bacterium
CGGAGAAGCGCATTCCGTGCTTCACGAGCGTGGACACCGCGCGCGCCGCCGTCGAGGCGCTCGTGACGACGATGGCGAGCGACGGCGGGACATCGTACGAGGTGCGCCCGCTGCCCGAGTACCGGAACGGGGGCGCGTGAACCTCGGGTACGCCACGGTCATCGAGAACGAACGGCTCTACGGCGGCACGCACATCACCTGGTTCCGGGGGCCTGAGCTGGCGCGCGGCGCCTATCCCGGGCAGTTCATCATGCTCCGTTGCTCCGACGACGCGGCGTACGGCTGCGGTCCGGCCTCAGCGCGGGCGGACGACCCGCTCCTGCCCCGGCCGATGAGCTACCACCGCATCCGCGAAGGCGCCGACGGGCCGGAGTGGTCGATCCTCTACGACGTCGTCGGGCGGGGCACCTCGTGGCTGGCGACGCGCCGGCCCGGGGATCGCGTCTACGGCTGGGGCCCGCTCGGCCGCGGGTACGCGGTCGGCCGAACCTCCAGAAATCTACTCATGGTGGCCGGCGGCATCGGCGTCGCACCGCTCGTTTGGCTCGCCGACGATGCCATCGCGCACGGTTTGAATGTTACGATGGTTGTCGGCGGACGCAGCGCCGCGCAGATCTTTCCGTCCGCGCTGCTCCCAAAGGAAGTCGAGGTCGTCGTCACGACGGACGACGGCTCGGCCGGGCGCCAGGGCTTCGCGACGGAGCCGTTCGCGGAGTTGCTCGAGTGGTGCGACCAGGCGTTCGCTTGCGGCCCGAACGTCATGTTCGAGGCGATGGCGGCGGTCGCGCGCCGCGCGCGTGTCCGGCGCTCCGTGCAGGTGCTCCTCGAGGAGCGCATGGGGTGCGGCACGGGTATCTGTTACGGGTGTGCGGTCGAGGCGCGGGTGCGTGGCGGCCGCTCGATGAAGCTGGTGTGTAAGGACGGCCCGCGCTTCGACGTGCGCGATATCTGGTAGGTCTTTGGTTCGACTTCCCGCCCGCGTATTCCTCGTCATCATCGCCGTTGCCGTGCTCGCAGTCGTCGCCGCCGCGTGCTCGGGTGGCCACGACTCGTCGAACGCCCCGATGACGGTCGGCGGCATGACGAACACGGTCGACATCAAGAGCATGGACTACAAGCCCGGCAATCTGCAGGTCCCGGTCGGCGCCTCGATCACCTTCGTAAACCACGACAGCGTCCCGCACAGTGCCACGGCCAAGGACGGAAGCTGGGACACCGGACTGCTCTCGAAGGGCGAGTCGAAGAAGCTGACGTTCAACAAGCCGGGCGAGTACTCGTACTACTGCACCGTGCATCCCGGGATGAAGGCACGCGTCGATGTGTCGGCTGCGCCCGGGTCTTAGGCGAGCATGCGCGGCGCGTCGTGGCGCCGGTCCTCGATGGTCGTCGGCAACTCCTGGTGGTACACCCCGGACGGAAGCAGACCGCATCCACCGAATCGCACCATCACGTGCATCTGCGCCAGCACGTCCTCGCCGGCGTGGTCTTCGGGAAGCGCGCGCCAGAAGTTGAAGCCGCCGCTCGCGCGTAGCTTCTCCGTATCGTAGAGCACGCACCCGCCCACCCAGGCGACGCGGTACAGGCGTTCGTTCTCCGAGGTGAGCCCGAGGCGCCGCTGGACGTGCAGCGAGTTCGCCGCGTTGTGCAGCAGGTGCCGATCCCAGGCCGGCGTCCCGGGCAGTACTTCTTCCGGCTCGACGCGCTCGTCCCAGAACTCAATCGTCTGCTCGTCCGGGCGCACGTCATCGACGTAGCTCAGCCCGACCACCGGGCAGCCGACGAACCCGCATTCCTGGCGCTCGATGGCGCGCAACATCCGCCGCACGACGTCCGGCTCCAGGATCAGGTCGTCATCGATGAACAACACGTACGGCGCCCGCGCATGATCGAGGAGAAACTGCCGCTGTTCTGCCATGCCGCGGCGAGGTAGGTGCTTCAGTAGGCGCACATCCTGGCCGTGCAGCTCGAGCACGCGGACGGCGGCACGCACCTCGCCCACGTTCCGCACATCGTGATCGCCGTTCTGGTCCGAGATCACGACATCGAACTGCCGGTAGTCCTGCATGGCGAGCGATGTCAAGGTGACCGCGAGCGCAGCGTCGCGCCGGTACGTCGGGATCAGGACGTCCAGCATCAGATCGCGACCTCGATCGCCGGCGATGGCGCCACGGTTTCCGCGTAGAGCGATCGGGCGGCTGCGGCGACGCGCGCGGGCGAGACGAGCCGCAGGCAGTCGTGATGTCCCTCACGGCAGACGCTGGCATAGCACCACGCGCAGGGAACATCGTGCGAGAGGACCTTTGCTGGGACGCGCCACGGCGTGTGCTGCGGGTTCGTCAGTGCGTACAGATCGACGACCGGGGTACCGGTCGCGGACGCGAGATGCGCGGGGCCGCTGTTGTTCGCGATCAGTATCGGCGCGAGCGAGATCAGCGCGGCGAGCTCCGTGAGCTCGAGCTCGCCCGCGATGCTGACCGTGGGCGCGAGCATCATGCGGCGGATAGAGCGAGTGAGCTCGACGTCAGCGACGCCGCCGGCGAACACCACCTGCCACCCGTCACGCATCACGAGCTCGTCAGCGGCAGCGGCGAATCCGGCCGCCGCGTACCGGCGCGATGGCGCGCTCGCGCCCGGATGGATGACACACCAGGGGCGGTTGCGATCGACCCCGCACCTTGTGAGCAGGCGCTCGGCGCTGTCGACCGCGTCAGCGGGGATGCGGACCTTCATCCGGTCGTCGCGAGGCGCGCAGCCGACAGCCGCCACGAGCGCGAGTTGGCGTTCGACCTCGTGGCGGATCGTCTGGTCCGGCTCCATCTCCCGAACCCAATCCGTGAGCAGACCATAGGGATTCTCTCGGCAATGGGCGAGACGCTGCGGGATGCCGGCGAGCCGGCAGAGAAACGCGGCGGGGAGCGCGCTCTGGCTGTAGACAGTGAAGATCACTGCGCCGTCGAAGGCCCGAGCGCGGAGCTCATCCGCGACATCCTGCTCGGGCCGCTCGTCGGGCGCGGGCTTCATCCACGGCGCGTCGTACTCGATCACGGCGTCGATGTCGGGCAGGAGACGTGCGGCGGCCGCCCCTGCGCTCGATGTGAGCATGGTGATTCGCCGATCCGGGCGCGCCTCGCTGACCGCCCGGATGGCCGGGCCGGTCATCAGCACGTCACCGATCGTGTCCAGCCGGATGCACAGCACGTTGCGCGCGTGCTGCCAGCGCGACGCCGCTTCCGTCGCGCCTTCGATCAGCTCCATCGCGGTCCTCTCCGTTTCGCTGGATGCGCTCGATGATCCGCGATGTGCTGCGGTCGTCGAGGTAGGGCAGGATCTGCACGACGCCGCCGAGCTCCTCGACGACCTGCGCTTCCGGCAGCGTTTCGCGCGTGTAATCGCCGCCCTTTACGAAGACGTGCGGCCGCACCGCGCGGATCACGTCGACCGGCGTGTCGCCGGCGAACGGCACGATGTGGTCGACGCAGCTGAGCGCGCTGAGCACCTGTACGCGGTCTTCGAGCGAGTTGATCGGCCGCTCATCGCCCTTCAGGCGCTGGACGCTCTCGTCGCTGTTGATGCCGACGATCAGCAGATCCCCGAGTGCCTTCGCGCGGTTGAGATAGGTGATGTGCCCGCGATGCAGAATGTCGAAGCAGCCGTTGGTGAAGACGATGCGCCGCCCCTGTGCGCGATAGAAGTCAGTTCGGCGGCGGAACGCGTCGAGGTCGCCGACCTGTTTGCCTTCGGCCGTGAGATACGCGCGCAGTTCGCCCGCGCCGCAGGCGGACGTGCCTTCTTTGCCGACGACCACGGCGGCCGCCGCCGACGCCAGCTCCGCGGCCTCCGTGCCCGAAGCACCCGCCGCGAGCGCGCACGCCAGCGCCGCCACAAACGTGTCCCCGGCGCCGGCGGCGCGAGACTGGCGCGTGGGACGCGCGTATGTCCGGTAGGGCGGCGCATCGCGCTCGAACAGCAGCGCGCCGTCCGCATCGAGCGTGATCGCCGCAATGCGCGCGCCCGTCATGTCGAGCAACCGCTCGCCGGAGGCCGCGACCTGCTCGGCGCGCGCGTCCGGCCCATCGACGCGGCGCAGGCCGAGCAGTCGAGCCGTCTCGTCGTAATTCGGCTTTACGGCGGTTGGATGCAGAGCGCGATACGCCGGGAGATTGTGTGCGTCCACGACGAGCGGGCGCGGCCGGGCGGACTCGATCGCGGCGACCGTGCGGATCACCGCCGGCGTCAGCACCCCGTACCCGTAGTCGGAAACGACGAGCGCATCGCATCCGTCGCTCGCCTGGCGCAGCGCCTCGATCAGGCGCTGCTCCGTCTCGTGCCCGACACCGGCGGTCGTGCCGTAATCGAAGCGCACGAGCAGCTGCGAGCCCGCGACGACACGTTGCTTCGCGAGCGTCCGGCGTGCTTCGTCGCGCAGCACGCATCGGCTGTCCACGCCGGCACTTCGCAGCGCGTCCATCACCGTGTTGCCTTCAGGATCCGCGCCCAGCACCGAGACGAAGCGCGCTTCGGCGCCGAGTGCGGCGAGGTTGACGGCGGTATTGGCCGCGCCGCCCGGTGCATCCGTCCGCCGCTCGATGTCCACGATGGGCACCGGCGCCTCGCGGCAGATGCGGCCGGCGGTGCCCTCGAGGTAGGCGTCGAGCATCGCCTCGCCGATGATGGCGATGCGCAGGCCGCGGAGCGCGTCGATCGTTTCGAGCAGCCCGCTCATGCGCACGCTCCCGCGATGATCGCCGCCGCATGCATCAGATCGCGCACGACGTAGTGCGGCTCGCGGTCCGGGCTTCGCTCCCAGCGCGTCTCGTGCCCGCTATCCAGCAGCACCGTGCGGCACCCGGCGCGCCGGCCGGCCTCGACGTCATCGAGAATGTCGCCGACCATCCATGAGGCGCTGGCGTCGAGCCCGCGCTCGCCTGCCGCGCGCTCGATCATGCCGGGCGCCGGTTTGCGGCACGCACACCAGACGGCGTAACGCGCATCCTGACCTTCGGGGTGATGCGGGCAATAGAGGAAGCCGGCGAGCGGCACATCGATCTCGGCCAGCATGTCGCGCAGGCGCGATTCGACGGCACTGAGCGCGCTCTCTGCAAACATGCCGCGGGCGACGCCGGACTGGTTCGATACGACGACGATCTCGAATCCGGCGCCGCTTATGGCCGGCAGCGCCTCATCCACACGCGGCGCGAAGCGCATCTTCGCCGGATCGATGTTGTACCGCACGTCTTCGAGCAGCGTGCCGTCCTTGTCGAGGAACACCGCGGGGCGGCACCTTACGGCCATGATGTCTCCCGCATCGGCAGCACCATGATCTCGGGAATGACCGTCTCGTCCGGCTGAGTGAGCACGAAGCGCACGGTCTCCGCGACGTTGCGCGGGTCCTGCAGCGTGCCCTCATCGATGCCCTCGAAGCGATCGAGCAGGAAGGGAGTGCGCATGCCACCGGCGACCACCGCCGTCACCTTCACGCCCTGGTCCCGGGCTTCGACGTGCAGCGCGTGGCTAAACCCCAGCAGCCCCCACTTGCTCGCATGGTAGGCGGATGCGTTTGCCCACGCGCGCTTCGCCGCCGTCGAGCTGATGTTCACGATGTGCCCGGAGCGGCGTTCGCTCATCGCGGCCAGGGCGTATTTCGACATGAGGAACGGGCCGCGCAGGTTGACGTTCAAAACCCTGTCCCACTCCTCGACGGAGAGCGAGCCGATGTCCGTCGTGACATCGACGCCCGCGTTGTTCACGAGCACGTCGATCCGGCCATGGCGTCCGACGGTGATCTCGATAGCCTCTGCCGCCTGGCGTTCGTCCGCCACGTCGAGCGCCATCGCTTCGGCGGTCGCTCCACAGGCGCGCAGCTCATCGGCGGCCTCCTTCGCGAGTTCACCACGCACGTCGGCGACGATGACGTGAGCCCCGCCCGCCGCCAGCGTGCGACAGATCGCCTCGCCGAGCCCGCGGCCGCCGCCGGTTACCAATGCCACTCGTCCGGTCAGCTCGCTCATGATCCCTCCCCTTCATCTAGCCCTAACATCGCGCGTTCGTGAATCCGCCATGTCGGTGATCCCCGCGTCGTGCGCCGCCGATCGGCGCGCGCGATCGGCTTCTGGACGCCCCGGCGGGTGCCCTGCGCCCCGTACAGTCGCTCTTCGATGAGGTCGCACAGCAGGTGAATGAGGACGATGTGGACCTCCTGGATGCGCTGCGTATCTTCGGCGGGCACGACGAGAGCCGCATCTGCGATGCCCTTGAGAGACCCACCACGGCCGCCGATCAGCGCCAGCGTGCGGATGCCCCGCTGTCGCGCCGCTTCGAACGCGCGGATGACGTTCGTTGCCCGGCCGCTCGTGCTGATGCCGACGAGGATGTCGCCGGCGCGGCCCAGGGCCTGCAGTTGGCGCGCGAACACGTCGTCGTAGCCGTTGTCGTTCGCCCAGGCGGTGAGGACCGCGCTGTCCGCGGTGAACGCGATGGCCGGCAAGCCGGGGCGGTCCGCGACCTTGAAGCGGCCGACGAGCTCGCCTGCGAAGTGCTGCGCATCGGCTGCGCTGCCGCCGTTGCCGCAGATCAGCAGCTTGCCGCCGCGGTCGAAGCAGTGCGCGATCATCTCCGCCGTGTCGCCGATCGACGCACGCAGCCGGTGTCGCGACTGTTGGAGCGCGTCGATCGCGTCACTGAATCCGCGTTCGATGCGAGCCATGTGCTCGGCGTGCAGTCCGTACCCAGGGCGCGTGGCGGCGAGCACGTCTTCGTACGTAAGCGCGATCGCGTCCACCACCTTTCGCCATGTGAAGAGGTCGTTGACGCGCCGGATCGCCTGCTGCCGGAACACGCTCATCAGCTTCGGATGTCGGTAGAGGTGCGCGATGCGCTCGGCGAGCGCCTCCGGGTTCTCCGGCGGCACGAGGTAGCCGGTCTCGCCATCGCGGACCGTGAACTTGATCCCCCCGACGTTCGCGCCGACGACCGGTGTGCCGCAGGCCATCGCCTCGACCGGCGTGATTCCGAAGGGTTCGTACCATGGCGTCGTCACGAAGAGGTCGGCGGCGCTGTAGTAGTACTTGAGCCCCTCGCGCCCGCGACGACCGACGAACTGGACGCTTTCTTCGATGCCCTCGCTTCGGGCGATGCCCTCGAGGCGGCCGATCTCCGGCGTGGCGCCCTCATCTGGTTCGTCCGAGTCGCCGCCGACGATCAGCAGACGTCCGGCGATCTCGTGCTTGTGCGCGAGCCGCGCGAAGCCACGGATCGTGTTGTCGACGCCCTTCCGTGGCACGATGCGCCCGAGCTGGAGGATTACGCGCTCCTCCGGCGCGATGCCGATGACGACGCGAGCGAGCGCCTTGCTGATCGGGAAGAACTCGGTCTGGTCGAAGCCGCACGGGATCATCGAAATCTTGCCGGGATCCGCGTTGTACAGCTGGATCAGGTCCTCTTCGTCCTGCGGGCACTCCGCGATGATGTGGTCCGCCTCGGCGACGACGCGGTCTTCGACATCGAAGCGCTCGTCGGGGAATCCGTCGCGCTCGCCCTGGTGCTGCCGGCGCACGCGCCCGAGTGCGTGAAAGGTGACGACGAATGGGATGTTGAGCTGGCGCCGTATTTCCGTCGCGACGAGCCCCGACGTCCAGAAGTTCGCGTGCACGATGTCATACGGGCGTCGCTGGCGCCGGAAGAACCTGATCGACCACGATGCGAACTCGCCCATCAGCGGTAGCAGGGCTTCCTTACGTATGTACCTGGGAGGCCCGGCAGGGACGTGCACGATGCGCACGCCCGCCACCCATTCGGCCGTCTCCGGCAGGAGTTCGCTGTCTCGGCGCGTGAAGACATCGACCTCGTATCCGGCCTCGACGAGATACTTCGCGACCTGCCCGACGTAGACGTTCTGCCCACCGGCGTCGATGCCGCCCAGCACGCCGAGCGGCGACGCATGCTCACTGATCAGCGCGACGCGCCTGGTCATACCGTCGCTCCATTCCCGCTGCCGGCGAGCGTCGGTGCGGGGCGCCGGCCGGTCACATCTCGAAGGGTCTGGTCCCAATCGTGCGCGAACCGCTCGATGCCGAAGCGCTCGTGCGCCGTGCGCCGTGCGCCTTCGCCGAGCGCCCGCGCCTGCGCCGGGTCGTCGAGCAGGTCGCGCATGACGCTGATCACTCGGCCGACGTCCGTATCGACGTAGCCCGACGCTCCGTTCTCGATCACCGTCGGCATCTCGGTAGTCGCCAGCCCGATGATTGGCATGCCGAGCATCATCGCCTCGCACACGGCAAGGCCCATGCTCGTGTAGCGGATGGGGTTGAAGAAGAAGCGGCGTCGCGCGTTGAACGCGGCGAGCCGCTCACGCGGCAGGTCGCCCTCGCCGCCGAGCTCCTCCGAGCCCATGCCCGCGATATCGAGCGGTACCTCGGCTCGCACGCGTTCGAAGACGTCGGCGCCCAGCCGCCGGCCGCGCGTCCGAAGTCCATTGACCACGACGGCGCCGCGCGCGAGCTCGCCGGTGTATGCGATGCCGTCAGGCACCCGGACGCCATGTTCGATCACGCGCACCGGCGTGCGCCCGTTATCCCACATGAGCGCGTTGAAGCGCGTGACGTGCACCAGCAGCAC
>DASUKS010000041.1:0-4881 GCA_036278595.1 Dehalococcoidia bacterium
CGAGGCCGAGTTCGCGGCGTACTGCGGCGTCGGGCATGCCGTCGCCGTCGCGAACGGCACCGCCGCGCTCCAGCTCGCGCTGCTGGCGCTCGGCATCGGCCCCGGTGACGAAGTGATCACCGTCGCGAATACGTTCATCGCCACCGCGGAAGCGATCACCGCCGCCGGCGCGACGCCGGTGTTCGTCGACGTCGATCCCGCGACATACGTGATGGCGCCCGATGCCATGGAGAACGCCATCACGCCGCGCACGCGGGCGGTGATCCCCGTGCACCTCTACGGGCTGCTCACTGACATGACTGCGATCAACGCCGTGGCACGACGGTACAACCTGCGCGTCATCGAAGATGCGTGCCAGGCGCACGGCGCACGCCGCGATGGCATCGCCGCGGGCGCGGCCGGCGACATCGGCTGCTTCAGCCTCTACCCGGCGAAGAATCTCGGCACGATCGGCGAAGGCGGCCTGGCCGTCACGAACGACGCCGCGCTCGCCGCCCGCATGCGCTCCCTGCGCAGCCACGGCGAGCTGACGCGCTACCACCACGCGGAGCCTGGCTGGAACCTCCGCCTCAGCGAGCTGCTGTCCGCGGCCGCACGTATCGAGCTGCGGCGGCTCGACGGCTGGAACGCACAGCGGCGCCAGGTCGCGTCCTGGTACCGCGAAGCGCTGGCCGGCCTGCCGCTGCAACTGCCGCCTGCCTGCGAAGCTGAGGAACACGTCTTCCACCTGTACGTCGTGCAGGCGGAGGACCGCGATGGTCTGCGGGCGGCGCTCGGCGCGCGCGGCATCGGCACGGGCGTGCACTACCCGGTGCCGCTGCACCTGCAGCCGGCGTATGCGGCGCTCGGCGTCGGCCCCGAGCAGCTGCCGATAACGACCGCCGCCGCGCCGCGGCTCCTGTCGCTGCCGATGTACCCCGAGATGACCCGCGAGCAGGTGGCCACCGTCGCCGGCGCGCTCGCGGCCATGCTCCGGGTCGGCGTACCGGCGTAAGCACGACGGTAACGCAAAGCGCCGGGCGGGCGTTCGACTTTTGGTGATGGGGCGGCATTGCGCCGCCAGCTGGAGGAGGATTCCCATGACCGACCTGAACGGCGCACGGATATTCGTTACCGGCGGCGCCGGGTTCATCGGCTCGTACATCGTTGACCAGGCGCTCGAGGCGGGCGCAGAGCACATCGCGGTTGTCGATGATTTCGTCCGCGGCCGGCGCGAGAACCTCGCGGGCGCGGTGGCGACCGGGCGCGTCGAGGTGCACGAGGGAGACATCTGCGATGAGGCGCTCGTCGACAGCCTGACGGCCGGGTGCGATGTCGTCTTCCACCAGGCGGCGCTGCGCATCACGCAGTGCGCGGAGCAGCCCGTGCGCGCGGTCCAGGTGATGATCAACGGCACGCAGAACGTCATCGAAGCGGCGGTCCGGCACAAGGTGAAGCGCGTCGTCGCGGCATCGAGCGCGTCCGTCTACGGAGAGCCCAGCTACTTCCCGATCGATGAGGCCCACCCCTTCAACAACCGCACGCTGTATGGCGCGGCGAAAATCGCCAACGAGCAGATCCTGCGCTCCTACAACGAGATGCACGGGATGAACTACATCATGCTGCGGTACTTCAACGCCTACGGCCCGCGCATGGACATCTACGGCGTCTACACCGAAGTGCTCGCGCGCTGGCTCGACCGGTTGGACAAGGGCGAGGCGCCGGTGATCTTTGGCGACGGCAAGCAGTCGATGGACCTGGTGTTCGTGGGCGATCTCGCGCGCGCGAACATCCTCGCCGCGCAGAGCGACGTCACGGACGAGGTGTTCAACGTCGGGACGGCCACCGAGACGAGCCTGCGCGAGCTGTGCGACATCCTGCTGGAGCTCACGGGCCACGCCGACCTCGAACCGGTGCACGAGCCAGAGCGCAAGGTGAACCCGGTGCGTCGCCGGCTGTCGTCCATCGACAAGATCCGTGCGATGCTCGGCTACGAGCCGCAGACGTCGCTGCGTGACGGTCTGCGCGCGCTCATCGCGTGGCGCAACGCGTCGCTGGTTGCATCGTAGGAGCGCACGCATGAGCGGAGCGCAACCCGCCGAAAGCCAGGCGCCGACACCACGCATTTCGATCATCGTGCCGACGTACAACCGTGCGCGCGTCCTCGACCGCCTGCTGCGCGCGCTCGGGCGCCAGACCGCCCCGGTCGATGCGTTCGAAGTGATCGTCATCGACGACGGCTCGACGGATGCGACCACATCCGTCCTCGCGCAGGACTACGGGTATCGCCTGCGCGCGCTGGCGCAGCTGAACGCGGGCCCGGCATCGGCGCGCAACGCGGGCATCGCCTGTGCGTCGGGCGAGATCGTCCTGTTCGTCGACGACGACGTGATCCCACGCGATGACCTCATCGAGCGCCACCTCGCTCTCCACGCGACGCTGTGCGCTGCGGTGATCGGGCGCATCGCCGCCCCGGACGGCGTCCGGCAGCCTGCGTGGGTGCGCTGGGAGCTGGATACCCTCGATCGGCAGTACGACGACATGGTGGCCGGCAGGTTTCAGCCGTGCGCCCGCCAGTTCTTCACGGCGAACGCGTCGGTCAGGCGCGACGCCTTGATGCGCGCCGGGCTGTTTGATCCGGAGTTTCGGCGCGCCGAGGACGTGGAGCTCGCGTACCGGCTCGAGGCGCAGGGCATGCGGTTCGTCTTCGCGAACGATGCCGTGGTGGTCCACGACACGCCGCGCTCTCTGAGAGCGTGGATGAGCGTCGCCGAGCAGTACGGCGAGTACGACGTGTTGATGTGGCATCGCGGCGTCCGGTACATGCTCGAGATGACCGCGGAGGATCTCGCATACGCGCGCAGGCTCCCCTTACGCCTCCTCGCGCGCGTCCTCGTCGGGCGGCGACTGCCGATGAGTGTGCTTCGCCGGCTCGGCGCCATCGGGATCAAGAGCGCCGACCGCCTTTCGCGCGCCACCGCGGCGCGAGCGACCTGCAGCGTCGTGTTCAACCTGCTGTACTGGGATGCTTTCGCGCGCGCGGTCGGTGGACGTGCGCGCTTCTGGGAGCTCATGACAAGTGAGCTTCGTCCACCGTGGCCAGCCCCGGCGGTGGAGTGAGCGCGCTCGTGCCACCGCGCGTGCTGTTTCTCGGCTCCGGATTCGCCGGCCACCGCACCCGGTTCCTCAACCTGCAGCGCCACGTGCAGGACGATGGCAGGGTTGAACCGCTGTTCCGGCTCGTCTCCGGATGGAAGGACGGCGGGCTCGTCGAACGCCTGCCCGTCGCACGTGGAGTCCGCGGCGCGCTCCGGTCCACGATCGAGGCGTCGTCGCTCGCGGCGATGCCGCGCCCGGACGCAATTTGGACTGCCGCCGGGACGAGCCTGACGCCGTGGCTCTGGTCACAGATCCCCCCGCTACGCCGCCCGCTCGTCGTCGACTTCGACTGGACCGTCGGCCAGCGCGAAGCATGGTCGCGCGAATACTTCGGCCGCCCGCCCCGCCGGGGCGTCCGCCGCGCGCTCGCGCTGCGCCAGGAGCGTCTGCTCTGGCGGGCGGCCGCGGTGCTGATGCCGTGGTCGCGCTGGGCAGCCCACGCCGCGCTCGCGTCCGGCGTGCCGTCGAGCAAGATCCGTGTGCTGCCGCCCGGCGTCGACCTCGACGCGTGGCCGCCGGGGCCGAGGCGCGCGCGCTGTGAAGGGCCACTGCGCCTGCTCTTCGTCGGCGGCGACCTCGAGCGCAAGGGTGGCCAACTGCTCGCGGACGTCGTCAACGCGCAATTCGCAAGCCGCTGCACACTCGACATGGTGACGTACGGCGATATCCCGGCATCGCCGCACGTGCACGTCCATCGCGCATCGGCGAACAGCCCGGAGCTGCGCGCGCTGTACGAGCGCGCGGACATCTTCGTGATGCCCAGCTCGGCCGACTGCTTCGGCATCGCCACGGTCGAAGCCATGGCCAGCGCGCTCCCGGCGATCGTGTCCGACGTGGGCGCGGCGCCCGAGATCGTAGATGAGGGCGAGACGGGCTGGCTCATTGCTCCCGATGCCGCATCCCTCCGAGCGGCCATCGAGCGCGCGATCGAGCAGCGTGAGCGCCTCCCGGCGATGGGCGCGCGCGCGCGGGCCGTGGCCGAAGAGCGGTTCGACGGCCGGCGCAACGATCGGGCCGTGGTGGACGTTATTGTTGACGCCCTGGACGCTTCGGGAAGCCCGAGCCGGCCTGACGCCGAGGCGTGAGCACCCGTTCTCGACCCCGGTCGACGGACGACTCAACGGCCGGTCAATGCTGGAAACGTAGTCTGCGAAGCGCCTGACCACACCCGCAAGGAGTTGCCTCCATGGTGCGCACTTCGGTGACATCGGTCCCACTGACGAAGCCGTTCATCGGCGATGAGGAGCAGCGCGCCGTCGCCGAGGTGCTCGCGTCCGGCTGGCTCGTCCAGGGGGCGAAGGTCGCCGAGTTCGAGCGACGCGTCGCGGACTATTGCGGCGCCCGCCACGCCGTCGCGACGACCAACTGCACGACGGCGCTCCAGCTCGCGCTCAACGAGCTCGGCCTGAGCCGCCGCGACGAGGTCATCGTCCCGAGCTTCACGTTCGTTGCGTCGGTTAACGCCATCATCCACGCCGGCGGCATGCCGCGCATCGTCGATGTCGAGCCGGACACGTGGAACATCGACCCGATGTCGGTCGAGGCGGCGATCAACCGCAACACGCGGGCCGTCCTCCCCGTCGACCAGTTCGGACTCGCCGCCGACCTGCACGTGATCAGCGAGATCGCGTCGCGCCACAGCCTGCGCGTCGTCGAGGACGCGGCGCCATCGCTCGGTGCCGCGATCGGCGATGCGCGCGTCGGCAGTATCAGCGAAATGACCTGCTTCAGCTTCCACCCGCG
>DASUKS010000042.1:0-2771 GCA_036278595.1 Dehalococcoidia bacterium
AACGCGCGGCGGGCGCTGAAGGCGGACGGTGTGCTGCTGATCACTGAGATCCGCGGCGCCGAGCAGATCGAAGATGCCGCGGGCGACTACAGCACCGTGCTCGCCCACATCGACCTGTTCTATGAGATCCCACAGTCGCTGGCGAAGGGCGGCCATGCCGTCGGCTTCTTCAGCGCCGCGGACATCCGCGAAATGGCGACCGAAGCGGGACTGCGCGACGTCCGCGAGCTGGAGCTCGAGCAGCCGCTGTACGCCGCATTCGTGGCGACGAAGTAGCGAACTCGGACGTTGTCAGTCGCCACGTATCCAACTTCCGCCGTCCGACCTCCGACACCCTACCGTCAGGGCGCCTGTGGTTTCAGCGTCTTGTTGTTCACGAGACCCAGCTCACCAAACGGCCAGTACGTTACCCATGCCTGGCCGATGATGTTCGCCTCCGGCACGAAGTCGCACTCCTGCTGCACGCTGCACTGCTGGTGCCAGGCGTGCGAGTCGTAGCTGTTGTTGCGGTTGTCGCCGAGCACGAAGTACTGCCCCGGCGGCACCGTCTTCGGGCCGTAGGTGTAGTTCGGCGCGGCCTCCTCGTACGGCTCGTTGAGCGGGTCGCCGTTGATGAAGACCTTCCCGTCGTGGATCTCCACGGTGTCCCCCGGCACGCCGATCACGCGCTTGATGAAGTCGCGGCTCGTGTCGAGTGGGAACTTGAAGACGATGACGTCGCCCCGCCGCGGTGCGCGGAAGAGGTGGCGGTCGCCGTCGCTGTCCGGGATGAACGGGAGGAACTTGTGGAGCTCGTGCGTGTCGAAGCGGTAGTAGATCGCCTTGTTCACCAGCAGGTACTGGTCGTTCGTCAGCGACGGCATCATGCTCGAGCCTTCGACGCGAAAGTTCTGCACAACCGCCTTCACGGCGAAGAAGATGAGCACCGCGAGCAGCAGCGTCTCGACGAGCTCGCGGCCCACCCGGCGTGCCTTCGCGCGCCCGACGCGGCGCTTGCGCACGGCCTTGTCCTCGTACGGGATGGTCCGTTCGAACGCGCGGTCGCTGAGGCCCAGGTCGGCGGCGCTGTACGACAGCTCGAGCGCTGCGGGCACATCGGCATACGGATCCGGCGCGACATCGTCCGGCGGCAGCGTGCCGGCGCCCGGTGATGCGGCGATATCACCCGGCAACGACGCAGCGCCGGGGGCAGGATCGTCCTGGAGCCCGGGTTCATCTGAAGGTTGCAGGGGGAAACTGCGTTCCGCCGGGGCAGATGAAGTGTGCGGGTCCGGCTCCCGGCGGGTCGGATCATCAGACATAAGCCGCCTATTGTAGCACGCACCGCCGCTGCGCCTGCGCGCATTGGCGCTCTGATAGAATGCCCGGCGTCGATGAACCTCTTCGCCGGCCCCTCAGCGCAGACCGCGGACGAACCCGAGCTGTTGCGGCGCGCGCGGGGCGGCGACCTCGACGCCTTCAACGCGCTCGTCGACCTGCATCAGCGTCTCGTCTACAACATCTGCCGTCGCATGCTCGGCAGCACAACCGCGGCCGAGGACGCCACGCAGGACACGTTCCTCTCGGCCTACCGCCATATCGGCCGCTGCACCGGCGAGCGCTTCCAGCCGTGGCTCCTCCGGATCGCCGCGAATGCCTGTACCGACGAGCTGCGCCGTCGCGGCCGGCGGCCCGCGGTGTCGCTCGACGCACCGCGGCCGGTCGACGACGCCGACGCGCACGAGCGCGCCCTCGACGTACCGGATACGGCCGCCGGCCCGGAGAGCGAAGCGCTGCGATCGGAGCAGCGGCGGGCAATCGCGGCGGCGCTCCTCCGGTTGCCCGAGGACCAGCGGCTCGCCGTCATCCTCTGCGACGTCCAGGGCTTCACGTACGAGGAGATCGCCGATTCCACGAAGGCATCCCTCGGGACGGTGAAGTCGCGCATCGCGCGGGGACGCGAGAAGCTGCGTCGCGAGCTGCGGGCGATGGGAACAATCGGCGAGGCCGGAGCGTCATGACTCATGCGGGTCCGGCTCAGGATACGCCGGGAAGACGGTGGCAGTTGTGAAGAATGTGTTAGCGGTCCTGAGCCGGAACCACAGGCCCGACGAGCGCCGCCTCTCGGAATACGTCGATGGCGCTCTGGCGCCCGCGCAGGCGGAAGCGGTGGCATCGCATGTCGTGACGTGCGCCACCTGCACGCAACGGCTCGCGGAGCTGCGCGCGTTACGCACCATGCTCGCCGAGCTGCCCGAGACCGACGCACCGCGCTCCTTCCGTCTGCGGCCGTCGGATGTCGCTGCGGTCCCTCGTGCGGCGCCGCGTGCCTCGTTCGCGGCGCGGCTGATGCCGGCGATGAGCGCGACGGCCGCCGCGGCGTTCGTTGTGCTGCTGGCCCTGTCGTTCTCGGGCATCGGCGAGCAGCATCACACCGCCGACGTCGCGTCGACGCAGGCACGGACGCAGACGGACGCCGGGGCCCCGGCGAACAGCACGAATATGGCGCCCGTTGCCCCCGCCGCCGGCGCGCCGCAACCAACGGCAGCGGCTGGCGCCGGGCCGGCGCCAGCCGCTGCCGCCGCGGGCGCGCAGTCATCAACACCCGCAGCCGCGGCGACTGACGACTTCGCGCGTCCCAGCGCGTCCCCATCCCGATCGGAATTCGCCCCATCGGCGGGAACTTCTGCCCCGGCGCCGGCGTCTACATCAGTGGCCGGCGACGAGAAGAGCCTCGCCCGACCAGAATCGAAGGGCGCGGATGCCGTTGACGCACCGGCGCCGGCCATCAG
>DASUKS010000043.1:0-12624 GCA_036278595.1 Dehalococcoidia bacterium
GACTGCTCGCTGTTCGATGTCGCATCAGGTGCGGTGATCGCCGGCGTGCCGAAGGGCGCGGGCGACACGAACGACACCGGCATCTGCGAGTTCGTGCGCTGGACACCGGACGGCCGTTACGCGATCGCCACCGGCGTCAGCACACCGTAGGCCCACGATCGACAGATATGCGCACAGACGAACGGCATGCGGCGCGAACCTTCGCCGAACATGCTTGCCGCAGACGGATCGACCCTATCCAAAGACGATCGCGCCGCGCGGCCCGAGGCCGCATACGCGAGACACAACGAGATTGACTGTCGCCCATGATCTCGCATGGCAGATTGTCACGTTCGATGCCCAGACGTAGGATCGATTCGACGCTTCTGCATCTCTGGCGCTAGATCGAGGACACGAGGAACGCGTGGAACTGCCTGTCGCGGCACTCGGCTTCCCCGTATGGGTTCGCGCGACGCACATCCTCAACATCCTCTTCCTGAGCCTGCTGATGCGCAGCGGGCTCGAGATCCTGAGCGCGCACCCGCGCTTCTACCTGAATGACCATTGCCGCCGGGGCAGCGAGTGGCTGCGCTTCACCAACAAGGTGCAGGTGGGCGATCCGATCTGGACCGGACGTGACGAGGAGGTGTCGTGGTCTTCGTGGATCGCGTTGCCCGGGCACCGGAACCTGGGTCTCGGGCGTCACTGGCACTTCACGACGATCGTGCTCTGGCTGCTCACCGGCATCGTCTACGTGGTCCTGCTGTTCACGCTCGACGAGTGGCGGCGCCTCATCCCGACGTCATGGTCGATCTTCCCGGATGCCGTACACACCGCGCACACCTACCTGACGCTTCACCTGCCCCCGGAGGGCAACCCGTACAACCCGCTGCAGCAGCTTGCCTACGCGTCCGTGATCTTCGTGCTGGCGCCGATCTCCATCCTCACGGGCGCGGCGATGTCGCCCGCGGTCGCGGCGCGCTTCCCCTGGTACACGCGGATCTTCGGCGGGCGACAGGCGGCGCGCAGCATCCACTTCCTGGCACTCGTCGCCTTCGTGCTGTTCACGATCGTGCACACCGCGATGGTGGTCTGGCATGGCCTGCCGCACGAATGGGGCCTCATCGTCCTCGGCGTCGGGCGCGGCCAGAAAACGCGGGCGCTCATCGTGGGAGCGGCCGGGCTCGCGGTCGTGTTCATCATCCACGTCGCCGCGACGTGGAGCTCGCGGCTCTGGCCGCGACGCATGCAAGGCGTGTTTCGGGTGAAGGACCCGCTGCTGCGCCTGCTGTTCCATCCGCTGACGTCGCGCCAGGCCTACCCGCGGGCCGCCGTATCGGCCGAGCCGTGGGTGAACGGCGTGCCGCCGGTCGAAGCCCGCTACAACGAACTGGTGGCGAGCGGCTTCGCCGGCTGGAAGCTCGACGTCACCGGGCTGGTCGAGCAGCCGCTATCGCTCTCGCTCGATGACCTGCATGCGATGGCGGCGCAGACGCAGGGGACGAAGCACGTGTGCATCCAGGGCTGGTCAAGCATCGCCGAGTGGACCGGCGTGCCGGTGCGCGACGTGCTCGCGCGCTGCCGACCACTGCCGGGTGCGCGGTACGCCGTCTTCCACGCGCTCGATGACAAGGCGACGTCGGAGCCTGTCCTCGGCGGTACAGGTCACTTCTACGAATCGATCGAGCTCGACCTCGCGCGGCACCCGCAGACGCTGCTCGCGTACGCGATGAACGGCGGGCCGCTGCCGCCAGAGCATGGCGCCCCGCTGCGCCTGCGCGTGGAGACGCAGCTCGGCTTCAAGATGGTGAAGTACCTGCGCGCGATCGAGATCGTCGCCGACTACCGGGAGGTCGGCGGTGGACGCGGGGGCTGGCGCGAGGACGTGCAGCACTACAGCCACGAGGCGGGCATCTGAAGGCAGGCGGTGGAAGTTGCGACAGAGCGCGGTTACGCGCCGCGGCGGGTGAGCACCTTGTAGAAGCGGCCGCCGCCCCGTCCGCCGTTCTTGATGCCGACGATCTCGGTGTCCGAAAGATCCGGACTGGTCGTCAGGTAGCGCTGCACCATGCGGCCGATCGGCTGCGCGGCGATCAGCGCCAGCATCGAGCCGAGGATGACGCTCGGCAGGTTCTCCATCTTCCGCGAATTGCCCATCGCCGCGATCGAGACGATACCCGCGAGCGCGCCGGCGACCGCGATGTTCGTGCCGCACAGCGGCGAGACCGCCAGGTAGCCCTCGCCCGACTTGAGGCGCTGCAGCGCTTCGTGCGTCGATTCGTCGAGCAGGTCCTGCGGGACGTCCGCATAGAGGTAGTAGCCGTCCTGCGCCGCCCGCCCGACGACGCGGATCTCGCGCCCGAGCCGCGCGAGCATGACGGTGATCGTCGCGTGCTCGAGTGCGTGGTTTCGTCGTACGGTGCCGATGATGTCCGTCGCCATGTGTCCCTCGCCTGCCATGTTCTGCCCTGAGTATATCGGCCATCGCCGCGGCCGGCGTTAGCGCGCGCGTTCGGCGATGCGCCGTTCGCGGGGGCGTCGCCCGGCGCCGTTCGATGCGGGTACCGTGCCGCCGGCGGCGCGGACACCCGTCCGGCGTGCTGGACTATTCGACGCGCGAGTAGGTGAGATCGAGGTCGGGCTCCCAGGCGCCGCCGTCTCGGCTCATCTCACCCGTGTTGGTGATCGTCCTGCCGTCGGCCGCGACCGAGAGCACCCTACGCTGCGAGAGGTCGTCTGACATCCGCTGCCAGCGGATCGCCCCGGCTTCGACGGAGACGTCGTACTTGCGCGAGACGTCGCGCTCGTCGAAGTAGAGCATGAAGAGCGTGCCGAAGCCGTTGTCGGTGCCGAAGATCGCCACACCGCTCGGGATCTCCGCTGCGTCGCACTCCGACCGCCAGAGGAGAAACGCGCCGCCCTCGATCCATTCGAACACGGCCCGGCCATGGAGCGTCCTGCCGGGAAGGTACGGGTGCGCGCCGACGCTGATCCACTCGCCAACCAGCACGGCCAGCGGTGCGAGCGCCGGGTTGGGCTTGAGGGCTTCTCGTCCTATGTTTGCCGTCACGTCCTCAGCATAGCCCCACGGCCGGCGTTAACGCGCGAGTTCGGCGATGCGCCGTTCGAGGTGCCGGCGCTCGGCGTCGTTCGAGGCGAGAGCGAGCGCCTCTCCGTACGCCGCGCGCGCGTCGTCCTGCCGGCCGCAGCGGCGAAGCAGGTCCGCGCGCGTCGCGTGATAGAGGTGATAGCGGCCGAGCGCAAACGCCAGCGAGGGCTCGTGCAGCAGCGCGAGACCATCCTCCGGCGATGTTGCCAGCGCGACCGCAACGGCACGGTTGAGCGCGACGACCGCATCCGGGCGCACCGCGAGCAGCTCGTCGTAGAGCGCGGCGATGCGCGGCCAATCGGTGGCATCAAACGAGGGCGCGAGGCAGTGCTGGAGCGCGATCTCCGCCTGCAGCACGTAGGCGCCGCGCGGGGTGTTGTCGCGCAGCGCGGTAAGGAGCGCGCCGGCCTCGCCGATCGCGGCACGATGCCAGCGGCGGCGATCCTGGTCTTCGAGCAGCACGATCTCCCCGGCCGCATCGACGCGCGCGTCGCGCCGGGCGTGGTGGAGCAGCATCAGCGCGAACAGGCCGGCCGGCTCGGGCTCGCCGGGGAGCAGGTCGCGCACGAGACGCGCGAGCCGGATCGCCTCGTCGCAGAGGTCACCGCGCACGAGCGCCTCGCCGGCGGTCGCGGCGTAGCCCTCGTTAAAGATCAGGTACAGGACGGCGAGCACGGCTTCGACCCGCTCGCGCATGGCGTCGGGCGACGGCACCTCGTACGGGATGCCGTCGTCGCGGATGCGGCGCTTCACCCGCACCAGCCGCTGCGCCATCGTCGCTTCGGGCAGCAGGAATGCGCGCGCGATCTCGGCCGTCGAGAGGCCACCGAGCGTGCGCAGCGTGAGCGCGACCTGGGCGTCGCGCGACAGCGAGGGGTGGCAGCACGTGAAGATGAGCCGCAGCCGGTCGTCGGGCCAGGCATCCACCTGGTTCGGCGGCATCCACGCCTGGCCGCTGCTCGCCGCGAGCGCGTCGGCCTCGAGCAGGTGCCGCTTGCCTTCGAGCACGCGCGCGCGGCGCAGCCGGTCGATGCCCCGCCGCTTCGCCGCGACGAGCAGCCACGCCGCCGGGTTCGAAAGCGTGCCGCCGGAAGGCCAGCGCTGGAGCGCGATCGCGAACGCGTCCTGCAGCGCCTCCTCAGCGACGTCGATGTCGCCGAAATGACGGATCAGGGTCGAGAGGACCCGCGCGTAGTGCTCGCGGTAGACGCGCTCGACGGCGCCGGGCGGCTCTCCAGATGATGGCGATGGCACGGGGTGCAGTATCGCACCCCGTGCCGCCGGTCCCGCGGCCATCGGGGCTACATCTCCATGACGGGCCGCACCTCGATCTTCACCGGCCCGCTGCCCGGCCACTCGCTCGCGAACTTCACCGCGTCTTCGAGCGTCGCCGCGACGATGATCCCGTATCCGCCGACCACTTCCTTCGCCTCGATGAACGGGCCATCCGTGACCGAAGGAGCGGTGCCGTTGGCCGCGATGCTGACGGTCTTTGCCGTGCTCGACGGCTGCAGCCGGTGCCCCACGCCCGCCTTCAGCCGGCCAGACTGCTGGGACGCCTGCCACCAGGCATACACCTTGCCGAACTGCTCCTGCGGGACATCCTGTAGCGCAGCCTCGTCCTGCGCGATGATCATCATGAACTCTGCCATCGTTCTCCTCCTGTGCTGATGCGTGCTGCTGGTCTGTCGACGCGTGCTGCTGGTCGCTTCGCGCTGCGGCGGAGCCGCGTTCTACATCTCGAGCACCGGCCGGACCTCGATCCAGGCCGGGCCGGCGGGCCAGCCGCTCGCGATCTGCACCGCGTCCTCGATCGAAGACGCCTCGATGATGCCGTAGCCGCCGATCATCTCCTTCGCCTCGATGAACGGGCCGTCGGTGACCGTCGAACCGCCTCCGGCGCCCTTCACCGCCACCGTTCTGGCGGTCGAGGAGGGCTGCAGCCGGCGCCCGAGGCCGGCCTTCAGGCGTCCCGCCTCTTCGTGGCCGCGCCACCACGTGAACACCTTCTCGAACTGCTCCGGCGGCACCTTCGGCGCCTCCGACTCGTCCTGCGCGATGAGCATCATGAACTCTGCCATTGTCTCGTTCCTTTCCTGCTGCATTCTGGATTCAGTCACGGGACGAACGACAGGGGCGCATATCGACACCCCGCGCGACCGACGGCACACTTTTGCGGGCAAGCGCGTGACGCCCGGCTTACACGGCGAGCGTCATCGCGCATCTACACGGATCCACGCCTACCCATCTGTGCCGATCTGTGTCCATCTGCCTTGTACATGGCTTCGGGACGTGAGTGCGCGACTCACCAGGACGCCCGCCGTTCGCAGCTCCCCTTCCCATTAGGGAAGGGTCCGGGGGTTAGGTCTATCGGGCACGCCCGCAATGTTCATCACCCAAGGTGCCGCGTCCCGCGGCATGGCGATCCGTGGATCGTCCGTCACCGGGCAGCGGCGAACGCCATCCGCGCAGCTTCGATCGTGCGGTCGAAGTCGGCCTTCTGGTGCGCGAGCGAGACGAACATCGCCTCGAACTGCGACGGCGGGAGGTACACGCCCTGATCGAGCATCGAGCGGAAGAACCGTCCGTAGCGCTCCGCGTCGGCGCGTTTCGCCGCTTCGTAGTCCGCGGGCGCCTCGTCGCTGAAGAAGACGGTCATCATGGACCCGAGCTGCGCGATTGTCACCGGCGTCTCGGCGACGCGCGCCGCCTCGCGCAGGCCTTCTGCGAGCTGCGCGCCCATCTCGTCGAGCCCGCGGTAGATCCCTTCGTTCGAGAGGATGCGCAGCGTGACGATGCCGGCGGCCATCGCCATCGGGTTCCCGGACAGTGTGCCGGCCTGGTACACCGGCCCCTCCGGCGCGATCATGGCCATCACGTCGGCGCGTCCGCCGTAGGCGCCGACCGGCAGCCCACCACCGATGATCTTCCCCAGGCAGGTGAGGTCCGGCACGACACCGAAGTACATCTGCGCGCCGCCGAACGCGAGCCGGAAGCCGGTGATCACCTCGTCGAAGATGAGCAGCGTGCCCTCGTGCTGCGTCAGCTCGCGGAGGAACTGCAGGAAGCCGGGCTCGGGCCGCACCAGGCCCATGTTCGCCGGCACCGGCTCGACGATCAGCGCCGCGATCTCATGCTGGTGCTCAGCGAAGATGCGCGTGAGCGCGTCGCGGTCGTTGAACGGAGCGAGCAGCGTCTCGGACGTGAACGACGCGGGCACGCCGGCGCTATCGGGGAGGCTCAGCGTGGCCACACCGGAGCCTGCCTTCGCGAGCAGCCCGTCCGAGTGGCCGTGGTAGCCGCCCTCGAACTTCAGCACCTTGTCGCGCTTCGTGTAAGCGCGCGCGACGCGCAGCGCCGACATCGTCGCCTCGGTGCCCGAGTTCACGAAGCGGACGCGCTCCATCGATGGCACGGCGTTCGTCACGATGCGCGCCAGCTCCACTTCGAGCTCCGTCAGCGCGCCGAAGCTCGTGCCGCGCTCGGCCGCCTTCTGCAGGATCTGCACCACGGCAGGATGCGCGTGTCCGAGCACGAGCGGGCCCCACGAGCCGACGTAGTCGATGTACTCATTGCCATCGACATCCCAGATGTGTGCGCCCTGTCCGCGGGCGATGACAACGGGGTCGCCGCCAACGGCGCGGAACGCCCGCACGGGCGAGTTCACGCCGCCCGGCATGAGGCGCTGCGCCTCTCCGAAGAGCTGCCGCGAACGTTCGTGCTGTGCCATGCGGTCAGTGTAGGTGCGGGCGCGCGGTAGGGGGCAGGGCGGGGCGGCAGTGCGCGCGCGGCGTCGCTCCTGATGTGCAGATCCGCACAGATTCCTTGCAGTTGCGCGGCAACCGCCGTGCTCCCGCGTGCTCACCCCTCGCCGGTCGCCGAGCCGGTGGCATAGTGAGACGGAGGCAGGGATTGGCTCATCGGGGTGAGGCGCGATGACCCAGGCGGACGCTCGCAGCATGACCCCGCCGTTCGCACCGCAGGCGCAGGAGATCCTTGAGAGCATCGGCGATGCCTTCTACGCGCTCGACCGCGAATGGCGATTCCTCTACCTGAACGGCCGCGCCGAGGAGCTGTGGGGGAAGCAGCGCGGGCAACTGCTCGGCCACTCGATCTGGGAGATATTCCCGCACGCGGTCGGCAGCGCGGCGTACGACGAGCACCTGCGCGCCGTGCGTGAATTCCAGCACGTCGAGATCCAGACGATCTCGTCGATCATCGGTCGCTGGATCGAGCTCAGCATCTACCCGAGCAGCTTCGGCCTCTCCGTCTACTTCCGCGACGTGCACGAGCGGAAGCTGCAGGAGGAGCGGACGCAGGCGCTGCTCGATGACCTCCGCGCCGCGACGGACGCGAAGGACGCGTTCTTCACCTACGTCTCGCACGAGCTGAAGACGCCGATCACCATGATTCTCGGCAACGCCGACATCCTGATGCGCCGTGGCGACGCGCTGGATCCGCAGTTGCGCGACGAGGCACGCGCCGACGTCTACCGCGAAGCCCAGCGTCTGAGCCGCGTGCTCGATGGCCTGCTCGCGCTGGCGCACGTCGAGCGGGGGCAGGCGCCTGAGCCCGAGCCGATCGTGCTCGAACGCGTCGTGCGGCACGCGATCGATGAGTTCCACCTCGAGCGCCCGGAGCGCGAGGTGCGATTCGAGCCCGGCGAGGAGTTGATCGCGCTCGGCGTGCGCACGTACGTCGAGCAGGTGGTGCAGAACCTGCTGAGCAACGCCGACAAGTACAGCCCCGCGCGCGAATCCATCGACGTCGCGCTCGAGCGCGCGCGCGATGAGGCGCACGTGCGCGTCTTCGATCGTGGGCCCGGGGTCAACGGTACCGAAATCGAGCGCATCTTCGCGCCGTTCTATCGCTCGCCGGACGCCGCATCGATGGCGGACGGGATGGGCGTCGGGTTGGCGGTGAGCCGCCGCCTCGTCGAGGCGCAGGGTGGCCGGCTCTGGGTGTCGCCGCGACCGCGTGGCGGGAGCGAGTTCTGCCTCGCGCTCCGGCTGGCACCCGACGGCGATACGGACGTGTAGCGCTTATGCCGCGGTGTCGGCCGCCTCGCCGCTCTGCAGGCGGGCGAGCAGGTCGTCGACGGCCTGGTGCTCGAGCGGCGCGGCGAAGTAGAAACCCTGCCCGAGCTCGCACTCCAGGATCTTCAGCCGCGCCAGTTGGTCGTTGCGCTCAATGCCTTCGGCGACCAGCTCGAGGTCGAGCGTCTTGCCGAGCTCGATGATCGCGCGCGTCAGCTCCTTGTCCCGTCCCGTGTCCCCGACGTCGTCAATGAACGACTTGTCGATCTTCAGCAGGTCGAACGGGACCTGCCGCAGGTAGCTGAGCGACGAATACCCCGTGCCGAAGTCGTCGATCGCGAGCCGAATGCCAAGCTCCTTCAGCTCGTGCAGGCGCGACATCATCAGTGAGACGTCCTGCATCATCACGCTCTCGGTGATCTCCAGGATCAGCCGGTGGGGCTCGAGGCCGGTGCGCTCGAGTGCGGCGTGCACGTCGCCGACAAAGCCCGGGTGCTGGAGTTGCTTCGCCGATACGTTAATGCTGAGTGTCCACTGCGCGACGTCCGGGTACGTGCGTTGCCACTCCGCTGCTTCTTCGCACGCGGCGTTCAGGATCCAGCCGCCGAGCGCCACGATCGTGCCGGACTCCTCCGCGAGCGGGATGAAGTCGCCGGGCTGAATCAGGCCGCGCGTGGGGTGCTGCCAGCGCACAAGCGCTTCGACGCCGTAGAGCTGGCCGTCACCGAGCGACATAACCGGCTGGTAGTGCAGCACGAACTCCCGCTGGTCGACGGCGCGCTGCAGGTCCGCGAGCAGCTCGAGCCGCTCGAGCATCGCCGTCTGCATCGTCTCTTCGAAGACCTCGAACCGGCCCTTGCCGTGTGCCTTCGCGACGTACATCGCCGTGTCGGCGTCGCGCAGGAGCGCCTCCGCGCTGCCGGCGCGATCCGGCCCGCTGAGCACGATGCCGATGCTGGCGCCCATGCGCAGCTCCTTGCCCTCGATCAGGAAGGGTGGGTGCAGCGCCGCGAAGATGCGCTCCGTCACCGTCGTGGCCTCGGCCTGGTCGCGGATATCTTCGAGCAGCAATGCGAACTCATCGCCGCCCAGACGCGCGACGGTATCGGCGGGGCGCAGGCACTCCTGCACGCGCTCGGCGACCTGCGTGAGCAGCCGGTCACCCGCCGAGTGGCCAAGGCTGTCGTTCACGCCCTTGAAGTTGTCGAGATCCATGAAGAGCACCGCGACCTGCGTGCCGTGGCGCGTCGAGCGCAGCAGCGCGTGCTCGAGCCGGTCGGTGAAGCGCGTGCGGTTCGCGAGCTTGGTGAGCGGATCGTGCAGCGCCTGGTGGCGCAGCTGCTCCTCGAGCAGCTTGCGCTCGGTGACGTCGCGCACGTTGAGCACGAGCCCGTTGATCGCCGGGTTCGAGCGCTGGTCTGTGCCGGTGAACTCCAGGTGCCGCCACTCGCCGGAGCGGTGCTTCGTCCGGCCTTCGCCGGCGATGACGGCGCCGGGCTTGGTCATCAGTTCGTGCAGCGACGCGAGGAAGCCGGCGGTGTCTTCGCGATGGATGCGGTCGAGCAGCTTCCGGCCCGTCACCTTCTCGCTTGCATACCCGAGCACACGCGTGATCGATGGACTCAGGTAGCGGACCGTAGTGTCGGGGTCGATGACGGCGATGAGGTCGGTCGCGTTCTGGACCAGCGACCGGAACCACTCCTCGCGCTGTCGCACTTCTTCGCGCGAGTCCTGCAGGTCCTGGTACAGCCGCAGCCCTTTGATCGCCGTCGATGCCTGCGCGACGAGCGCCCGCAGGAACTCCACCTCGGTCTCGTCGAACTCGTGCCGCGTCGAGGACGCGAAGCTCACCGCGCCGAGCGCCTGCTCCTGGAACACGACCGGAAACACGCCGATCGAGACGATGTGCGCGCGTTCGTAGAACTTCCGGACGGGCGCGTACGCTTCGGCGCTCGCGAGCCGATAGGTAATCCACGCGTCCGGGGCGTGCACGTCACGCACCAGGAACGGCTGCCCGGTGCGCGCGAGACCGACGCCCATCTGCGGCTCGCCCTTCGGCGTCGGCACGAAGCCCTGGTCGTACGAGCCGGCCGTGTTCGTGTGCGAGAAGCGCGCGACGTTCAGCGCGCGGTCGACGATGCCGTCGCCGGCCTCGTTGTAGATATCGATGACGACCCAGTCGATGGTGGAGGACTTGGCGAGCGCGGTGGCGACGGCGGTCAGCACGTCGTCCGATGCGCCGGCTTCGTTGAACGCGTTCGAGACGTTGGCAAGCGACTCGAGCTGCTGGCGCTGCCGATCGCGGCGGTGCGCATCGAGCACCTTGCTGACGCCGTGCGCAAGGATGAGGCGCGCCGCTTCGACGAAGTGGATCTGGTCGGCGGTCAGCCCGCGCGCCCACGGCCCGCGGACGACCAGCACCTCCGAGTTGCTCTCATCGCCCGGCAGCACGCCGGCGAAGTGGGTCGTGGCGGCGCCCGGGGTGAGCGGCTTGCCTCCGGTCACGAGCCGGTCGGCGACATCGAACATCCCGAAGCCGAACTGCGGGTTCAGCGCCGCCTGCCGCCACAGGATCCAGTAGCCCTTCTGCTTGATCTCGTAGGCGTCCGGGTCGCAGCCGCAGCCCATGCGGATGAAGGCGGGGTCGCCGGCGCGGACGACGTAGGCCTCTTCCGCCCCCAGCACGTCGCGAAGGACGCCGCAGGCATCGAGCACGTCCGCAACGCTGACGGTGGGTTTGGTGCAGATACGAGCGATCTGCTGCAGTTCTGAAAGCACGACTGACCCCGCGCTCGATCGTCCGGCGGCCCGGCCGGGTACCGTCGTAAGCATCGGCATCTTCGTCGGCATGCATGAGAGCCGATCGGGTGGGATCGACGGCCAAGGGCGCGGCCAGGCGAGGGATAGGGGCGCTACTTGCCCCGCCGTGAGTGTAGGCGGCTGGTGGCGCGAGGCCGAACAGCGACGTTCGTCAGGAGACTGGATCAGCGCCAGAGAGGGCGGCCGGCCGCCGGCCGGCGGCGACCCGCCGGGGGCGTCACACGGTGGCGTGGAACTGCATCACGTGCTCGTTGGGGAGCACCTGGACCTTCGAGAACCCGGCGGCACGCAGCCGCGCCTCGACCGTTTCCGGCGGCACCGGCACGCAGATGTCATCAACGTGCAGCCCGCGGAACCCCTCGCTGTCCAGGCTGTCCACGCCTACGAAGATGCCGCCGGGCCGCACGACCCGCCGCACCTCGGCGAACAGCCGGTCCTGCAGCTCGGCCGTCGGCACGTGATGCAGCATCGTGAACGAGAGTGCAGCGTCGAAGTGGGCGTCCGGGAACGGCAGCGCCGTCGCGTCCGCCTCCACGACGGTGACGTTGGTGCCGGCCAGGCGCTCGGAGAGCCGCGCGGCGAGCATCGGATCGACCTCGACGGCGGTGAGCTGTGGCACCATGCCCTTGAGGATCTCGGTCGTGCGTCCGGGGCCGGGCCCGACCTCGAGCGCATGCTGGCCGAGCACGACGCCGTCCGTCGCGCCGGGGATGACCCACTTGCGCAGCCCCTCCGCCCACTCGTCGCTGCTGCAGAGCTTGAGGTGTGCCTCGTTCATCGCGCCCTCCGCCGCGATTGTACCGAGCCCGCGCCGCCGGCCCGAAGTCGTGCCCGCGGGGCGCACGCACGGCATCACGTGGCGCGGCGCCGTGCCTGCGCTTCGCACAGCATGCACCCGTCGCGCAGCCGGCTGCGTACAATATGGAGCGCGTCCTCGGGCGTGCGGCCGGCATGCCCCCGTAGCTCAGTGGACAGAGCGCCGGACTTCTAATCCGATGGTCGCAGGTTCGAATCCTGCCGGGGGTGCCAACCACTGACCCACCGCCGCCGCCCGAACACGCGGCACCGTGCCGTTCCCGGCGGCCACGCGCCTGACCAAGCGCCTCGGAGATCCGCACAGCCTGGCCTTCTATCGCCGCATCGCCGCGACCGTTCCGGAACACCGAGTGTTCGAAGCGTTGAGCGAGACGCGGATCGCCAGCCGCAAATCACGGATTCGCCGGAGTCGAGGAGCCTACTTTACTCGCTCATCGCTCGCGATGCCGTGTACAGTAGCGAACATGGCACGACGCGCGACCGGGGCCCGACCCGTGGCTAAACCAACGGTGAAGACGCACTTTACGGACTACTTCGACGTCCCGCGTGCGACGCTGGAGAAGGCGGGCGCGTTCAATATTTCGCTGATCAACGACCTTCCGTTGTTCATCGACCCCTTCCTTCTCTTCAACAGCCAGAATCCAGCGTACCGGCAGCTCCATGACGACATCATCAAGTACTTGCGATTCCTTCGCGATAAAGCGGCCACAGGCTCGCTACATCCTGGTCTCATACGTGCCTGGTACACCTTTGCCGAAGTCAAGCAGACTTGGCTCGGCTTCTCGCAGGTAGGCAACGCCGGGCACGGACTAGGACGCGACTTCGCGCTAGCACTGCACCGCAATCTCCACAGCGTCTTTGCCG
>DASUKS010000044.1:0-8831 GCA_036278595.1 Dehalococcoidia bacterium
GGGGCGCTGCTCGTGGTCGATCTGCAGCAACTCGATGGGCGCGCCGTTGACCTCGATGAATGCCACCCGCACGCCCTTGCTCGGGCTGTTGGGTTCGATGATCACCTTCTGCCCGGTAATCGTCGCATCGAGGTCGTCGACCTCGAACGCCACGTGCGCGACGGTCTTGACCAGCTCGGGATAAGGCGCGTCGTCCCAGTAACGCATCCACTGGATGCCGTACGGGTTGTCCTGGTGATCGTTGCAGGTGATCTTCAGGTGCGGCAGGTTGATCTCCCCGTCGAACCTGCCGTTCGTCGGGATGCCGACGTGATTGAACTTCACGGCGCGCACCTCCGGCGTGGTTGGTGGTCGTTGGTAGTGAGTCTCTGGGGCCGCGCAGCGTTGCCGACGTCTGATGTTTGCTGCCCGAGGCCCGATGTTCGACATCTGGTACCCATCGCGAATAGCACGCTCCAACCTCTAACCTCGAACCTCCAGACAACTAGTACCGAAACCACACACGCCCGATGATCCGCTTGCGCGGGACGAGGCCGAACTCGCGCGAGTCCCTGCTGGCGTTGTGGTTGTCGCCGAGCACGTAGACGCGCGAAGGCCCCGGATCGACGCCGTCCGGGGCCTTCGCGATGCGCTTCAACAGGTAGCGGCCGCTGTCGTCCGGGTCGCGCAGCACCACGACATCGCCGATGGCGGGCCGCTTGCGCCGGTACGCGTAGCGGTTGACCACGAGCCGCTCGCCGTCGCGGTACGCCGGCTCCATGCTCGGGCCTTCGACGAGGTAGCGTGCGATCGGCATTGCTCGCTCGATGCCGCGCGAGAGGGACGCGAGCACCGACCGCAGCGGGTTCCCGCGCGTCGGGGTTTGCGGCCGGGACGCGCGGACAGGCACTTACGCAGGCACGACCAGCTCGCCGCCGACCGCCTGGTTCGACGGCTGGCGCTTCGACTGGACGCCCTTCGTCTCCCAGAAGATCTCGGCGAAGCGTTGCACCTGGCCGAGCAGCTCCTCGGCGGCGGGCTTGTTCACTTCCTGGCGGTTCTTGCCCGCGAGCTTGAGGATGTTCCAGACGAGGGTGTTCAGCTCCGGGTACTTCTCCGCGTGCTCCGGCTTGAAGTAGTCGCCCCAGATCACGCGGATCTCGCGCTTGCAGAGCTCGCCGTGCTCTTCCTTCACGAGCACGTAGCGCGCGAACGAGTTGTGCCACTTGTCGGCGTCCGCCTTGCTCGCGCCGGAGGGCAGCTCGCCCAGCGCCTCGATGAGCTGGTCCATGCGCAGCACGCTCAACGCGGCGATCTGCGCATGGTGCGGGTCGTAGATGCCGCACGGGATGTCGCAGTGCGCGTGGGCGACGGCCGGCGGGGCAAGGTGGTCGACCGTGCGCAGGCCGCGCGATACGAGAGAGGTGATGATCTGGCGAGACATAACGACTCCTTCCGTTGGCTATAGATTCCTTCGTGTGCCTGGGTATCTCCGAATCAGTCTAGTACCGGCGCGGCGTCGGCGGTAGACGGGTGGGCGTAGGCGGGTGGTCGTTGGTCGTTGGGGCTGAGTCAGCGTGAAGAGTCGACAGTCGCGGCGCCCCGGTGCCCTCCTCCAACATCTAACATCCAGCATCCCCCCGAATACGCCAGCGCCCCGCCGGGCTGCCCCGCGCTCCTCGCTCCTGCGACTGTGAACTGTTAACTGTGAACTGTGAACTCCCCCCAAGCCGTCGCCGTGGGCATGATCGTCGCCGAGAGTGGCGCGCTGCTGCTGCAGCTGCGCTCGGACCGGCCGGGCACGCCCGCCGCCGGGCGGTGGGGGATGTTCGGGGGGCACATCGAGCCCGGCGAAGCGCCGGCCACCGCATTCCTGCGCGAGATGCAGGAGGAGCTCGGTTGGCGCCCGGAGCGCTTCGAGCCGTGGGTGACGCGTCACGTGCGCGCCTCGCGCGGCGGCTGGACGGACCTCACATCGCACGTGTTCGCGGCGCACCTCGACGTCGTGCCGGAACAACTGACGCTAGGCGAGGGCCAGGCGCTGCGTCTCTTCGTTCCCGGCGCGCTGCCGCCGGACCTCGTGCCGGGGATGGACACGCTGATCCGTGAGTTCGTCGCGTCCGACGTCTACGAGCGCACGCGGCGCGCATGGCACAAGGTCTTCTGCGCGGGCATGCTCGTCGATGCGGCCGGGCGCTTCCTGCTGCAGCATCGTGACGACAAGCCGGGGATCATCAATCCCGGCGCGTGGTCGACGTTCGGCGGACACCTCGAGCCGTACGAGACGCCGGAGGAAGGCTTCCTGCGGGAGATCGAAGAAGAGCTCGGATGGCGTCCGTCCTGGTCGACGCTCGCCGAAGCGCGTGGCTGCGCCTGCTTCGGCCCGGAGCATCTTGTGTACGACTTCGCGTCGCCGATCGACATCCCGCACGAGCGCCTCGAGCTGCACGAGGGGCAGGGGATGGGCTTCTTCGCGCCGGACGCGCTGCCGGCCGGCATCGTGCCGGAGACGCGCGACGAGATCCTGCGTTTCACGGCGACGACGCTGTATCCGCGCACGGTGCGGGAAGCGGGTGACGCTGCGCGCCGGGAGTGAGGGGAGAGGAGTGAGAGGTGAGAGGCGGCGGTGCGGGGAGTGAAGCGTGAGTAGTGAATAGTTGATCGCGAATAGTGCGCCCTGCGCGCGGGTGAGTGCGGGACAGATGAGACGGCGGGCGGCCATGTGGCCGCCCGTTCCATATTGGCCTGCACAGGCGTGCCGCGCGGGTTTGGTTTCGACGCAGCGCCTACCGTTATGTGCGCCGTCAGGCGACGGCGGTCGAGGTGTGGTCCGGGAGGCGGGTCGCAGTGACGGTGGCGGCGGCCTCCATGGCCGACAGGAGGCAGATCTCGGTGAGGTTACCTTCGAGGTCGCGAGCGTCGCCGGCGAAGTAGAGGTTCGGGGTCGATGCGGCGCGCAGCGGCAGGCGCAGTGGGCGCTGTTCGGGAGTCTGGCGCAGGGAACAGACGATGACCTTCGGGAGGGTGCGCTCGACGGCGAGCGCATCGCGCCAGCCGGTGAACCAGCGGTCGAGGCCGGCGACGAGCGCATCGCGGCGGGCGGCGAGCAGGCGGTCGTCCGCGGCCTCTTCGGGGGAGAGGTACGCCATGGCGTGCAGCAGCTGCGAGCCGGCGGGCGCGAGGTCGGGCGTGACCTCCGAGTGCACGCTGTAGTAGAGGTCGCGCTCGATGTCGAAGATGTACGACAGCTCGCTGCGCAGGCGGCGGTTGAACCCCAGGTCCATGCAGATCGCGCGCACGTCTTCGACGCCGGCGTGCCGGGCGAGCTCCGCGTGCAGCGGCGTGGCATCGTCCGCGAGCGCCGGTGCGGCCTGCGGCGGCAGCGTCGAGACGAAGGCGTCCGCTTCGTAGCGGGCGTCGGGCGTGACGGCGGCGAGCGCGCGGCCGGCTTCGGTCTCGATGCGCTCGACGCGGGCGCCGGTGACGAGCGCGCCCCCGTTGGCCCCGATGACGTCGATGAAGCGATCGTACATCGAACGCCAGCCGCCGCTCATGTAGCCGACGTAGTCCTTCGAGAAGGCGTTGCGCTGCAGGTGGCCGACGACGAACTCGGCGCTGAGCAGCGACGACGGCCGGGCGTACGTGTTCACCGTCCCGAGCGCGAGCGCGAAGCGTCGGATGCGCGGGTCGGCGCTGTGGCGCTCGACCCAGGCGCCGTACGTCTCGCCCGCGAGCTGCGACGGCTTGGCGAACCGGATCGCGGCCATCAGTGGCAGGAGCTTCGCGCGGGACGCGAGTGGGAAGAGCGGCGTACGCAGGACCTCGTGCGGCCTGGCGCCGAGCGCGCCGAAGCGCCCGTGGTCGGACCAAAACGCGTGCGTCGGCTCGACGAACCCGAAGGACGGCGCGGCGACGCCGAGGCGCGCGAACAGCGCGTGCAGGACGCCGGTCTCCGGGCGGTAGATGGCGTGCGGGCCGTAGTTCAGCGTGAAGCCCTTGTCCTCATACGTGTAGGCGCGACCGCCGGGCTGGTTGCCCTTCTCGAGCACGGTCACGCGCTTGCCCGCCTTTGCGAGCAGGGCGCCCGTCGCCAGGCCGGACACGCCACCGCCGATGATCACCACATCGCTCTTCATCGCTCGTCTCCTTTCGCATCTTCGCGCTCGTTGTGCGCAAGGGCGTTCCACATCACGCTGATCGGATCGATGCCGGCCGCCGGGTCTGCGATGGCGCGGTTGAACTCGAGGTAGACGCCGCCTGGCGTGCCCGGGGTGATGTCCACGGCGCCGCGGCCTCGCACGAAGCGAACGGTGCGCCGGAGCGCGCGATAGCCCGTGGCGCACCGCTCGCAGCCGGCGACATGCGCCTCGACGGCGGCGCGGGTGTCTTCGGCCAGTTCGCCGTCGAGCAGCTCGGAGAGCAGGGGTTCGGCTTCGATGCAGTTCATGGCGCCTCCTTGCGTGCCGCATCCTGGCGGCGCTGGATCTGCTTCGCGCGGCCGGCGGAGATGCAGGCATTGCAGTCGTTCTTCTCGTCGACGAGCGCGCAGTGGTGCTCGAAGACATCGGTCATCACCTTGCGGCCGCGATGCAGCTCCGTCTTTACCGACGCGACGGACGCATCGATCGCGCGGGCGGCTTCCTCGCGCGACATGCCGAGCTGGTCGCAGAGGATGATGGCGGCGCGCTGCTTCGGCGGCAGCGACATCGTGATGCAGTTGATGCAGGTGGCGGCGACCTCCTTCACCTCGGCGGACTTCTCGGGCGAGAGGAAGATCGACTGCTCGACGTTCTTCACCAGCTCGTCGTTCTCATGGAACCACTGCCAGCGGTGCTCGAGGTCCCAGGGCTTGCGGCCGCGCTGATGGTCGAGGCAGGCGTTGGTGGCGATCCGGTAGAGCCAGGTGCCGAGCGAGGAGCGAAGCTCGAAGCTGCCGAACTTCGAGTAGGCCTTGAGGAGCGTCTCCTGGACGAGGTCCTCGGCCTCTTCGTGGGAACCGGTCATCTTGAAGCACAGGCGGAGGAGCGCTTCGCGGTGCTCTTCGGCGAGCACCCCGAAGGCTTCGCGGTCGCCGGCGAGCGCGCGGTCGAGGATGGCGGCTTCGCTGCGGTCGGTGGCCTCCACGCCTGCTTTCCCCTTTCGATCAGTTAGACGCACGGCCCTTTGAAAAGGTTACATCGGGCGATGGGGGGAGGCGTTGGGGGTCGTGGCGTGGAGTTGCGATCAGTAGGTGCGCCAGTCCTGGCCAGGCATGATCCGGCGCATGAACTCATCGAACAGCGGGACGGTGAAGGCCGTGTCGCCGTGACTCGGGCTCCAGATCATGCCCTTCGAGATGAGGCCGTTACGGACCGGACCGAGCGCCGTCACTGGCCGGCCGAGGACATCGGCGACATCGCCTGACCGATGCGGTCCCTCGCCGAGCTCGGCCATCGCGCGGAGGTATCGCTTCTCGGTCGGCGTCAGGCGGTCGAAGCGAACGCGAAAGAAGCTTTCGTCCAAGGCGGCGACGGCGCTCACGGATGCGCGTCTGACGTCTCCTGCATCAATTGGTGAGCGTTCGGCAGCGTCCCACGAGTGCTTCCCCCATTCTTGCAGGAAATAGGGATAACGCCGTGTCTGCTGAATGATCAGGTCAAGCGCCTGCGACTCGATCGCTGCGCCCTCATCGTTCACCGGTTTCTCGATCGCGCGCCTCGCCGCCTCGTCGGACAGCGGGCCCACCTCCGGGAAGTCGAACAGGCGCTCCGCGTACGACTTCGCCCGACCCATCCGCCCGCGCAACTGCGGCAGACCGGCACCGACCAGGATGACCGGGAGCCGACGCTGGGAAATGCGGTGGAGGGCGGTAATGAGCGCCGCGAGTTCCCCCTCCTTCACGTACTGCAGTTCGTCGATGAACATGGCGACGACGCTCGCGCCCTGCTTCGCTGCCTCGCCGGTCGCTTCCAGCAGCGCCTGAAGGTCGTGGTCGAGGTCTCCGTTGTCCGCGAGCCCTCGTTCGGGCGGGAAATCGAGCCCCACTTCAATGTCGCGGTACTTCACCTTGAGGCTCGTAGCGAAACCTGAGAGCGCGCGGAGGGCGCGGTTTGCGAGCTCCTTTGCTTTCCTGTTCCGCGATAGGCGCAGCAACGCCTGCCGCAGCTCTGGCGCCAGCATCGCGGGCAGCGACCGCCCCTCGGGTGCCTCGATCCGGACGGTCTCGTAGCCCCGCTTGAGCGCGTCGTCACGCATGCGATCGAGGAGTACTGTCTTCCCGACGCCGCGGAGCCCTACCATCAGCACACTCTTCGTGGACATGCCCTGGTGGACGCGTTCCATCGCAATACGGACTGTCGAGAGCAGGTCGTCGCGTCCCGCGAGCTCGGGTGGCGCCGCCCCGGCGCCGGGCGCGAACGGGTTGCGGATCGGGTCCATGGCGGCGATTATAACAAGTTTAGGGAGTTTATCGTCGGAGGATAAACTCCCTAATTTCGATCAAATTCGGCCCCTGGCAGGCTGGCGGTTGTCCGGCCGGGCACCGGCCCGGGCGCGCCGCGATCCGCTGCCGATGGTGCGGGTTACCCCTGCGGGGCGATTCGACTCCGCGATACCATGCGGCTCGATGGAAGCGATGAGGATCGAGGCGGAGGACCTGCGGACGCGGGCGGCCGCGCTGCCCCGCAGCATCTGGCAGCGGCGCGCCGATACGTCGCTCTCGCAGCTGTCGGGCGGGATCCGGCTGGCGGTGTTCACGTCGCCGTTCATCGTCCGCTGGGCGGCGTGGCTGGTGGCCGCGCTGGTGGTGTTCGTGACGAACATCCCGCACGCGAACCACCGCTTCGAGCCGTACCTGCTCATCGGCACGTTCTTCCAGACGCTCGCGATCACGTTCTACGTGCCGGTGATCCGGCCTGTGCTGTTACCGGCGCTTCGCCGGCGCGGGGTCTCGGTCATCCAGAACGAAGACGTGCTCGTGATGGGCCTCCTCGATGTGACGCTGGCCATGGCGGCGGTCTACCTGAGCGGCGGCTGGGGCAGTCCGTACTACCACTACGCGCTGACGGCGATCCTCATCCCGGCGTTCTTCCTCAACTTCCGCGGCGTCATCGTGCTCGCGGTGGTGTACACCGTCGCCTACGTCTTCGGCGTATCGACGTTCGGGAACGGGGTGCAGGGGACGTGGCGCGACAGCAACCTCAACGGGTTCATCGGCGCCGTCGTAACGCCGATGCTGGTGGCGCTCGTGCCGAACTACCTCGGCAGCGTGCTGCGCGACCTCGACGTCGCGCGGCAGGACGCGGTGGATGCGCTGCGCGATAGCGACCTGCTGTTCCGCATCGGGCGGGCGTTCCTGGAGCACGGCCACGAGATGGAGGAGGTGCTGCCGCAGGTCGCCGAGGCCGCGCGCGAGGGCTCGCGCTTCGACCGCCTTGTGCTCCTTGTGCCGGACGAGGCCGAGCGCGGCGCCGAGACGCACGCATACGGGCTCGACGTCACCCCGCCGGAGCCGCAACTGATCGAGGAAGTGCTGCCGGATGGCCGGGCGCGGACGCTGCCGGCCGAGTGGCTGCCGGCTCCGCTCGATGCGGCGTTCGCCGGCTGCGGCTGGGTGGCGGGCGTGCCGCTGCGGTCGTCGGAGGCGATGGAAGGCTGGCTGATCGGCGGCTGCATCGAGCGGCCATCGGCGATCCTGCACGAGGTGCGCATGCTCGATGCCGCGGCGGGCCAGCTCGCGATCGGGGTGCGCAACCTGCGGCTGAGCGCGCGCATCGGCGACTTCGCCGCGGAGACGGAGCGGACGCGGATCGCGCGTGAGATCCACGATGGCATCGCGCAGATGGTGTTCATGCTGTCGCTGAGCCTCGATACGGCGATCGATCGTGTTGGGAGCGAGCCTGACGAGCAGCGGAAGAGGCTGCGCGACCTGAACGCGCTCGCGAAGAACGCGCTGTGGGAGATCCGGCAGTACATCTTCGACCTGCGGCCGCTGCTGAGCGGGACGGAGGGGCTCGTCGGCGCGGTCGAGGGGCAGGTGAAGGAGTTCCGGGCGGTCTCGGAGTTGCCGGTCGAGCTGTCGGTGACGGGCACGCCGGTGGTCCTGCCGGTGGCGATGAGCGCGGAGCTGTATCGCATCGTGCAGGAAGGGCTGGGGAACATTTTCCGCCACGCACAGGCCTCGAGCGTACGCGTCGCCCTGGCGTTCGAGCCGGGCGCGGTGCGGCTTTCGATCGAGGATGACGGCGTCGGGATCGGGCTGCGCGACCCGGACGGACGCGTCGGGTACGGCATGGGGAACCTGCAGCAGCGCGTGGAGACGATGAGCGGGCGGCTGGACGTGCGCAGTACGCCAGGTGCGGGCACGAACATAGAGGTAACGGTGCCGGTGGGAGGAGCCGCATGAAGACGAGACTGATGATCGTCGACGACCACGAGGTGGTGCGCATGGGCCTGCGGGCGGCGCTGGAGGTCGAGCCCGACTTCACCGTCGTCGCCGAGGCCGCGAACGGCCGCGAGGCCATCGAGAAGGCGAAGGCGCACCAGCCGGACATCGTGCTGATGGACGTACGGATGGAGGGCATGGGCGGCATCGAGGCGTGCCGGGAGATCCGCAGCGAGATGCCGGAGACGAAGGTGCTGATGCTGACCTCGTTCGCCGAAGAGGAGACGGTCGTCGCGGCGCTGCTCGCGGGCGCCGCCGGCTACGTGCTGAAGAACGTCGCGCGGGCGCGGCTGCTCGAAGCGCTGCGCTCGGTGGCGCGCGGAGAGACGCTGCTGGACTCGAAGGTGACGCGCGGGGTGGTGGACAAGCTCATCGGTGCGCACGCGCAGGCGAGCGACGAGGACGGCGAGCTGACGGCGCGCGAGCGCGA
>DASUKS010000045.1:0-3394 GCA_036278595.1 Dehalococcoidia bacterium
CCTCCGGCCCTTCTGCCCCCTCCGGCCCTTCTGCCCCCTCCGGCCCTTCTGCCCCCTCCGCCCCCTCTGCCCCTCCGCCCCGCTCCCCGCATCCCGCCGCGGCCATCGCCTGGCTCCCCCCATCCCTCCGCCGCCTCGTCGCCTCGCTCCCTCTGTCCCGCCGCCAGTGGACCATCCTCCTCGGCACGCTCTCCGCCATCCTCGTCATCGGCATCATCGCCAGCCTCCGCCGCACCGAGCAGCACCTCGCCACGTCGCATCCCATCGCCGCACCGCCCGTCCCCCACGACGCGCCGCCGCCGTCGCCCGCTCCCACCACCCGCGCCCTGTCGGACGCGACCGCGCTCTACGCCTCCGGCGACGGCGAGCGCGCGCTGTCCGTCGCGCTCGCCGGTCTCCAGCTCCAGCCCACGAGCGCGCCGCTCGCCGAGCTCGTCGGGCGCATCTACTTCGACAAGCTCTACTGGCGCGACGGGCTGCGCTACTTCCGCGACGCGATCCGCAGCGATCCGCAGCTGCGCGCCGATCCCGATCTCGACAAGGCCGTGATCCGCGGCTTCAACACGACGCCCGACGTCGACGACGACATCGAGCGCTTCCTGCGCGAGGACCTCGGCAGCGCCGCGATCCCGTACCTGCAGGACACCGCGCGTGCGCATCCCAACGCGAAGATCCGCGCGCGCGCCCAGGCCGAGCTGCGCCGGATTCAGTGAACGCGAGTTTTTTTGAGGGCGGGATCTCTCCCTCGATGCGACGCGTCAGCGAGCGCGTTTCGGATATCCACAGCCTTGCCCACAGCGGTCAAGAACTCGTGAAAATCCCTCACGAATGCGATCGGCCTTCACCGCGGATCCACCCTCAATTCACAGGCTGTCCACGAGCTTATCATCCTTCATCCCACACTGCGGGTAGGGTACGCTCCCGGACGACCCCCCAAATATAGCGCACTTTTTCTTGCGCGGGCCCAGGCCCATAAGTACAACCAACCTCCACCGAGGGCAGCTACGCGCACGCTTTCCTTGCCCGTCTGCTTGCCGATTCGAGTCACCCGCTGAATGTCACACCGATGGGCTAGGACGTAGCCACGTAGTCGTCAGTCGCCACCGCTTTCGCACGAAAAATCAGAGGGGTTTCAGGCAGATGGTTCGTCTGCCATCGGGTGAGGTCTTGCCCGAAAGCCCCGAAAACCATTTCCACCATCGCCGCCGGAAAAAGCCGAATAGGAGGGGTCATGCTCGTGAAGTCCGCCGCCGCAAAGCCGGATCACCCAGTCACCAGGTCCAGCGCCAAGCCCACCAGCCGCGTCATCAAGGATGGCCGCGCGGGGCTCGCCGTGGAGCGCTACTTCACGCGCGAGGGCGTCGACCCGTTCGACACCGTGCAGTGGGAGCGCCGTGACGCGGTGATCTCCGGAGCCGATGGCAAGGTGTTCTTCGAGCAGCGCGGCGTCGAGTTCCCGACCACGTGGTCGCAGACGGCGACCAACGTCGTGGTCCAGAAGTACTTCCGCGGCACGCTCGGCACGCCGGAGCGCGAGAGCTCGGTCCGCCAGATGGTCGCGCGCGTGGCCGACACGATCTTCGGCTGGGGCAAGGCCGACGGCTACTTCAAGACCGACAAGGACGCGTGGGCGTTCCGCGACGAGCTGACCCACCTGCTGCTCCACCAGAAGATGGCGTTCAACTCGCCGGTCTGGTTCAACGTCGGCGTCGAGGCCCACCCGCAGTGCTCGGCGTGCTTCATCAACTCGGTGGACGACTCGATGGGGTCGATCCTCGGGCTGGCGAAGACCGAGGGCATGCTGTTCAAGTACGGCTCGGGCACGGGCTCGAACCTGTCGAGCCTGCGCAGCTCGCGCGAGCACCTCAACGGCGGCGGCACCGCGAGCGGCCCGGTGTCGTTCATGCGCGGCTTCGACGCGTTCGCCGGGGCGATCAAGAGCGGCGGCAAGACCCGGCGCGCGGCGAAGATGGTGATCCTCAACATCGAGCACCCCGACGTCGTCGACTTCATGGACTGCAAGGCGGTCGAGGAGAAGAAGGCGTGGGCGCTGATCGATGCGGGCTACGACGGCGGGTTCAACGTCGTCGGCGGCGCGTACGACTCGGTCAACTACCAGAACGCGAACCACTCGGTGCGCGTGACCGATGACTTCATGAACGCGGTGCAGCACGACGCCGACTGGAGCACGCGCGCGGTGACCAACGGCAAGGTCGTCGAGACCCACAAGGCCCGCGCGCTGATGCGCAAGATGGCCGACGCGGCGTGGGTCTGCGGCGATCCGGGCATGCAGTACGACACGACGATCAACGACTGGCATCCGTGCATCAACACGGCGCGGATCAACGCGTCGAACCCGTGCTCGGAGTACATGTTCCTCGACGACTCGGCGTGCAACCTGGCGTCGCTGAACCTGCGCAAGTTCCAGGACGAAGCGGGCGAGCTGGACGTCGAGGCGTTCCGGCGCGCGGTGCAGACGACGATCACCGCCATGGAGATCATCGTCGACAACTCGAGCTACCCGACGGACAAGATCGGGGTGAACTCCTACGCGTTCCGGCCGCTGGGCCTGGGCTACGCGAACCTCGGCGCGCTGCTCATGTCGCGGTCGCTGCCGTACGACAGCGAGGGCGGCCGCGCGTATGCGGCCGCGATCACCGCGCTGATGTGCGGCGAGGCGTACCGGACGTCGGCGCGGATCGCGGCCGACGCGACCGGGCCGTTCCTCGGCTACGGCGACAACGAGGCGCCGTTCCTGCGCGTGATGAAGAAGCACCGCGCGGCGGTCGACAAGATCGACCACGGCCACGTGCCGGCGTCGCTCGGCGCCGCGGCGCGCGACGCGTGGGACGGCGCGATCGAGCTCGGCGAGAAGTACGGGTTCCGCAACGCGCAGACCACGGTGCTCGCGCCGACCGGCACGATCGCGTTCCTCATGGACTGCGACACGACCGGCATCGAGCCCGACATCGCGATCGTCAAGTACAAGCGGCTCGTCGGCGGCGGCCTGCTCAAGATCGTGAACCACACCGTGCCCGAGGCGCTCGCCAAGCTCGGTTACTCCGCCCAGCAGGTCGAGGACATCATCGCGCACATCGACGCGAAGGATACGATCGAGGGCGCGCCGCACCTCAAGGACGAGCACCTGCCGGTGTTCGACTGCGCGTTCCGCAGCACGAACGGCACGCGGTCGATCCACTACATGGGGCACATCCGCATGATGTCGGCGGTGCAGCCGTTCCTGTCGGGCGCGATCTCCAAGACGGTGAACCTGCCGACCGAGTGCACGGTCGAGGACATCGAGGACGCCTACATCCAGGCGTGGAAGCTCGGCCTCAAGGCGATCGCCGTGTACCGCGACGGCTGCAAGCGCACGCAGCCGCTGTCGACGAAC
>DASUKS010000046.1:0-8128 GCA_036278595.1 Dehalococcoidia bacterium
GTAGTCCATGCCCAGGCGCGCGAACGCCAGCTCGGCGAACTCCTTGCCCTGGTGCGTCTCGCCGGAGCCCACGACGTAGTCGTCCGCGGCCTTCTGCTTCAGCATCAGGTGCATCGCCCGCACGTAGTCGCCGGCGTAGCCCCAGTCGCGGCTCGACTCGAGGTTGCCCATCAGCAGCTCCTTCTGCAGCCCTGCCTTGATGCGCGCGGCGCCGATGGTGATCTTGCGGGTCACGAACTCCGGCCCGCGCCGCGGCGATTCGTGGTTAAACAAGATGCCGCTGCAGGCGAAGATGTTGTAGCTCTCGCGGTAGTTCACAGTGATGTAGTGCGCGTACGCCTTCGCGACGCCGTAGGGACTCCGCGGGTGGAAGGGCGTCTTCTCGTTCTGCGGCGTCTCGCGCACCTTGCCGAACATCTCGCTGCTCGACGCCTGGTAAAACTTGATCCCCTTGGCAGACTTCGAGCGCGAGGGCGACGCCGCCGCCGTCAGCCGGATCGCTTCGAGCATACGCAGCGCGCCGAGGCCGGTGATCTCGCCCGTCAGCTCCGGCTGGTTCCACGACAGCATCACGAAGCTGATCGCCGCGAGGTTGTACACCTCGTCGGGCTTCACCTTCTGCACGAGGCTCATCAGCGACGCCTGGTCGAGCAGGTCGCCATCGACGATCCGCACGTCCGGCAGCGTCCGCTCGAGGAGCGCGCGCTTCGGGTTCGCCTGCCCCCGGACGACGCCGTACACGTCGTAGCCCTGCTTCAGCAGGTGCTCCGAGAGGTAGAACCCGTCCTGACCGGTGATCCCCGTGATGAGCGCGCGCGGCATATGCCCCTCAGCCTCCTCGTCGTTCCCCGCTGTGCGCCATAGCGTATCCGATGCGGCGGCAGCGGGCACCGGCGACGGCCGGGATAAGCGTCAGATGCCGTTGTCCTTCAGGAACTCCAGCACCGCCGCGTTGAACTTGTCGGGCTGATAGAGGTTGACCGCGTGCCCGGCGTCCTCTATGACGACCTTACGCGCGTTCGGGATCTTCGACGCCATGTAGTCGCCGCCGGCCTTGTAGCGCGCATCGTCCGCGCCGAGCACGATGAGCGTGGGGACGTCGATCTGCTCGAGGTGCTCCATGACCTTCGCGTCGCGCTGGGTGAGGATGCCCCGCCCGGCCATCGCCAGCCCTTCCGCCGAGCGCTGATACTGCTTCGTCGCGTCGATCTCGATGCCGCGCCCGAGCCCTTCGAGGCCGCGCTCTTCGAAGCGCTGCGCATAGCCGATCGAGAAGTCGTTCCATCCGGTCCGCGCGTCGTCCTTCCTGTAGCCGGGCCCCGTGTTGCAGAGGACCAGCGCGCTCACCAGCTCCGGGTGCGCCAGTTGGAACTCGAGCGAGATGTAGCCGCCGAGGGAGAGCCCGCCGACCACCGCGCGGTCGATGTCGAGAGAGTGGAGCAGCGCGGCCATGTCCTCGACCGTCAGCTTCTCGGTGTAGTCTTCCTGCTTCGGCGGACTGTCGGTGCCGCCGTGACCGCGCATGTCCCAGGCGATGACGCGATAATCCGCCAGCGCCGGGAACTGCGGGTTCCACATCTGGAGCGTCGCCGCGTAGGCGTGCGTCAGGAGGATGGGCGCGCCGGCGGGGGCGCCGTGCTCCTCGTAGTTGATGTTGATGCCGTTCAGGTGCGCATTCGGCATGGCTGGTGTCCTGCTAGCGGGAGTCGCGAAATCGCCGGAATGGTCGCCAATCCGGCGTTCAGGCACAACCGGCAGCCGCTAGCGTGAGCCGGCGCGGTCCTGCATGAAGCCGTCGATGGCGTCGGCGACGTGCTGCGCCATCAGTTCGTGCGCGTGCTTGTCGAGCAGCACCTTCGCGTCGGCGTCGTTCGTGAGGAAGAGGAACTCGACGAGCGCCGACGGCACCGGCGCCTCGCGGGTGACGACGAACTGGCAGAACTCGCCGGAGTGGTGGCGTTCGGCGTCTTCCATGATGCCGCGGTCAGGCGGGAAGTAGCCGTACTCGTGCAGCGCGTCCATCATCGCGCGCTGCAGGCCGTTCGCGAGATCCTCGCTCGCGGCACCGGACTCGTGCTTGCCGCAGTACCACGTCTCGACGCCGCTGATCGAGTGGTCGGTCGCGCCGTTGCCATGGAAGGCCACGTACAGGTCGGCGTTCACGGCCTTCGCCAGCGCGACGCGCGCGTACAGATCCGACGTGATGAACTGCAGCGGCAGGGGAGCGCCCGGCCCCTGCCCGGCGCCATTGCGCGTCAGGTAGACGGTGTAGCCGCGCTGCACGAGGATGTCGCGCACCAGCTCGGCGTTCTCCAGGTTCGAGTCGGCCTCGGTCAGGTCGTAGCGCCCCGAGCCGTCCGGCAGGTAGTGCACCGCGCCCGGGTCGCCGCGCCCGTGCCCGGGATCGAGCACGATGACGCCCTTCGTCGCCGGTTGGGCGGTCGGCGCGGCGCGTGGCAGTGCCGCATCGACCGGGCGCGTCTGCGGGCCGACGCCGGCGTCGAGCGCGTACTTCGGTGCGACGTACGGGCGCGAAGTCGGCGCCTTCCGCGGCGATGCCTCGGGCGTCGGCATGAGCGGCAGCGTCGCTCGCGCCTCCGCGAGGCTGAGGACGTGCACGCTGCGTGGCGTCGCCGGCGATGCGACGTCGTACACCACGAGAGGGTCGGCCCGCGCGGCATGCCGCTGGCATATGCTCCAGCCGAAGGCAGCCGTCAGCGCCGTCCACGCGACCATCGAGAGCAGCAGGAGGGACCGGGCCCAGCGCGTCATCGCGGTGCTAGGCGGCGCGCCGGCGCCGGAGCGCCGCGGCGGTCACCTTCAGATCGTCGAGCAGATCGCTGATCTCAACGTCCTGGGTCACGTGCCGCCGCACACCCTCGTTCTGTTCGATGCGCAGCGAGTACTCACGGAACGCCCACATTTCGTCGTCTCCGGACCGTCGCGTCGCCTCATCGTCCGACGACGCATCGCGCGCGGGCGCCCGGTCGACTTCCCCGGCGAGATTCGACAGGAAGACGATCTCCTCGTCGTGCTCGTCCTCGAGTTCCTCTGTCGAGAGCACGGGGGGTGCCGGGCGCTCACGCATCGATGCCGGCACGTAGCCGGTGCGCCGGGTGCGGTCATCCGCGTTTTCTTCGCCTGCTCGCTTCTGGAATAGCGCCATCTCCCTCTCCTTCCGCGTTACTGGCTCGGTCCGGGTGTGATCTGCGTGTTCGCGAGGTCGCCGGCGACGTTGTGGAACAGCCCCTGGACGACGTGCGGGATGAACATCAGCCCGAGGCCCGAGAGCACCATCATCACGGCGAGGTGCACCCAGAACTTGTGGTGGTGCCCGCCGGAGGTCGCGTGCGGCGCCCACGCGTCCACCACCGTCAGCACCAGCGTGACGATGAGGGCGAATCCGCGGATGAACGCGACGTTCGGCGCGGCGAACGCCAGCACACTCGTGACATCGACCCCGGCTTGCGTGCTCGTCGAGGTGTTGGCGAGCGCCTGCGTCTGCACGCTCGCGAGCTGCGTCGCGAAGATCGCCATCACCTCGGTGATGAACAGCAGGATCGCGACCAGCACCGCGTGCAGCGGGATGATCAGGTACATGAACGTCTGCGAGATGAGCTTCCGGTTCTCGCGCATCAGCGAGATCTTCAATGCGAAGAGCGACGACAGATAGCCGATGGCATCCGGATCGCCACCGACCTTGACGGTGTCCCAGAAGGTGCCCACCGAGCGGTCGACCAGTTCGCTGCCGGTCTCGGAGATGAAGCGATCCCAGCAGAGATCGGGCTTGATCCCCGAGCGTAGCCGCACGTGCAGCCGCCGCACACCCTGCTCGAGCGACGCGAGCGAACGCTGGTTCACGCGCTCCATGCCCTCGGTGACCGTGGTGCCTATAGCGCCGACGACCGAGCCGAGCGAGCGGAGGAACGTCGAGACGTCTTTGTCCTGCTTGTCCACGTGCCGGTCGTCCATGAACGCGAGCACGCCAACCGGCGCCATCGTCACGCCCGCCGCCACCAGCCCGGCGCCGATGCTCGAGAAGAGTGCCGCCGCTGCCCCCAGCAGCGCGGCGGCCGGCAGCAGGATCCGCGCCATGCGGAACATCTGCTCTTGTGTGCGTGACTTCTCCGGGCGTTGATGCGTCTTCGGTTCGACCGGCGAGGTACGGTAGATGACCCAGTCGCCGATGATAGCGATGCCGATCATGATCGTCGCGAGCCCGATGATGAAGATCGTGCCGACGCTGTAGATCATCGTCGACACGAGGGACACGACGACGACGAGCGTGACCGATACCATCAGCGCGACGTAGGCATCCGTCCACTTCCGCAACGACTCGAGGTCGCGCTCGTATTTGCGCGAGTACTGCTCGAGCTGGATCTCGGTCTCGCGCGCCAGGAAGACCGCCTCGGCCTCGCCGGACGCCAGTGAGCTGGAGAAGCGCAGCAGCAGGCTGCGCACGACCTCGCTCTCGGTCGCGTCGGCCACGAGCTGGCAGGCGCGCGCGTAGTCGTAGTTCAGGCGCTGCGCCACGAGATGCACGCGATGGAAGTACCCGGAGGTCGTATAACCGAGTTGCGCCGTCTTCTGGAACAGCTCCTCGCGTCCGACGTTCGCCGTCGCGAGCGCCGACATGTAAGTGAGCTGCGCGACCAGGTCGTAGTCCGCGGGGGCAGGGCGGAAGAGCGACGTCGGCCGCTGCCAGTTGGCCGCCTCTTCGACCGCCTCGCTGCGCGCGACCTTCGCGCCGCCCCGGAACCTCGTCAGCAACGCCATCCCTGCGTCCTGTTCTTGCTACGGACCCGCGAAGTAGGTCTGCATGGTCACGCCGTTCTCGGTGCCGATGACGGCGCGGTTCGTCGTTCCCGCGCCGACGGGCGGGTTCACGCGAATGTTGATGTCGACGCTCTCGCCGGGGTTGAGAATGCCCGGCTCAAATGCGTCGTTGGTGAACGTCCCGGTGGTCCAGGTGTCGGCGGCCGGCGCGCCGGACGTGTATGGGATCCACTTGTCGTAGCGGACGCCGTTCTCGTCGAAGTACTGCAGAACGACGTCCATCTTGTCGTACTGGGAGAGGTCGGTCTGGCCGTCGTTCAGCACGGTGATCGTAATGTTCGCGCCCGTCGGGTCGATCGATGAGCCGGTCGCTTCGACCGCCGTCCGGTTCTGGGCGCCGATCGACGTCTCCGATTGCTTGAGTTGCTGGCCGACCGCGTCCATGCCGACGAAGCCGCCGCGCGCCATGAACACGGTCGACAGCATCAGGATGGCGGCGATGAGCAGGGCTGGGATGCCGTTTTCCATCGCGCTGTCCTAGATCGTGAAGTACTTCGAGTCGTCGACACCATTCGGCGTGACGACCTTGACGTAATAGGTCTGCCCGGCGGTCAGGTTGTCGGTGTCGTGCACGATGATCTCGAGCGTCGCGGTCGGCTCGAAGGCCGTCGCGTTCTCGATCGTGTACTCCCAGCAGGGGGCCGTGCAGCCCGCGCCGCCGTAGGGGACGCGCTGGAAGTCGCCGCTGGGCCCGAAGAAGACGTCGATACGGTCGACCGGGTCGACCGTGGCCGCGCCGATGTTCTTCACCCAGACGTCGGCGTCCGGGTTTCCGTCCTGGCCCGTCGCGTGCACGATCTCGATCTGGCTCGCGATGCGGTCCTGAACGACGCTCGATGTGGAGATGAGCGCGCCCGTCGTGCGTCCGACGGAGGGCAGCACCGCGTTCGTCACCGCGACGACCGAGACGATCGCGGCGATCGTGAGCATGATGGTGGTGATTGCCTTATCGATGACGCCACTCCTTCAGCGTCTGCGCCGCCTGCGTTATCGGTGCAGCGTGCGCAGCGTTCCCTGCCCCTCGTAGTCGTCGTTCAGCAGCGCATCGAGCTGGCGCAGGACGACGACGGTGTCGTTAGTCGAAGGCGCCTTCTCCGGCGCGGCCACGTCGAGCTCCTTCACGCGTGAGAGCGCGGCGCGCGCCTCGGGCGACACGTGGCCGGCTGCCTCGCAGAGATCCAGCAGGATCTCGAAGCGCAGCGCGCCGAGCCGCTGCATCGCGTCCTCCGCCCAGGCGGTGAGGCTCGCGATGGTGAGGAGGCTCCACTGCGGCGCGTCGGACGCGGGTGGAGGCGCGGGTGCTGGTGTTTGCAGCATGATCGGCTCCCTGCCGTATTCGGGCTCCTCCCGTACGAATTGCGCCTGCGCCCGCTCCGGTTCGGGTTCCGGCTCCGGCTGGCGTGCCGCCGGTGCCGGCGCGACGATGGCGATGCGTGACACGTCGGGTGCGGCAGCGATGTGTGCCGTCGCGCGGGTGCCGCCGGCGTCCTCGAAGGGGTTGTCGCGCACCAGGATGGCCGTGCGGATCTCGGTGAGGACCTGCTTGACCTCGCCTTTGATGATCTTCCCTTCGTCCTCGAGCGTCGCGACCTTCGCTTCCAGCGCCGCGACCTTCGCGCTCAACTGTTGGGAGTCCACGGCCATCCTGCCTTTCGCGGGTCGAGGCGGCCGCCCTTCCGGACGGCCGCCCCACTGACCCGATTCCTCAGCCAGTCCGTTAGTTGAGGTCGATCGTCGTGTTCGAAATCGACGCCGGCGTCGTCCGCTGGATCACCATGTACGAACCCGTCGGCGGCTTGAGCTCAAGCGTGAACGTGTGGTTCGTGTCGATGGTGGGGAAGCCAGCCTGCGTCGTGTCGATCGTAACCTCGAACAGCTCGCCCGGCTCCAGCAGGTTGTCCGCGTTGCCGACCAGCGGCGTCACGGTGTAGGTCACGTTCGCGACGGTCGTGCTGTTGTCGATGTAGCTGATGACCGTGCGGTTCGTCGTCGCGGCCGGGTCCAGGTTGACCGAGTCGCCACCGGCGGCCAGCGCCACGTCGAAGTTCAGCGCCGTGATGCCGGTCGTCGTGTTCGACGTCGCGACGACGCCGCTCGACAGCTCCATGGTCCCCCGCGTCTTCGCGAGACCTGCGTACACCGCCTCCTTGCCCCGCTCGGAGCTGAAGAGACCGGTGCTCAAGACCACGAACGCGAAGACCGCGGCCACCACAACGAAGGCGATCAGGATGATGGCGGTCTCCAGGCCCGTGATTCCGCGCTCTTCGCGCATCTTGCGGATGAAGTTCATAATCCGCTTCATGTCTTTCCTCCAGATTCAGAATGATCCGGGCCGTGGAGGCCCCCTCCGTTCGGAACGGTGATTGCTCCTGATGCCACCTCCTTCGATGAGCGCGAGCCTGTCCGATTCCGAACTGCGTCAGGCTTGGTCGCGCACTCCCTTGCTACCCGGCCGTCAGTGACCTGCTGGCACCAGGCGGCCCGGGGACCAGATAGCGCGATCCATGCACTGGCCTGCCGGTACCTCCATGTACCGAGGAAGCTTCGTGTGGAGAGACAAACCGGTGCATGGTGAATGCACCCGACTTCTCCGGGTGCCTCCACCTACGCCGAGTCTGGAACGGCCGGCCGCGGGTCCTCAGCGCCACGCCTCGCGGGAGAGATCGGCGCCAGAATCAGCGCTCTCCCGCATGTCTCGCGGAGGCCGCGCTCCGATAAGTGAGGCGATGCAAGCCCGCAATCGCGAAGGAACAACCGCACCGATCCGCGTCCTGGTCGTCGAGCCCGACGGCCTGCTGCGCGAGATGCTCGCGGCGGTGCTCGCCGCGGAGCCCCGCCTGCACGTGCTCGCGAGCACGAGCCAGGCGGAGCACGCGCAAGATGCCGCGCCCGAAGCGGATGTCGCGGTCATCGGCATCGATGGTGAGAACGAGCAGGCGGCGCTGGCGCTGGCGCAGCGCCTCTCGCGCGCGCCCTCGCCCACGCGTGTCGTCTTCCTCGGCGAGCGGCCGGACAACCGGCTGCTCGCCGCCCTGCCCGCGTTCCGGGCCGCCGGCTGGTCGCTGCTGCTCAGGCAGTCCGTCTCCGACGTTGCGACGCTGGTGCGGGCGATCGAAGGCGCCGCTTCCGGCCTCGTCGTGCTCGACCCGGTGATCGTCGAGAGTCTGGGCCGGCGCGAGTCGCGCCTGTCCGCGCTGACGAAGCGCCAGCTCGAAGTGCTGTCGCTGATGGCGAAGGGCTACAACAACGCCGCGGTCGCCCGCGCGCTGGTCCTCGAAGAGAAGAGCGTCGA
>DASUKS010000047.1:0-6267 GCA_036278595.1 Dehalococcoidia bacterium
CAGCTCGATGAGCGCACGCACCCCGTAGTCACCCTTGGTCGAAATCCGCATACCCGAGTCTCGATGGAGATTCCCGCTAATGTTTACCGATTACATCAACAATATAGATCGCGGGCCAAGAATGGCGCAACGCAAGCGCCACAAAGCCGGTACTGCCCACGGACCTGCCAGTAGCGGCGGAGCTTCAGCTCCCGCCCCGGGCGGTGACCGGTGGGGCGGCTGGGCGGTTGTACCGCTAGCCGCCCACCGCCGGCAGCCAGCTGAACCCGCCGATGCTCACGCCCGATGCCACCGTCCGGCTCGCGCGCGACGCGAGGTCGAACACCTCCAGCGTGTACAGCCCGGTCGTCTCATCGCGCTGCGTGAGATACGCGACCGACATCCCGTCCGACGAGAACTTGGGCGTCAGCACATCCTCCGCCGCAGCGATGGTCTCTACCTCCCCTTCACCATCCGCCGGGACGAAGCACAGATGCGTCGTCGCCGCCTGCGGCGTCTGCTCGCGGCTCTCGAGGCAGGCGGCCGCGAGCCGCGAGCCGTCCGGCGACCACGCCTCCCCGGACAGGAACGACGTCTCGTAGAAATGGTCCGGCTCGCCGCCGCCCGCAGGGATGATCGCGATCGCGGAGCGCAGCACCCGCCGCGTCCCGTTGTCGATGATCGGCACATCGCTGCCAAGCCAGACCGCGATCTTTCCGCCGTCCGGCGACCACAGCGGCACCCCGAACCCGTCCACGAGCTGCCTCGTATTGCCCGACCTGGCATCGACAGACACCAGCTTGCCATCGCTCGCGGACGCGTCGTCAGGCCTCACCATCGCCGCGAACTTCGAGCCGCCGGGCGCCCAGCTCGGAAACTGAAGCGCCGCATGCGAGATCGCGTCCGGCGTGATCACCCGCCGCTGGTCGACGTCCACGATCTCGATCCACACCTGTGGCTTCGCAGGGTCCGCGGCCGGCGGAGGCGTCGCGAGGTCCGTCGTTCCCGTCGGCACACCCGCGAGCGAGACGTTCAGGCGCGTGAACGCGAATGTGCGGCCATCGTCCGACCATGACGCGAACGGCCCCGCCCCCGAGAACGACACCGCCGAGGCGCCGAGATCCATCAGCTGGCGCCCATCGCGCGCAAGGATCAGCATCTTCCCCGTCGTCACCGCGATGTACCGCCCGTCCCGGGAGGCGAGCATCTCGTACATCAGCTGCCCGGGGTAGTCGCGCACGAGCCGCGGCTCCTCCCCCGGCGCCTCGATGTACAGGTGCGACACGGCGTCCGCGGGATCGTCGCCTTCCGCCGCGCCGTCCACCGTCACGAACGCGAGCGCCGACGCGCCGGCGGAGGCCGCCGGCGGCGGCGCAGCGTTCTTCCGCGTCGCGGCGCACCAGATCCCGAACACGGCCGTCCCCGTGATCACGCCGGCCAGCGCGACGCGGGTCCCCCAGCGCAGCATCGCCCGTACATGGCCGATCGGCGTGACGATCGGCGCCGACTTCCGCCGCTCCTCGCGCCACCACCCCGCCAGCTCCTGACGGGTCGAGAGGCCCAGCTCGCCGAGCATCTCCGACACGTGCCACTTGATGCCGTCGAGCGTCAGCCCCAGCTCCTCCGCGAGCACAGGGTTGCTCTTTCCCTCGACGATCCCGTCAAGAATCCGCTTCCGACGCTCCGACAGTTGCTCCGGCGCCAGCATCCTCCCGCCTCCACTCGCGTCCGCACGCCGATTCTCGCCCGGCACCGCGCCTGTGTCACTACCCGATCGCCGCGCATACGAAACAGGCCGCGCAATCAGCGTCCCCAACGACCAACCACCAACCATCGGCTAACGACCATCCAACACTTTCTCCGTACCGCGCGCGCCGAAATCTCCGTGCATCCCACGACGCGACGCTGCCCGCGCGCGCGGCATCCTGTCGCCGTCGGCCGCCCGCGGATGGGCGGCGAACACACACGAAGGAGCAGGCACATGACCACCATGGTTTCCATCGAGCCGCTCGCCGAGACCTGCCGCGGCCAGGTCATCACGGAGGATCACGCGGACTACGACGCCGCGCGCGCCGTCCACAACGGCATGATCGACAAGCGCCCGCTCGCCGTCGTCCGCTGCGCCGACGCGGGCGACGTCATCGCCACGGTGAAGTTCGCGCGTGAGTCGGGCCTGCCGCTCTCCGTCCGCGGCGGCGGCCACAGCGCCCCCGGCTTCGGCACGAACGACGGCGGCGTCGTCGCCGACCTCTCGCCCATGCGCTGGGTCCGCGTCGATGCCCGCAACCAGACCGCGCGCGCCGGCGGCGGCACCACGTGGGGCGACTTCAACCACGCCACCTACCCCTACGGCCTCGCGACGACCGGCGGCGTCGTCTCGACGACCGGCATCGCCGGCCTCACGCTTGGCGGCGGCATCGGCTACCTCGCGCGCAAGTACGGCCTCTCCTGCGACAACCTGATCTCCGCCGATGTCGTCACCGCCGACGGCCGCACGCTCGTCGCGAGCGAGCAGGAGAACGCCGACCTGTTCTGGGCGATCCGAGGCGGCGGCGGCAACTTCGGCGTCGTGACGTCGTTCGAGTACAAGATGCACCCGGTGCGGGACATCACCGCCGGCATCTTCTTCTTCCCGCTCGACCGCGGCGCCGACGTCCTGAAGTTCTACGCCGAGTACGTGCATACCGCGCCACGGGAGCTTGGGCTCTTCCCGGCGTTCCAGGTGGCGCCACCGCTGCCGTTCATCGCCGAGAAGGACCACGGCCGCACGTTCGCCGCGATCATCGCCTGCTGGGCGGGCGCGCCCGAACAGGCAGAGTCGGTCTTCGCGCCGATCCGCGATGTCGCACCCATCGTGGCCGAGATGGTCGCGCCGATGCCGTACTTCGCGATCAACGCGCTCTTCGACGCGCTGCTACCGGCCGGCCTGCAGCAGTACTGGAAGGCCTCCTACGCCGTCGAGCTCAACGCCGGCGCCATCGCGGCGCACCTCGAGCACGGCGCGCAGTCGCCGACGATGAACACCGCAGTGCACATCTACGCGATCAATGGCGCCGTGCACGACGTCGCACCTGACGCGACCGCGTTCGCGTACCGCGAGGCCAACTTCGCGACGGTCATCGCCGGCATCTGGCCCGACCCCGCCGACAACGAGCGAAACATCGCCTGGGCGCGCGGCTACTACAAGGCACTCGAGCCGCACTCGCTCTCCGGCGGATACGTCAACTTCATGGGTGAGGACGACGGCGACAAGGTCCGCGCGAACTACCGCCAGAACTACGACCGCCTCGTCTCGATCAAGCGCGAGTACGACCCGGAGAACCTCTTCCGCATGAACCAGAACATCAACCCGCGCTCGGTCGGCGGGCTGTAGGCGAGTGTGGCGGGTGGTGTACGCACGGGAGCGCGTATCGCGTACACCACCCGCCGCCGGCCCTGTCATTCTCAGCGAAGCGAAGAATCTCTCCGTTAGCCTACAGATCGTCATCTCACGATCGCCCCCTCCAACTTCCAACCTCAAACCTCCAGGTGACCAAACACCACCCGCCCGCCGACGGCGGTCACCTCCACCCGCACATCGAGCATCCGCATCGGGTCTTCGAGTGTGAACAGATCGTCCGACAGCAGCACGAAGTCCGCCTGCTGCCCGCGCGCGATCCGCCCCGCCCGCGGCTCCTCCCCGACCGCCGCGGCGCACCCGCGCGTGTACGCAGCGATCGCCGCATCGAGCGACACCCGCTGCTCCGGATGCCACCCGCCCGCTGGCTCGCCGTCTGCGGCGCGGCGCGTCACCGCCGCGTGGATGCCCGCGATCGGGTCCATCGTCTCCACCGGCGTGTCCGACCCGAACGCCACGTTCGCGCCGCTCTCGACCAGCGACCGATACGCGTACGCCGTCGCGCACCGCTTCCCCCACGCCCGATCCGCCACCCGCATGTCCTGCGTCGCGTGCACCGGCTGCACTGATGCCGTGACCCCGAGCGCCGCAAAGCGCGGCACATCGCGCGCGTTTAGCAGCTGCGCATGCTCGATGCGCCGCGGCAGCTCCCGCGCCACCTCCCGCAGCCGCTCGAGGGTGTCCAGCACCTCGCTGTTCGCACGATCGCCAATCGCATGGATCGCCGGCGCCAGGCCCGCGCGCAGGCTGCGCTCGACGCGCTCGCCAAGCTCCTCCGCCGTCTGCAGCGCGATGCCCGTGTCGTGCGTGCCCTCGTACGGCTCGCGCATCCACGCCGTCATCGAACCGAGCGCACCATCGGCGAAGAACTTCACGCCGCCGATGCGCAGCATCTCGTCGCCGTCGCCGCTACGCGCGCCCTCCGCGATCCACGCATCGAGCCGGCGCGCCGAAAGGAACGCCCGCACGCGCAGCGAGAGCTCCCCGTCCGCATGCAGCGCCTGCAGCGCCGCCCACTCGCCGCGCCCGACGTCCATCGCGTGCACGGCCGTCACGCCGAGCCCGTGCGCGTGCGCGATCGCAGACCGCAGGTAGGCACGCCGCTGCTCGGCGCTCGCCGGCGGTGACGCGCGCTGCACGAGTTCCATGGCGTTGTCGCGCAGCACCCCCGTCGGCTCCCCATCCGCGTCGCGGTCGATGCTGCCGCCGGCCGGGTCCGGCGTCTCGCGCGTGACGCCCGCTGCCCGCAGCGCCGCGCTGTTCGCCCACACGCAGTGCGCCGAAACGTGCGTCAGCAGCACCGGTGTCTCCGGCGCGATCGCGTCGAGCGACGCCCGCGTCGGAAAGCGCGCGTCCGGCCAGTCGTTCTGGTCCCAGCCCGCGCCGTACACCCACGCACCGGCGGCGCCGCCCAGCACGCGCTCGTGAACGCGCCGCGCGGCGTCAGCCTCGTCCTTCGTGTCGCGCAGGCCGACGGACGCCAGCGCCATCCCCGTCCCGTACAGGTGCGCATGCCCGTCGACGAACCCCGGCAGCATCAACCGCCCGCCCGCATCGATGCGCTCCGCACCCGCCGGCGGCTTGGTGTCGCCCCGCCGCCCGACGAACGCGAATACCCCCTCGCGCACGAGCGCCGCCTCCGCCCACGGCGCGGCCACGTCGCCCGTCCAGATCCGCGCATTCTCGATGAGCAGGTCCATTGCTACGCCACGCGCGCCCGCTGCCCGCGCGTGATCGCCTTCATCTCGTCGAGTGGGAACTTCGGCGTGCGGTCCGCGAACAGCAGCCCGTTCGCCTCCTGGTACGTGTCCGCGAACTGCGTGTAGCAAAACCCGATGAAGTGCGGCGAACGATGCACCGCGCCAAGCAGCGCCTCGTACCGCCCCGCCAGGTCCTTCGCCGTGCGTGCCCGCGCGTACCCCCACGTGCCGCTTTCGTCCCGCGCATACGCGACGCCGCCGAACTCCGTGAGCATGTACGGCTGCTCGCCGCGCTCGAAGCCGTCGACCAGCAGCCGCCGACCGCCCGGCCGCACGTCTTCGATGCGCGCTGCTTCGGCGTACCGCGCCTCAAGCGTCGATGCGTCGTTGTCGTAGTCGTGGATGCCGATGATGTCCGACGCGACGTGCTCCCAGCCGTCGTTGCCGATCACCGGCCGCGATGCGTCGAGCGCGTTCGTCAGCTCGTACATCGCCCGCACGTACGCGCGCTGCCGCGGCGAGGCCGGCAGGTCCGGCGCGCCCCACGACTCGTTGAACGGCACCCACGCGACGATGCACGGATGGCTCACGTCGCGCTCGATCGCCGCCGTCCACTCGCGCGAAAGACGCCGCATGGCCTCCGGCGCGAAGCGGTACGCGCTCGGCATCTCGTCCCACACGAGGAGCCCCAGCCGGTCGGCCCAGTACAGGTACCGCGGATCCTCGATCTTCTGGTGCTTGCGGACGCCGTTGAAGCCCATCGCCTTCGCCAGCTCGACATCGCGCCGCAGCGCGTCGTCCGAAGACGACGTGAGCCCCGACTCCGGCCAGTACCCCTGGTCGAGCACCATCCGGAGCTGGTACGGCCGCCCGTTGAGTAGGAAGGCATCGCGCTCCACCGCGACCGATCGCAGCGCCGTGTAGCTCCGCACCGAATCGAGCACATCGCCGCGTGCGTCGAGAAGTTCGACCTGCGCATCGATCAGCGTCGGGCTCGACGGGCTCCACGCGAGCGCCGCCCGGGCCGCATCGAGCCCCGGGTCGACGAGCCCGAGATCGCGCGCGACCTCACCGGCTTCGACGCGATACACGTCGTCCGCAAGCACCCGCTCGCCCCCGCGCGTCGCCGCCGAAAGCCGCACGCGCAGCCGCAGCTCGTCGCGCGCGGCGCCATCGATGCGCGCGCGCAGC
>DASUKS010000048.1:0-21548 GCA_036278595.1 Dehalococcoidia bacterium
CGCGCCGCCGTCGCCGTACTGGATCTGCTTGAACGCCGCGTCCCGGTCGCTGAACTCCGCGAACGAGACGTCGAAGGCCGTGTGCAGCGATGCGTAGAAGTTCGCCGCCCGCTGCGCCTCGGCGTCGATCGTGGCGTTCGACGGGTCGCTGTACTGGAAGTCGTCGCCGGTGCCCCACGGGCTCATGTGGTAGCCGAGGATGACATTCGGCGCGTACGTGTCGCGCAGCTTCTTGATCGCCTGTGCGAAGCCGGCGACGGTGTCCGACAGCCCCGCCAGCTCCGGGAGCCCGGTAGCGGACACTTTCGCCGGCACCGTCGACGCGTCGTCGCCCGACGACTTCTGTTCGAGGTAGCCCCAGAGGTCGGGCTCGACCTGCAGCACGACCTTGCTCTGCGGGAAAGCGTCCGCCTTCTGGAAGAAGAGCTTGAGGTCGTTGTAGTACGCGGTCATCGTCTGCGTGTTCTGCATGTTGTCGAAGTTGCCCGCGGACTCGCTCTCGTTGGCTCCGGGCAGCGACTGCCGCATCTGGTAGTACGTGAACACGGGGACGATGCCGTTGGCGACCGAGTCCTGGATGTAGTTCGTCGCGAAGGCGCCGTTCGGGTTCCACGTCGCCCAGCCGTTGCCGGTGTTCACGCCCGCCGAGAGGTACTGGTACCGGAAGCCGAAGGGCGCCGTCTGCCGGAGCGCCGCCGCCCCGCCGGGGCTGTCCGCCATCCCGAGCTGCAGCGTGCTGAACGGCCATGCGGAGGGCAGGTTCGGGACGGCTTCGGCCGAGACGCCGCTCTGCGCGCTCCCCGGACTCTCGTAGATGCCCGGGATGTTCGGCGGGTTGTGCCGGCACGCCGACATCAGCGCGAGCACGGAAAGCGCGATGCCCGCATATGTCGCCAGGCGGCGCAGCTTCGGCGCGGTGGTGTGCAGCCGCATTCGCTCCCCTTGACCCCTGGCCGCGCGCAGGGCAGCATCGAGCGCACGGCTATCCCCGCCTCCATGATCGGCAGCGCCGCACCGGATCTGGCGCCGACCGCCGCCCGGCTGAATCCGGGGATACGCGATCTTCAGATACGAAAGGTGGGTGCGTGCACCTGGATTCGGGCCTCGATCAGGAAGATTACTGCTACCTGACGACGCGCGGGCGCGTATCGGGTAAGCCCCACACGATAGAAATCTGGTTCACCATCCTCGACGGCGTGCTGTACATGCTCTCGGGCGGCCGCGACCGATCCGACTGGGTCCGCAACCTCGAGCGCGAGCCCGCTGTGCAGCTGCGCATCGGCGACGGGCGATGGGACGCGACGGCGCGCATCGCCGAGCACCGCGACACCGACTCCCGTATCCGGAAGGCGGTCGCGGACAAGTACCGCGCCCGCGGCTCGACCGACCTCGACGAATGGGAGCGGCGCGCGATGCCGATCGCCGTCGAAGCGCAGCGTGAGCTGCCGAAGGAGAAGGAGGCGTAGATGGCGCGGGTGCGGCTGAACGAGACCAACGACCTGCCCGAGGACTACCGCTGGCTCTTCGAACGGATGGAGCAGCGCGGCGGCGTGGCGAACATCTTCCGTGCGTTCTCGCACAGCCCGGAAGCGCTGCGGCGCTTCATGAAGCTGGGCAACTACTTCCTGGGAGAGGGCAAGCTCGAGCCGGCGCTGCGCGAGCTGGCGATCCTGCGTGTCGGCGCCGAATGCCGCGCGCCGTACGAATACGCGCAGCACATCTCGATCGGTCGGCGCGCCGGCCTTACCGATGCACAGATCCGCGCCGTCGCCACCCCGCACCAGGGCCTGTTCGACGCGCGACAGATGGCGGTACTCAACTATGCGGGCGAGCTCACGGCGACATCATCGGTCACCGACGCGACGTACGCCGCCGTCGCCGGCTTCCTCAATGCGGAAGAGGTCGTCGAGCTGACGCTGGTCACTGGCTACTACAACCTGGTGTCACGCGCGCTCAACGCGCTGCAGGTGGACATTGACCGCCCGGCGCAACGCGACCTCGACGCGCTCGGTTGGCCGCCCGGTTGAGGAACGAGGAGACAGGAGCGAGGAACGAGAGCGGGCTGACGAATCCGCGGCTCGCGTACGTACATGAAGGTGGAAGATAGAGGATGGACGATGGACGCTGGTCCAACATCCAACATCTAACCTCCAACATCGCGCTCGTAAGCGCGGCGCCGTGCGGCAGGCCGTTCCCTACCGCTTGGCATCGAACCGGCGTTCCGCCTCTCGCAGGTGCTCCCACTGGTGCTCGAGCATGCGGCGCATGCCGCGGCGCGCGGTCCATATCTTCTCGCCGTGGCGCACCATGCGTGTGCGCTCGTCTTCGTCCATCGCCGCGAGCCGCACGTGCGACACCGCCCACAACGACCGTAGCGCATCGACCAGCGGCACGTCCGCGCGCTCGACGGCCTTCGTCGCTTCCCGCAGCTCGGCGAACGGCCCGACCGTCGCGCGCAGGTACGCCGCGTCAGCGCCCGCGACGTGCTCGACAATCGGCCTGAGCGCGCGCCCGCTCGCGGGCTTCGTCGTCAGTTGCTTCGTGCTGACGCGGGAGAGCAGTTCGGCGAAGTCGGCGCGCATCCAGTCGAGCCGCCGGAGGTGCAGGTCACGCTCCTTCGGCGTGAGCGGGCCGAAGTCCGGCGCGAAGCCGGGCGCCGGATCTCCATAGCCGATCCACGAGCCCTCCATCACGTGCGCCGCAACGCTTGTCGTGATCTTCGAGCGCAGGTCGACCTTCTCGCCGTGCTGACGAAGGAACTCGAGGAAGCGCCGGATCTCCTCCGGCGCCGCTTCCAGCGCCTCGCCCGTCGTGGGCCCGGAAGCGGTGCAGCCGAGCAGGCCGAAGACGTGCGCCATCGTCGTGCGCATCTTCGGCCCCGATTCCAGGTACAACGCGTACTCGGTCATCCCGATGTCATCCCTCCGCCACCAACTGCTCGATCCACGCGCGCGCCCGGCCCTCGATGATCTCGAGGAAGCCGACGGTGCCGTGGCTGCGGTCCATGTTCCGGGGGTAGGTTGGGCTGCCGGGATTCACGAGCAGCACGCCGCGCAGCTCCTCGACCTGCGGCACGTGCGTGTGGCCGTGCACGAAGACGTCCACACGGCCGCCGAACTCGTGGTCCATGATCGTCTCTAGCGTGCGATGCGGCGGCCACTCGGGCAGCGTCGCGTCGTGCGTCATTCCGACGCGGAGCCCTTCGATGCGCAGGACCTGCGCCAGCTTGAGCCGCGCGTCGTCAGCGCAGAGGGGGCGGCCGCCGCCGCCGTCGTCGCCGTTGCCGCGCACGCCGAGCACCGGCACACCGCAGCGCTCCTCGAGCCAGTCCAGCACCTCGACCTGGTGCAGGTCGCCGGCGTGCAGGATCAGGTCCGAAGCGGCGAGCCGTTCGTACGCGCAGTCCCACAGCGGTCCAGCCTCCGGGTAGTGCGTGTCGCTGATCAGTCCGATGAGCATTGCGCCTCGATGGATAGCCGCGGCGACGGCGCGCCGCGATAATGCATGGGATGGAGAGCGCCGAGCCGACGGTCAAGCCAGGCCACGCCGCGCTCTACCGGATCAGCGCGACCGCCGTCGCGATCGCGCTTACGACGATGATCGGCGGCGCTGCCGTCGTCGCGATCTACTACCCGCTCCGACACGCGCACTTCGCCTTCCAGTGGCTCCTCGTCTTCCTGATGATGACCTGCGAGAGCATGGCGATCCACCTGCCAAGCGAGGTGATCCTGCCCGTCGCCGGCTGGTCGATCGTCCGCGACCACCATCTTGGGCTCGAAGGCATCGCCGGCGTTAGCCTCGTGGCCGCGGCGGGCAACACGCTCGGCGCACTCCTCCTGTACGAAGCCGGCCGGCGCGGCGGACGGCCGCTCGTGCGGCGCTACGGACGCTACGTGCTCGTCCACGAATCCGATATCGACGCCGCCGAGCGCCGCATCCGCTCTTCTGGCGCGTGGGCGGTGTTCGTCGCGCGGCTGCTGCCGGTCGTCCGCACGTACGTCGGCTTCGTGTCCGGCATGCTCGCGGTACCGCTGCCGTCGTACACCGTGGCGACATTCGCAGGCTCGCTCGTGTGGTCCGCGGCATTCGTCTGGCTCGGCGCCGCGCTCGGGGCACACTGGGGGCGCATCGAGGGGCCGGCGGAGATCGCCGGCATCGTCGTGCTCGCGCTCCTCGCCGTCGCGCTGCTGGCGATCACGGCGGCGCAGCTGCGCAGCCGATCTGCGGCGACGCACCACATCGAATGACGCCCGGCGCCAAACAAAAACAGGGGCGAAGCTTCGCCCCTGTTTTGCTCGAGAATCTTGCTGGGCGGCATCGCCCCGGGGTTCCGCCACAACGACTACCGACCACCGACTAGCGCCAGCGGCTACGCCTTCGTCTGGCTGCGGAGGCAGCGCGTGCAGATCTTGACGCGCACGGCGTCGCCGCTCACGTACACGACCTGCTTGTGGAGGTTCGGGCGGAACGTGCGGTTCGTCCTGGGGGCCTTGCGGACCCACCGGCCGGAGTGCTGGTGGCGGATGTTGCGGCCGAAGGTCGTGCCCTTGCCGCAGACTGCGCAGATCGCAGGCATAGTTGTTACCTCAATGGCGCACGGGCGCCGTGATAGAATCGGGCCGGAGCATCATAGCGAGATGGGGCGTCCTGAGGCAATGATCGCAAGATGACCACTCCGGCCGACCGCCGCGCCCCCGCCGCGCTCGATGGCGACGCGCTGGCCCGCGCATTCGCCGGCGGCGCCTCCGCGCTCGAACAGCAGGCCGATGCCATCAACGCGATCAATGTCTTTCCGGTGCCCGACGGCGACACGGGCACGAACATGTCGAGCACCGCGAAGGCCGCCGCGAACGCCGCCCGCGCGGCGGCGGACCGCGGCGCCGCCGCCGTCCTGCGCGCGGCCGCCGATGCCGCGCTGATGGCAGCGAAGGGCAACTCCGGCGTCATCCTCTCGCAGATCCTCACCGGCCTTGCCGCGATGCCGCCCGCCGGCACGCTCGATGCCTCGGCGTTCGCCGCCGGCCTGGAGCGCGGCCGCGCCGCCGCCTACCGCCTCGTCTCGGCGCCGAAGGAAGGCACGATCCTCACCGCGATCAGCGAGGCGGCACACGCCGCGGGCGTCGCCGCCGACAGCGGCACGAGCTTCGAAGAGGCGCTCGCGGGGGCGGTCGAAGGCGCGCGTTCGGCGGTCGAGCACAGCCCGGAGCTCCTGCCGGTGCTCAAGGAGGCCGGCGTGGTCGATGCCGGCGCCGAGGGCCTGTACGTGCTGCTCGCCGGCATGCTGCGCGCGCTGCGCGGCGAGCCCGTCAGCGTCGCCGTCGAGGGCGGGGCCATCGACCCGCGCTGGCTCGCCGCGCGACAGCGGCTGCACGAGGACGGCGCCGTTGGGTACTGCACGGAGTTCGTGCTCAACGCGCCCTCGCTCGACACCGCCGACCTGCGCGCCCGCCTCGCCGAGATGGGCACGAGCCTGCTCGTCACGGGCGAGGGCGCGGCCGCCCGCGTGCACATCCACACGGACGACCCGCAGCCGGTGTTCGCCTACGCGCGGACGATCGGCGACGTGACGCAGGAGAAGGCGGACGACATGCAGGCGCAGATGGATGCACTCGTCGGCCGGCTCGATGGCGCGCCGCCTCGCGCCGGCACGAAGATCGGCGTCGTCGCAGTCGCCGCGGGCGACGGCTTCGGCGAGCTGCTGCGATCGCTGGGCGCGGTCGTCGTCCACGGCGGCCAGACGATGAACCCGAGCGCCGGCGAGATCGCGCGGGCGATCGACGCGACCGGCGCCGCCCGCGTGATCGTCCTGCCAGGCAACAAGAACATCGTGCTCGCCGCGCGGCAGGCGGCCGAGGCGGCGCAGGCCGACGTCAGCGTCGTGCCCGCGCTCAGCGTACCGGCGGGGGTTGCCGCGCTGGTCGCGCTCAACGCGGAAGAGCCCTTCGACGCCAACGTGCGCGCGATGGAGCAGGCGGTCGCGGGCATCGCGGCAGCCGAGATCACGCACGCCGTGCGCACGACGACGATCGACGGTCGCGCGATCCGCGAGGGCCAGGCGATCGGCATCGTCGATGGCGATCTGACGGTCGCCGAAGACAGCATCGAGGCTGCGGTGCATGCGGCGATCGGGCAGATGGTCGCCCGACGTGAGGCGCCGCTCGTCACGCTGTACTACGGCGAGGAGATCGACGAGGCGCAGGCTGAAGCGGTCGCCAACGACATCCGCGCGCGCGATGCGTGCGAGGTCGAAGTCGTGCGCGGGGGGCAGCCGCAGTATGCGTACCTGATCGGCGTGGAATAGTTGACCGTACACGTCGTCACCGACAGCACCGCCGACATCCCCGCGGACATCGCGCGCGAGCTGCGGATCGATGTTGTGCCGCTGACGATCTCGTTCGGCGATGAGCGATACCGCGACGGCATCGACCTGACGGCGGACGAGTTCTATGAGCGGCTCGCCCTCACGAAGGTGCTGCCGACGACATCGCTGCCGCCGCCCGCGCTCTTTCGCTACGCGTACGAGCACCTGTCATCGCGCGGCGATGTCGTGTCCGTGCATCTGTCGCACAAGTTCAGCGGCACGGTGAACACCGCCAGCAGCGCGGCGGCCGAGGTCGCGCCCGATCGCATCAGCGTCGTCGATTCGGGCTCCGCGTCGATGGGCCTCGGCCTGTGCGTGATCGCCGCGGCGCGCGCCGCGCGCGACGGCGCATCGCGCGAGGAGTGCGCGCGCGTGGCCGAAGAGACATCGCGCCAGGTGCACGTCGCGGTGGCGTTCGAGACGCTCGACTTCCTGCGGCGCGGCGGCCGCATCGGACGGGCGACGGCGTTCCTTGGCGGCATGCTTCGGCTGAAGCCGATCCTGACCGTGAAGGACGGCGAGACGCACCCGCTGTCCCGGGCCCGCTCGCGCGGCAAGGCGATCGAAGAGCTGCTGTCGCTGGCGACGAGCTTCGAAGAGGTGAGCGATATCGTCGTACTGCACACGACGACGCCCGAAGACGCCGAGCGACTCGCCGAACGCGCGCGCCAGGCACGGCCGGACGCCCGCTTCGTCGTTGGACGCTTCGGCCCGGTGCTGGGCGTGCACGGCGGGCCCGGGATGCTTGGCATCGCCGTCGCCGCGCAGGACCGACGGGACGAGGTCTAGCTAGGACGCCGCGCGGTGGTTCTCGCGGGGCTCAGCCTCGCGCGCGGGCACCGAATCGACCGGCGCACCGTCATCGCCGAACAGCTCCTCGCGCATCACCTTGACATCACCGGGCGCGGTGATACCGAGCTTCACCCGGTCGCGCTCGACGCTCAGGACCTTGACGTGGATATCGCCTTCGATCCAGATGGACTGCTGCACTTTCCGTACCAGGATGAGCATCCTGCCCACACCCTTCCGCCGCCCTGACGGGGCGTTTGACTCCGCCGCCTCCCCACTCCCCCCACGCGCGGCGCGGCTGCCGTACGCGACCGAATTCCTTCGGGTTCTTGACAACATCCCGGCCATGGGGCTAAGTAGAAGCCGAAAACCGGACGTTGCAAACCGGAAACCTGTCGTAACAAGAACGTTTCCGGAAACTGGTTACTAGTATTGTATTTCTCGCTTACGAATCCTGTCAACATTCTCATCCCCCGCCCTGGAGGCCTCCCTTGACCGCTCGATGGGCGCTGCTTACCAACCATGCACTCGTCCTCATCCACATCACCGAGCACAACCGCTCGACCCTCCGCGAGATCGCCGGGTCCGTCGGCATCACCGAGCGGGCGGCGCTATCGATCCTGCGGGCGCTCGAGGACGACGCGATCATCTCGCGTAAGAAGGACGGCCGCCGAAACATCTACAGCGTCGATATGAATGCGCTGATGGCGACCCGCCACGGGCCCTACAGCATCGAGGAGCTGGCCCGCGCGCTCTTCACCCTCTCCGGCCACTCGCCGTACGCGGTCGTGAGCGAGGCGATCGCCCAGATTGCCGAGGCTCCCACCGGCGTGATGGGCGGCGCGCCCTAGGGTATGGGCGCGCCCCGGTTCGGCTTCTCGAGCGCTTCGAGCCGGGCGTACATGTCGTAGTCGACCGTCACGTGGTTGACGACAAGCGTCGCCAGGATCCCCACGGCCAGCACGATGCCGCCGACCACCGCGAGCCAGCCGGTGCCGTTCGCCGCGCCGATCCCGAGCACGATCGCCCCCGCCGCACCGAGCAGCGCCGCCGGGAGCGGCGCGCCGTGTCCCTCCTCGCCGGAAAGCATCTTTCGCGTCTTCATCACGCTCCTCCTGTCTGATCTACGCGCGCCGCCGCCGGCGTGGATTCCGTCCCGCAGTGATGTCGTGGTGCGCCATATTACCGATCGCGGACAGCCTACACGCGTGCCATCGCGCACGTCGCCTGTGTCTCGCGCTCACGCGCTACACTCCCTCGACAAGCGCATGATCGAACAGGACAGCTTGCCCGCCCGCGGCGCACCGGCGCTGCTGCCGCCGTTCCCCAACGGTTGGTACGCGCTGGCCTTCTCCTATCAACTGAAGCGCGGCGAGGTCCGCCCGGTGACCTTCGCCGGACACGAGATCGTGCTGTATCGCACCGCCTCGGGCGTCGCCGCCGCGGCCGACGCCTACTGTCCGCACCTCGGCGCCCACCTCGGCTACGGCGGCACCGTCCACGGCGACTGCATCCGCTGCCCGTTCCACGGCTTCCGCTACGACCTCGACGGCGAATGCACGCTGGTCCCGTACGGCACGAAGTCACCGCCGCTCGCGCGGCTGCGGATGCTGCACGTCCGTGAGTCGCACGGCATCGTCCTCGCCTGGCACGACGCCGAAGACGGCGCGCCGGCGTGGGCTCCGCCGCCCCTCCGCACGCGCGGCTGGTCGCCGTTGATCACGAAGGAGTGGTCGCTGCGCGGCCATCCGCAGGAGACGACGGAGAACAGCGTGGACTTCGGGCACTTCTCGCAGATCCACGGCTACACCGATGTCGAGACGCTCGCCGACGCCGTGGTCGATGGCCCGTACCTGAACGCGCGCTACGCGATGACGCGCCCGAAAGGCCTGCTCGGCAAGCCCGTGCGCACCGAGTTCGAAGTGCACGTCTGGGGCCTCGGCTACTCTCTCGTAGAGATGAGCGTCCCGGTGTTCGCGATGCGGGGCCGCATGTTCGTGCTCTCGACGCCGGTGGACGGCGCGCGCATTCGCCTGCGCGTGGCGTTCAGCCTGCACGGCGACGTCGACGCGCGCACGGTGCCGATGCTTCGCTTCGTGCCACAGCCGATCGTCAACCAGATCGTGGCGCGCATGACGCTGCGCGGTGCGGCCCAGGACGTCGAGCAGGACTTCACGATCTGGAACCACAAGCGCTACGTGCAGCCGCCGATCCTCGCGGCAGGCGACGGCCCCGTCGGCCGCTACCGCCACTGGGCGCGCCAGTTCTATACCGCGACCGACGCCACGCGCGTCTGACGTATCAAGCGCGAAGCCGTCCGACGGCGGATCACCACCTAGCAGTATCGATCTTCCATCTTCCAGCGTCCGATACCCTGCCGGCATGGATCTCGACGTGGCCGTGGTCGGCGGCGGAGTGGTGGGGCTCGCGTGCGCGGTGGAGTTGGCGCGCACGCGGCAGGTCGCGGTCATCGAGCGGCACGAGCGCGCGGGTCTGGAGACGAGCTCGCACAACAGCGGCGTCATCCACGCCGGCATCTACTACCCGACAGGCTCGCTCAAGCACACGCTGTGCATCGAAGGCAACCCGCTGCTGTACGCATGGGCGGATGAGCACGGCGTGCCGGCGGTCCGCCTCGGTAAGCTGATCATCGCCGTCGACGAGACGGAGCTCGACACGCTCGAGGGCGTGCGCGCGCAGGCCGCGGCGAACGGCGTGCCGGGCATGTCGATGATCGACGACGCGGCGACGCGGCGCGAGCTCGAACCTTCGGTGCGGTGCGTCGCGGCGCTGTACTCGAAGACCACCGGCGTCATCGACCAGCTGCAGCTGATGGCGTCGTACGAGCATGCGATCGAGGCGCGCGGCGGCTGGCTCGCGCTGAAGCACGACATGATCGCGGTCGAGCGGATCGACGGCGGGTTCGAGGTGCGGATGACGGCGCCGGACGGCAGTGCGACGTCGGTGCGGGCGGAGACGCTCGTCAACAGCGCGGGGCTCGGCGCGCCGGCGGTCGGGGCGATGCTCGGGTACCCGCTCGACGGCAGCGACGCGTCGCCCGCGATCCGGCAGTCGGTGAACAAGGGGCGCTACTACGACATCGTGACGCCGGCGAAGGCGCGCGCGCTGAACCACCTGGTGTACCCGGTGCCCGAGCATGCGAAGGGCGGGCTCGGCGTGCACGTGACGATCGACGCCGGCGGGCTCGTGCACCTGGGGCCGGACACGGAGTGGCTCGACGACGGCGTGCCGCTCGACTACCGCGCCGACGACCTGCGCCGGGCGGACTTCCTCGCCGCGGCGCAGCGCTACCTGCCTGACCTGCAAGACGAGGACATCGCGCCGGGGCAGGTCGGGTATCGCCCGAAGCTGCAGCGCCCGGGCGGACCGATCGCCGACTTCCTGATCTGGCACGATCGTGGGTACGTGCACCTCGGCGGCATCGAGTCGCCGGGGATGACGGCGAGCCTCGCGATCGCGCGGCGAGTGGCGGGCCTGCTGTCGTGACGTCGCAGCGGATCGACTTCGACCGGTGGGCGGGCACATACGACCGCACACGCGGCATCAGCCTGAGCGTGCTGCGGCCGATCCTCGTCGCGTTGGGCCCATCCGCCGGCCGCGCACTGCTCGACATCGGCGGCGGCACCGGGAACTTCGCGGCGTCGTTCATGGACGCCGGTTTCCGCGCGACGTTGTGCGACGTGTCGGTGGAGATGGCCGCGCGGGCCGGCGCCAAGGGCATCGGCGCGATGGCGGCGAGCGCCGAGCACCTGCCGTTTCGCGACCGCTCGTTCGATTGCGCCGTCTCGATCAACGTCGCGCGGCACATCGCGGATCGCCTCGCCACGTATCGCGAGGCGCTGCGCGTGCTGCGCGCGGGGCCGTTCGTGGTGAAGGTCTCGACCGAAGAGACGCAGCGCGGGGACTGGGTCGTCGAGTACTTCCCGACGCTGCTCGAGCGCCAGCCGCGCTATCAGCCCGAGGCGGAGATCGTCGACGAGCTGCGAGGCGCCGGGTTCGCCGCGGTGGAGGTGCGCCGGTTCGTGTACGAGGACTCGGCCGACGGCTCGTTCCAGGCGCTCAAGCGCTTCCCCGACCACCTCCTCGACGATGAGGCCGCGCGCAATACCGCGGTCTTGCAGCGTTTGCCCGAAGCCGGGCTCGAGCGCATGCGCCGCGATCGCGAGTCGGGCGCGCTCTCGGCGGTGATCGCGCGGTACGCCGGCGCGGCGCGCACGTACGGCGACGGGTCGATCTTCATCGCGTCCGTGTGACGGATCCGATCGCGTCGCCGTGACGGGCGATTGGCGCGGCGCTGCGCGCTCGCGACACTCGCAGGGAGAGGCCGGAGACGAATGCACGAGGGAGAAGAGTCATGGCAGGCATGCTTGGCCAGATGCTCGGCGGCGGTAAAGAGGGGGCGATCTTCGGGCAGCTGCTCAACCTGCTCAAGCCGGGAGGCGGCCTCGGCGGCGTGCAGGGTCTCATCTCGAAGTTCGAGCAGCACGGGATGGGCGAGCAGGCGAAGTCCTGGGTCGGGAACGGCGAGAACCAGCAGGTGAGCGGCGAGCAGGTCGAGCAGGCGCTCGGGCAGCAGCACATCCAGCAGGTGGCGCAGGGCGCGGGCGTCTCCGAGTCCGAGGCTTCGGGGACAATCGCGAAGCTGCTGCCGCACGCCGTCGACGAGCTGACGCCGCACCACCAGGTGCCGCAGGGCGACGACCTGACGCAGAAGATCAGCGGGCTCGCGGGCAAGTTCCTCGGCCGCGCGGCGTAGCGCGGCACGCGGGCTCACACTTCCTGGCCGAAGCCGACCGACTTCGCCCAGCTCGGGAGACGAGCGGCTGCGGCAGCCAGCGAGCCCGGAGTCCCGCGCCTGCGATAGCAGCGCCGAGCGCGCCCAGCCACGCGGCGGCGAGAAGTGCGGCGTCGACGCCGTGCGTGGGGTCGGCTCGACTCGCGCGCCCCGGGTTTCCCGTTGGCGGAAGCGACGCGGCCACGCGGGTCGTCGCACTCGTAACGGAACCGGAGGGCAAGTGGATCTCGGTGCCGGCGAAACCGAGTTCCACCGTAAGATCGCCGGTAAAACCGTCGCTGATCCGCAAGACCACGGACAACGCGCCTGTCCCGTCGTGTTGGAGTCCCAGCGGAACGCGCCCCGCCCCGCACCGGCGAGGCCCGGTGGCTGCGTGGCCGTGCCGGGCGAACCCGCTACCGTACTGGTCGAGACCAGAGACGCGTCTGCGGACGGCCAGGAGAATTCCATGCCCAACCCGGCTCTCCAAGACGGGTCAACGAGGGTGTACGTCACACGGTACGTGACCTCATCGCCGGCAGCGAGGTCTGCTGGGCCTTCTACCTGCACCCTGTACCCGAACTCCCGCGCCGCAGGTGGCGTCGCCTGCGCGCGCGCATGCACCGGCAGTAGCAAGAGGCAACACACCGCCACAAATGCCGCAGTTAACAGAATAAATCGCATCACTCCCCTACCGAGTCAGGCACCACGCGAATCGGTGCGGTATCAGCCGGGTTCTCAATACTCTGGGTCACCGTCACATACCAGGACAGCGACGAGGCGACCCAACTATCGGGGCCACAATCCGGTGATGGAAACACGTTGCAAACGACCTGCCTGGTTCCACCGAACCCTGGTACCCCGTCCCAAAGCTCGGCACCCGATCCCAGAGATGAATAGTTGCGCTCTCCGACATAGACGGTGCTATAGGGCCAGATGTAACTCGCAGTACCGTAGAAGTTGTTCCCGTTAAGCGACCGGTTCTCGATGCCGCCTGCTCGAATCGCCGAGCAATAGCCAGATTGGCACGCTAACAACCGAACGTACAGGTAACTCTGATCTCCAGCCGGCGTCGCCTGAGTCCAACTACCTATGCCGTTCCCCAGGTACTCACAGTAGATGTCGAACTCTCCCGTGAGCGTTCCGTCGAAACAGAGTTCGTAGTCGATCCCGCTCGTACCCGTCCAGTGCACCGTAACTTGTGAGTTCGACGATGGTGTGATGTATGGGGACAAGCCGGTAAGGCCTTCCGCCCCCGACGCCGTCGCGAACGGCCCATGTACGAGGGTTGAGGCTGGGCTACCGTTGCCTGACGTGTAATAGCGGTTCAGTAGGATATCGTACCAAGGCTTGCTTTGGTTCGCGCATGTTACGGTGCCCCATTGCGACATCCATGGCGGCGACTGGCCGTCCAGGTCGCCACACGCGTCCCCTGTTGTCCCGCTTCCAAAGTTCGTTGAATATGGCGTTCCGCTGGACGCGTAGACGAGGTAATAGTCCCATGTGTCCCGCACGGCTGCGTCCGTATCGGGTGCGCCGATGGCCGGATCCCACACTTGATAATTGTATGGCAGAGAGTCGACGTCGTAGCAGCCTTCGCTTGTCTGTCCGCCGCGCCAGTTGTTGACGTGGTACCAGCCGTACATCTTGACTGCCATGGCACCTGCTCTAAGTGAGTCGGTTGGCCAGCCGGACTCCCACTCACGCGGTAGCACGTGTTGCACGTATGACTGGAAGTCGACCGTGTGTATGTGGTAGTCGGCACCGTGCTTTGGATTATCACTGTATACGCGAATGACGTTGGGGGGCGCGGACGTTACTGTCCAATTTGAACAACTCGTCGAGCTTGCCGCCGACGGGGACGCCGAGTCTGGTTGTGCTGGACCGGCGATCGGCTCGGTTGGTGGTCCACTGAGGTCGTCCACGCGAGCGACCTGGTTGAGAACTGGCGTGAGGATGAGTCCCGCGCGCGAGATGGGGGCCGAATGATACGTGAACGTTGCGTAGCCGGGCGCGGAGACTACGATATCTATGCGAGTAGGTTCGGTGATGTCTTCACTGATCGGGACACCACCGATGACGGCCTTGCCCGCAGCGCCTGTCGTTGCGGCGAGGCCGAGTGCGCTAACGGTAATATGTGCACCCGCGACAGGCACGGCGGTCGCGTCGACATCGAGTGTCTGCAACGCGCTGCTTTGCGCGGTTGTCGGCTCGCCCTCGATATCCGCTTGAATCGACGCGACAGGTGCTGCTGCCGCAGGCGCGGTGTGCGAGGACGTGTTCGCAGCAGCGAGTACGACGAGCGAAATGACGAACAGTTTGGTTAACGCTGCGACCAGTCGGCGAGTCACGACGGCGCTCCTCCGCGTAATACACACAACGTGCCGACATTACACCCGCCGGGTGCTGTTGAGCCTACCGGTGGCGGTAGTCTTGGACCGTCTGTGTTAATGCACGCGCGTTGCCTTCGTACCAAGCTCGCAACGGGCAAAACTCGCAGCGAGGCCCGCGCGGGAGGAACTGCCGCGCCGCGCGTACAACTCCTTCAGATGAAACCGCACGGTGTTTTCCGAGATCGAAAGGGTAGTCGCGATTGAAGCGTTGCTCATGCCCAGCGCGATCAGCCTCGCTATCTGTAGTTCGCGTTCAGTGCAGCCGGCGGCAAGTTCGTCCGTGCGCAGCGCCATTTGGGCCGCCTCCCTTGTATGCGGAGTAACGTGTCACGATACATACTACGGTCAAGTGTTCGGCGTCAAGACCGCGCAGGCTGAGACATCCTGTCCGAAGCCCACGGCCGGCGCGTACGACCACGCGTCGAGGTGGAGCTTCCGACGCCCCGGGGTCGCGGGCGTCGAGCTGCTCGTTCGGCAGCGCGCGGCAGGCTTCGAGCAGCACGAGATTCGCCCAGCGGTTGTAGCGGAACATCTCGGCGAGCGGCCGGTTCACCTGGCGCCTCCGCGGTTCGTCGGAACGCACGGTAGCATGCGGTCATGGAACAGACGCCGGACGCCCTGCCGGAGCGCTTCACGATCGTCGTGTACTCCGACTACGTCTGTCCGTGGTGCTACATCGGGCACCAGCGGATCGAGCGGCTGCGGGCGGCGTTCGACATCGACGTCGAGTGGAGGCCGTTCGAGCTGCATCCTGAGACGCCCCGCACCGGCGCCCGGCTCGACGGGCGCCTCGGGGGCGAAGAGCGGGCGCGGGCGTACCGCGACAACATCATCGCGCTCGCCGACGCATCGGGGCTCGCGATGCGGATGCCGCGCGTCGTCGCAAACTCGCATATCGCGCTGGAAGCGTCCGAATTCGCGCGCGACCACGGGGGCTTCGAGGCGTACCACGGCGCGCTGTTCCGCGCGTACTTCGAGGACGCGCGCGACATCGGCGACCCGGACGTGCTGTGCGAGATCGCGCGCGCGTGCGGCGTCGACGACCAGGGGCTGCGGCAGGCGCTGGCGGACGAGCGCTACGCGGCGCGCATCGACGAGATCACCATCCAGGCGCGCGAGGACGAGATCGTGGCGACGCCGGCGTTCATCTTCACCGGCGGCTTCCGCATGACGGGCGCGCAGGATTACGAGGTGTTCGAGAGCGTGACGCGCCGGCTGATGACGCGCCTCGGCTACCTCACGGCCTGACGCCGGCCGCACCGGCCGCGTCGTGCCGGGCGCGGCATATCGACAGATACCGACCAGTCGCCTAATCTGCTCTTGACATCAGGGAGGGGCAACAACATTGGCGACAAACACCGCGTTCCACACGGAGCGGGGCCGGGTGTACCACGACCACACGAACTGCTCGATAGCGGTGCACATCCCGGAACAGCAGCGCATCGCCGGCACGGGCGGCCTGCCGCTGTGCAAGGAGTGCGCCAACCTGCAGCCGCGCACGGCGCCGCCGAAGGCAGCGAAGGCGGGGTAGCGCCGGGGCGGCGAGCACGCGCATCGCGACCGCGTCGTGTTGCGCCCGGCGCCAGGCGCTGCGTGCAGCGCGAAGATGGACAATAGAGGATGGAAGATGGACTGCTGCCGCGCGGTGGGACGCGCGAGCGCGTCGGCGAGCCGGACGCGTCGCGCGTGCCGCTGCCAGCCGCTACCCTGATCGCATGCCGAAGACCGAGTCGTTCGATGTGACCACGGACGTCGACCTGCAGGAGGTCGACAACGCTGTCAACCAGGCGAAGAAGGAAGTCGCCCAGCGCTACGACTTCAAAGGCCAGAAGGCCGAGATCGAATACGACCGGCCGCATGCGAAGCTGCGCCTCGCCGCTTCCGACGACTTCTACCTCAACGCGCTCTGGAACGTCCTCCGCGAGCGCATGATCAGCCGCAAGGTCCCCGTGAAGAACCTGCATCGCGGCAAGGTCGAGCCGGCGTCCGGCGGAACCGTGCGCCAGGAGGTCGAGCTCAAGCAGGGCATCTCGCAGGAGACCGCCCGGGCGATCGTCAAGCTGATCAAAGACTCGAAGTTCAAGAAGGTCCAGTCGCAGATCCAGGGCGACGCCGTGCGCGTCTCCGCCCCCTCACGCGACGAGCTGCAGGACGTCATCGCCCTCCTGCGCCAGCAGGACTACGATGTGGAGTTGAAGTTCGGGAATTATCGGTAGCGTCCGACGGCTCACGCTGCGAACCAGGCTCGTCGCCCGGCCGCACGGCCATCGGCAATCGAGCAACAACAGACATCAGACAGCAGACATCAGGGGGCGTTGCCGGCGTGTCATCGGCTACGCGATGGGTCAGCCATCGCAGCTTCTGTTGTCTGTTGTCTGTTGTCTGCGGTCTGCCGTAGCGGCGAACGCCGCTACTCGCCCTCATCCTCCCGCTGCTTCCGGAGGAACTGCTCGAGGTCGGCGATGATCGCGCCGGTCGGGGGGAACTCCGTCTGCGTCTCCGGCGGCTGCTGCTGCGCGCCGCGCTCGTCGTAGCGCTGCTCCAGCACGCGGATCTGCTCCTGCACCTCGGCGTTGTCGCGCACCGCGAGCGACACCTGCCGCGTGAACTCGTCGGCCACGATCGACATCTCGTTGAGGTTGAGCTGGAGCCCGAGCGCTTCGTCGATCGCCTCGAGCAGGCCGAGTGCGGTCTTCGGGTTCGGGGTGGAGCCGAGGTAGTACGGCGAGGCACCCCAGAGGCTCGCCGCCGGCATGCCGGCTCGCACGCACGCTTCGTGCAGCGCGCCGACGATGCCCGTCGGGCCCTCGTAGCTCGACCGCGTGATGCTGCGCGCCTCGAACTTCGTCTGCAGCTCCGGATCGCTCGCGAAGCCGGTGAGCGGCACCGGCCGCGTGTGCACCGCGTCGGTCACGAGCGCGCCGAGCGTGAAGATGCGGCGCGCGCCGACCGACCGCGCGAGGTCGATCATCTCGCCGCAGAAGGTCTTCCACTTGAGGTTCGGCTCCGCGCCCGGCATCAGGACGACATCCGGCACCGGGTCGACGTTTTTTCGCCAGTAGAACTCAATCTTCGGCCAGCGCACCTCGCGCGTCGTGCCATCGACGATCCGCACGGTCGGCCGCGTGTCCGTGAACGAGAAGTACTGCTCGGGATCGACACGCGCGAAGGCCTTCGCATGCCACGTGTCGACGAGGTACCGCACGGCGGTCGTCGCAGCCTGCCCGGCGTCGTTCCAGCCCTCGAACGATGCGATCAGCGTGGGAGCGTCGAGCTCCGGCGCGCGGTCGATCTCCATACGTTCAGCCTAAGACCCTGCCGGACGGCTGTCCAATTCGAGGAGCGAGGATAGAGGAGCGAGGAGCGAGAGGAAGGTCGACGCGGCGTGGATCGATGCGGCCGCGCACGGCAGGCGTCACCACCTGCGATCTGGGACCGTACCAGCCGGCGGAGCTAAAGCTACGCCGCTACGTACGATCGAGCGCTTCCATCCCAACGCAGCCGGAAGCGGATCGAGGCCGCAGGCTGACCTGCGACCTTCGACCTGCTACTTGCGACCGAACTATTCGTTGACGGCGAATTTGCCGGGCGTGTACCCGCCCGCCGGGCGTGCGGGACGCGCGCGCCGGGGGCGCGGCGGCCGCGGTGGCATGGCGGCGGCGTTGTTGCCGCGCATCCACTCCGGCAGGAACTTCTGGTACCGATCGGCCGCGGGTGGCGTGGCCGCCGGACGTGCGCCATCGCGCGCCGGACCGCGCCGCTTGCCTCGGTTTGACTTGTGGGCCATTGCACCTCGTGCTGAGAGACGCCGAGCGGCGGCTCGCATACCTACACTATCGGCCAGATTGGCAGCGCAAGAGAGGGGAGAATCTTGCGGAATCGGCCCGGCTTCCGCCGAACCTGCATCACTCTAGACGTAACTGAGGCTTAATGTAAACCCTCAAATGGTCAAATTTCGAGCGGCTGATGCGATCTTTCTGTTGCATCGCCCGTCCGCGGGATGCGCGGCGCGGGAAGAGGCGCTACGCCCCCGCCAGCTCCTCGCGCGCCCACTCGCCCATCCGCTCGCCAATCATGATCGTCGGGACGTTCGTGTTCGCGCTCGGCACCCGCGGCATGATCGAGGCGTCGGCGATCCGCAGGCCGCGCACGCCGTGCACGAACCCCCGCTGGTCGACGACCGCCGTCGGGTCGTCCGCGGGCCCCATGCGCGCCGTGCACGACGGGTGGGCGCCGCTGCTCGCGTGCGCCCGGATCCACGCCTCGAGCACGGCCGGATTCCCCAGCTCGTCCTCCGTCGGCCGGCGGATGCCCAGGCTCACCGCCTCCACCTGCGGCATCTGGACGATCTCCATCGCCCGGCGCAGCCCGTCGACGATCTTCGCGTAGTCGCGCTCGTCCGACAGGTAGTCCATCTCGATGCGCGGCGCGGCGCCAACGTCGGCGCTCTCGAAGACCAGCCGGCCGTAGGAGTACGACTTGAAGACGCACGCCGCGAGCCCCATGAGCAGCCGCCCACCGGGCATGTGCATGAAGGACAGCGGCTCGATCTGCATGTCGTTGAAGTCGCTGCTGCCCGTCGCCGTGTAACGCAGCGTCGTCTGGATCACCGGCTGCTCCCAGTCGGCGATGCCCTCCTTCGGCTCGAGCGTCGGGCCGATCGCCGGGTGGTCCTGCATGTGCTGGCCGACGCCCTCGAGCGCCGTCGTCTCTGCGATCCCGAGCCGCTCGAGCGTCTCGCGCGGCCCGATGCCCGACCGCACGAGGATCGGCGGCGTGTGGATGGCGCCCGCCGCGAGCACCACCTGCCGCGCCGTGGTGCGCTGCGTCGCGCCGCCCTTCGTCCGCACTTCGACGCCCGTCGCCGCGCCGCGCTCGAACGTCACGCGCACGCAGTCTGTGTCGGGCAGGATCACCAGGTTGGGGCGGCCGCGCGCCGGCCCCAGGTACGCGATCGACGTGCTGATGCGGAGCTGCCCGCGCTTGTTCATCGGGTGCGGGGCGTAGCCGGTGCTCTCGGGGTCGTTGTGGTCGACCGCGTCCGGGTAGCCCTTCGCCGCGAAGGCGTCCATGCACGCCGCCTGGAAGGGCACCAGCTCATCGCGCGTGTGGCGGCGGATGGGGATCGGGCCGCTATCGCCGTGGTACGGTTTGTCACCGAAGTCGAGGTCGGTCTCGAGCCGGATGAACGCCGGCAGCACCTTCTGCCAGCTCCAGAGCGGATTGCCGAGCGACGCCCACTCGTCGTAGTCCGTCGGCTGGCCGCGCAGCGCGATGGCGGTGTTGACCGCCGAAGAGCCGCCGGTGACGCGCCCGCGCGGCAACGCCACGTTGACGCGGCTGGTGCTGCTCGGCTGGTAGCGCAGCCGCCAGTCGTGGTCGAAGAACGACCCGTGGTTGGCGTTGCGCAGGTCCTCCGGCAGCCCCTCGACGTTCGGGTAATCGGGTCCCGCCTCGATGAGCAGCACGCGGATCCGGGGATCTTCGGTGACGCGCGCGGCCACCACCGCCCCGCCGGCGCCCGCGCCCACCACGATCAGGTCGTAGTCCGTGGCCATAACGGACGCCAGTGTAAGCAGCGCCCTATAGAAGAGGAAGCACGGGCGGCAGGCGAGGAGCGAGGAGCGAGGAGCGAGGAGCGAGAGCGGGCCTAGGCGCCGGCATCGGGCGCGCAGAGGAACTCGTCGATGGCGGCGGCGAGCGGCTCGGTGTCCGCGGCCAGATGGAACATCCCGTCCCCGTCCAGCATGACGACGGTCGCATTCGGCATGTGGGTCGCCATGTCGAGCGCAAGCGGATGCCACTCGGTGTCCAGCACATGACGCCGGTTCACGAAGAGAGCCGGGGCAGTGATCGACGAGAGCATCGGCGTCACGTCGCTGGACGTCACCACCGACCAGTAGGCGTCGACCATAGGAAACGGCGTGTTCTTCCCCCACTCGATGAGGATGCGACCCAACTCGTCATCGAAGCCTGCGGCGGCACGCGCCCACATCTCGGCGTAGAGGTCGTAGTCCTGCACCATGAGCGCGCGCAGCCCGGTGCCGTCCGCCATGTTCGCGTACCCGACTCCATTCGCGACGCCGCCATAGAAGACGAGGCGCCGCACGCGTTCGGGATGCCGCATGGCGTACATAACCGTGACCTGGCTGACAATATCCGCCGCGAAGACATCGAACGCCGGGACGGCGAGCGCGTCCACGACCGCGTGCATATCCTCGACCAGGCGATCGAGCGAAACGTCCACCACATCCCGCTCGGACAGCCCGGTGCCGCGCAGGTTGTAGCGGATGACCGGCCGTCGTCGCGCGAGTCGCAGGATGAAGTCACGCCACTTCGGGCTATCCCACTCTAGCTGCAAATGGCCCCAGGGCAGCTGCGGCATGTACAGCAGCGGCACGCCGTCGCCGCCCGGGTGCACGGTGTACGCGATGGATGTGCCATCGGCCGACGCGACATGCCGCACGTCGATTGGGGTGGCGGACGCACGGTCGGCGAGCGCCACCGCGGCGCGGATGCTCTTCGCGAGCGCGATCGTCTGCGGCGACGCCGCGACGTCGAGCTCGTCGCGCAGTTGCTTCTCGAGCGCGCGGAAGTAGGTGAGGGCGCGGCGCGGCTCGCCGGTCGCCTGGAAGAGCTCCATGAGCTCGAAGCACGCCTCTTCGTCGAGCGGGTCGCGCACGATCAGCCCGCGCAGGTGGTGCTCCGCCCGCCACGCGTCGCCCGCGTCCGCGTGCAGCTGCGCGGCGAGCAGGACGAGCGCGCGTCGCATCGCCGCCAGCTCGTCGCGGATCGGCGCCGTCCAGTCGTCGTACTGATCCTCCGGCAGCAGGTCGCCCGCGTACAGCGCCAGCGCGCGCTCGCATGGTTCGACGTCACCGCCCCGCAACGCCGCCGCTGCTTCGGCGCGAAACGCGTCGACGTCCGTCTCGATGCCGGATGTCAGCAGCAGGCGGCCGTCCTGGATCGCGACGAGCGCCGCGCCCGGCAGCTCCCGCCGGAGGACGTGCAGCGTCTGGTTGAGGTTGTTCGCGCCGGAGCGCGCGTCGGCGCCCGGCCAGAGCGCCTCGATCGCCTCGTCGCGGTGCAGCGCGTGCCCCGGTTGCAGCGCGAGCAGCTTCAGCAGCTGCTTCGCCTTCCGGCGCGGCCACGCCACACCGGCGATCGCGCGCCCGTCCACGAGCAGCTCGAAGCCGCCGAGCAGGTTGAT
>DASUKS010000049.1:0-2638 GCA_036278595.1 Dehalococcoidia bacterium
ATGATGGCCACGATGGTGACCATGATGGCGCCGCGCGCCGCCGTCTCCGGCGAGCGCCTCCAGGAGGTGCTCCGCACCTACAGCTCCGTGACCGCGCCGGCTGACCCCGTGCGGGATGTCAAGGAGCGCGGCCGGCTCGACTTCCGCGACGTCGGCTTCCGGTACCCCGGCGCGGAGCACGCCGTGCTGCAGCACATCTCGCTCACCGCGCTGCCCGGCCAGACGACCGCGATCATCGGCAGCACCGGCGCCGGCAAGACGAGTCTCGTGAACGTAGGCGCGCGCCTGTTCGATGTCACGTCGGGCGCTGTCCTCTTCGATGGTGTCGACGTGCGTGAGCTCGACCCCGACATCCTCTGGCAGCGCATCGGCATCGTCCCGCAGAAGCCGTACCTGTTCGCCGGCACCGTCGCGAGCAACCTTCGCTACGGGAAGCCCGACGCGAGCGACGACGAGTTGTGGAACGCCCTCGAGGTCGCGCAGGCGGCCGACTTCGTCCGCGCGATGCCGGGCATGCTGAACGCGGAGATCGCGCAGGGCGGCGTCAGCGTCTCCGGCGGCCAGCGCCAGCGCCTCGCCATCGCGCGCGCACTCGTCCGCCGGCCGGAGGTCTACCTCTTCGACGACTCCTTCTCGGCGCTCGACCTCGCGACCGACGCCAGGCTGCGCGCCGCGCTCGTGCCCTACGCGCGCGATGCCGCCGTGATCATCGTCGCCCAGCGCGTCTCGACCATCACGTCCGCGGACCAGATCCTCGTGCTCGAGGATGGCGAAGCGGTCGGCCTCGGCACGCACGAGGAGCTCCTCGCGACGTCCCCGACCTACGCGGAGATCGTCGAATCACAGATGGGGCAGGGGCAGGGGGTGCCGGCATGAGCGCACGCCCGCCAGGCAAGAACGGGCACGGCGCCGGGGACGTGCAGCGGCCGGCGTCGAGCGGGCAGCCCGGCGCGCGGTGGGGGTCCTTCGGGCAGCCGGCCGAGAAGGCGCGCGACTTCGGCGAGACCACGCGGCGCCTCTTCAAGCGGCTCCGCGGCGAAGGCTTCTTCATCGCCGTCGCCGTGACGTTCGGCGTCTCCGCCGTTGCCATGAGCGTCCTCCTGCCGAAGATCCTCGGCAGCGCGACGGACGTCGTCGTCCACGCCGTGTTCACGCACCAGGCGGTCGACTTCTCGCACCTCGGCCGCCTCCTCGGCCTGGGCTTCGGGCTGCTCATCTGTGCCTGGATCCTCCAGTACTCGATGTCGTACATCCTCGCCGGCGTCGTCCAGCGCACGATGTACACCCTGCGCGCCGACGTGGAGGCCAAGCTGCATCGCCTCTCCCTCGGCTACGTCGACCGCACGCCCCGCGGCGACATGCTGAGCCGCGTCACGAACGACGTAGACAACATCGCGCAGAGCCTGCAGCAGACGCTCTCGCAGATGATCACCCAATCGCTGACGCTCGTCGGCACCCTCGTGATGATGATCTACATCTCGTGGCTGCTGTCGCTCGTCGCCGCGGTCACCATCCCGGTGTCGATGTTCCTGATGAGCGCCATCGCGAAGCGCTCGCGGACGCGGTTCATCGACCAATGGCGGCACACCGGCATGCTGAACGCCCAGGTCGAAGAAGCGCTCACCGGCCACGCCATCGTCAAGGGCTTCGGACGCCAGCGCGATGTCGAGCAGGTCTTCAGCACGACGAACGACGACCTCTACGAAGCCAGCTTCGCCGCGCAGTTCATCTCCGGCGTCATCGCACCGGCGACGATGCTCGTCAGCAACCTCAACTTCGTCGCCATCGCCGTGTTCGGCGGCCTCCGCGTGTCGGCCGGCGCCATGACCATCGGCGATATCCAGGCGTTCCTCCAGTACTCGCGCAGCTTCACGCAGCCGCTCTCCTGGATCGCGTCGATGATCAACACCTTCCAGTCGGGCATCGCTTCGGCCGAGCGCGTGTTCGAGATCCTCGATGCAGAAGAGCAGCTACCGGAAGTCGATGAGGCCGCACGGGCCGCGGCGGTCCTCGGCCGCGTCGAGTTCGCCGATGTCTCCTTCGCCTACAACCCGGACCGCCCGCTGATCACCGGCCTTTCGCTCGTCGCCGAGCCGGGGCAGACCGTCGCCATCGTCGGGCCGACCGGCGCCGGCAAGACGACCCTCGTCAACCTGATCATGCGCTTCTACGAGCTCGACCGCGGCCGCATCATGATCGACGGCCGCGACGTCGCGCGCATGCCCCGGCAGGAGCTGCGCTCGCAGATCGGCATGGTCCTGCAGGACACGTGGATGTTCGGCGGCACCATCCGCGACAACATCGCCTACGGCAACCTCGGCGCGACCGACGACCAGATCCGCGAAGCGGCGCGCGCCACGTACGTCGACCGCTTCGTCCACTCGCTGCCGAACGGCTACGACACCGTCGTCGATGACGAAGGCAGCTCCGTTAGCGCTGGCGAGCGCCAGCTCATCACGATCGCGCGCGCGTTCCTCGCCGACCGGCCAATCCTGATCCTCGACGAAGCGACGAGCTCGGTCGACACCCGCACGGAGGTGCTCATCCAGGAGGCGATGGCGGCGCTGCGCGCCCAGCGCACGAGCTTCGTCATCGCCCATCGCCTCTCGACGATCCGCGACGCCGACACGATCCTCGT
>DASUKS010000050.1:0-5431 GCA_036278595.1 Dehalococcoidia bacterium
CCCGCCTCGTGCCCGACCGACTCGATGTAGTTCTTGAAGCGATGGAGGTCCCCTTCGACGCGCCGCCGCACCAGGCCGATCGCGTCGCCCGTCGTCTCGATGAACCCGTGCGGGTCGTACTCCATGTGCACCGATATCCGCGTCTTGTCGTCGTTGATCGGCCGAAACTCGACCGCCCCGACGTTCGGCTCGCCCGAGTCGGACTGCCAGACGATGCGTCGGTCCGGGATCTGCTCGATGATCCGCGCGTCCCACTCGCGCCGCCGCCCGCCGATGTTCGCGACCCAGTGCAGGCGGTCGGGCGTCAGTTGCTCGACGTACTCAACGCCCTCCATGAACTTCGGGAACTCTTCGAACATCGTCCACTCGTTGTAGACGGAGCGGACGGGCAGGTCGACATCGATCGACGTGTCGATTTCCATGGGCCGCATGAGCTGCGCCTCCTTCTCGGCAGATTGCTGTTGTCATCCTAGGGGCGCCACGGCTACAGCGACGCGAACCCACTCGGCGCACGGTTACAGGCGGCTCTCATCTCGCCCGTGCTTACTCGCCTGAGCGAAACGCATCGCCTACACTCGAATTCGATGCAAGACGAACCGCAGCGTCCACTCGACCGGCTGCTGAAGCAACTCGACCTCGCTCAGCTCGACCGCGACCTCTTCCTCGGCGAGCCCGGCCAGGGCCAGTTCCGGCTCTTCGGCGGCCTCGTCGCCGCCCAGTCCGTCGTCGCCGCCTACCGCACCGTTGACGAAGGCGTGATGCACTCCCTGCACGCCTATTTCCTGCGCCCCGGCCGCTACGACGCGCCCATCCGCTACGTCGTCTACCGCATCCGCGACGGGCGCACGTTCACGACGCGCGACGTGGTCGCGTACCAGTCGGGCGAGGCTATCTTCAACCTCTCCTGCAGTTTCGCGAAGCCCGAGGAGGGCATCTCGCACGCCGAGCCGGCGCCAGACCTCCCGGGGCCCGAAGGACTGCCCGAGTGGACGTGGGGCCGCCCCGTGCGCGAGGAGGACCGGGCGCAGATGATGCGCTTCTTCCGCGAGAGCCCGGTCGAAGTCCGCACCGTCGATGCCGATGGCCCGGCGCCGGGCGACATCCCGCGTCGCCGCGTCTGGCTCCACCTCCGCGGCGAACTGCCCGATGAGCCGGTGCTGCACGCCGCTCTGATGACGTTCGCCAGCGACATGGGCTTCATCGCGACTGCGCGCATGCCGCAGCAGCGCACGGAGATGGGGCCCGGAGGATGGGCGTCGGCGAGCCTCGACCACGCGATCTGGTTCCACCGCCCGCCGCGCTTCGATGGGTGGATGCTGTACACGAGCGAGAGCCCGGTCGCGCACGCCGCGCGCGCACTCATCTTCGGCCAGATGTACAACGCCGACGGCCTGCGCGTCGCGTCGATCGTGCAGGAAGGCCTCATCCGCTCGCCGAGGCCGGCCTCGGGGAAGTAGCGGCCCCTACGTCCCGCGGACGTTCTTCCGCTTGTTCTGCACGTAGTCCACGAGGATGTACTGCCCGAGCTTGTCCGGCGACGTGTAGAAGACGCGGCCCTTGTTGATCTTCGCGACCTGGTTCACGAATTCCTTCAGGTAGTAGTTGCGGTCTAGCATGAAGGTGTTGATCGTGATCCCCTTTTGCGTCGCGCGCTTCACTTCCTTCAGCGTCTCGCGGATCGTGATCGGGCTCGGCGGGTAGGCGAAGTACGATCGCCCCCGCTCGAGGTGCGCCGTCGGCTCGCCGTCCGAGATCATGATGATCTGCCGCGTCCCGCCCTTGTGCTTCGACAGCAGGTTCTGCGCCAGCATCAGCGCGTGGTGCATGTTCGTGCCCAGCACGGACTCGTCCCAACGGACGTACGGCAGCTGCTCCGCCTGCAGCTCCCGCGCGTAGGCGGAGAAGCCGATGATGTACAGGCTGTCGCGGCTGAACTGGCTGCGGATCAGGTTGTTGAGCGCGAGCGCCACCTTCTTCGCCGCCTGGAACGAGCCTCGCAGCGCCATCGACCACGAGAGGTCGACCATCATCACGGTCGCGGTCTGCGTCAGTTCCTCCGAGCGGTAGACCTCGAAGTCCTCCTTGTCGAGCCGCACCGGGATCGATGCGCCCTCGCGCGTGATGGCATTCTTGATCGTGCTCTCCAACGACAGGTGGAACGGGTCGCCGAACTCGTACTTCTTCGTGTCGTCCGCGCGCTCGCCGCCGCGCCCGCTGTCCCGCAGGGCATGCTTCCCGAAGGAGTCGTGCTTGAGCTGCGAGTAGATCTCACCCAGCGCCTTCTGCCCGATCTTCCGCGTGCCGCGCGGCGTCAGCTCCCACGTGTTCCCCTTGCGCCGGATGTAGCCCGACTCCTCGAGGATCTCGAGGAACTGCTTCAGCTGGTCGAGCGTCTCCGCCGCCTCGTCGCCGAGGAGCTCGCGCAGCTTCTCCTCATCGATGTCGTCGACGTCGCCGCCGTACTGCGTGCGCTCCAGTTGACGCTCGAGGTCGTCCATCGACTGCATGCGGTCCATGAGCCGCATCGCCTCGTTGAGGTCGATCTCTTCGTCGCCGCGGAACGGGTATTGGTTGCGCATGTCGCGCATCGGTGAGAGGAATTCCAGGTTGGACCCCAGCTCCGAAAGCTCCGCCTGCAGGTCCGGATCGCCGATCTTGTCCGAGAGCAGGTCCTGCAGCTGCTGGCGCATGTCGCCGGGCATGCTGTCAAGCAGGTTCTGCATCTGCGCGATCTGCCCCTGCATCTGCTGGATCAACTCGTCGAGCGACTGCGGCGGGTTCGGCCCGAAGAGGTCGCCGTACTGCTGCATGAACTGCTCGAAGTCCGGTTCCCCGCCCGCGAGCTTGTCGCTCAGCATCTGGTTCAGGTCTTTGACCATCTGCTTCATCCGCGCCATGTCTTCCGGCGACATGTTCGCGATCTGGTCGTACATGTCTTTGAAGAAGGTGTCCGTCATCGCCTTCTTCAGCATCTCCATGAGCTCGGTGTACTTGTGCTGCGCGTCCGGGTCCATGAACTCGTAGTTCTGGAGTTCCTTCACCGCGCCGGGCAGGTCCTCGGGCAGGTTCGAGAGGAAGTTCTTCTTGCGGTTCGCGATGTTCTTGAGCATCTCCGCGAACTGGTCTGTGTCGCCGCCCTGCCCCTGCTGCTGACCGGTGCCTTGCTGTCCGTCGCCGCCCTGCTGCCCGGACTGTCCCTGCTGCCCGCCCGGGGAAGGAGCACCGGACATCGAAGGCAGGCCCTGCTGCTGGCCGCTCCGCTGCCCACCGCGCTGCTGCTGGCCCTGCTGACCGTCGCCCGACTGCTGCTCTCCCTGCTGGCCGTCTCCGGACTGCCGCTGGCCTTGCTGGCCGTCGCCCGGCTGCTGTTGTCCCTGCTGGCCGGCCGGAGCGCCACCGTCCGGCTTCTCGCCGGTCACTTCCTCCAGCCGCCGGTCGATCGTGCTGCGCTCCATCTCGAGCAACTCGTCGAGTCGCTTCTTGATGTCGTCCATCACTGAGGAGAGGTTGTATTTGTCGAGGGTGTTCCGGCGCTGCTGCCGCAACTGCTGCAGCAGGTCGCGCAGCCCCTGGAGCCGGTTCCCCATCGGGTTGCGCATGCCGCGCTGCAGCAGGTTCCGCATCGCGTGCTGCAGGTCGCCGAAGTTCATCAGGTCGTCGGTCAGCGCTTCGAGCACCTCGTCGGCGTCGAGCGGGGGAATCTCCTGCGTGCCATCCCATTCGCTATAACGGAACGCGACCATGATCTGTTCCCTAACCCGGGTTACCCCCGGTACTGCGACCTCGACCCGACGCGGTCCTTGTTGAGCCGCTTGTTCAGGTGCAGCCCTTCGAGGATGAACTCCACCGCACTCGCGATCTGCGCCGGGTTCTCGCCCGGGTCCACCTTCGCGACCGAGCGGTTGAACCCATCGATCGAATTCATCAGCTTCACGTACGTCTCCGAGGGCATCTGGTCGCTCACCTCGGCGTGCACGCCGGCCTTGAAGCGCGTCACCACGTCCTCGAGGTCCACCACGTTGAAGTATCGATTGAACACCGCGACCACGGCGCCCTGGATCAGCTTCTCGATGATCTGCTCTTCCTTGCCGTCCTCGACCGTCTCGAACTCGACCTTGCCGCTGATCGTCGGGATGACGTACGGCAGGTCACTGATCCGCGGGACAACGTCCGTCTCCCGCAGCCGGATCGCCCGGCGCAGCGCGTTCGCCAGCAGGCTCTCGTAGTCGGCGATCGATGCGCGCACCGAGACTCCCGAGCGCTGGTTGACGTCCGGGCTCCGGCGCGCCAATCGCGTGATCTCGGCGACGATCTCCTTCATGTACGCCGGCACCGCCACCTGGTAGTCGGTGTCGTCGAACGCCGAGCTCTCCTGCTCCATGATGCCGATCTCGTGCTCGACGTTCCGCGGGTAGTGCGTGCGAATCTGCGCGCCGTACCGGTCCTTCAGCGGCGTGATGATCCGCCCGCGATTCGTGTAGTCCTCGGGATTCGCCGATGCCACCACCAGCACGTCGAGCGGCATGCGGATCTGGTAGCCCCGGATCTGCACGTCGCGCTCTTCCATGATGTTGAGCAGACCGACTTGGATGCGCTCGGCCAGGTCCGGCAGCTCGTTGATGCAGAAGATGCCGCGGTTCGTCCGCGGGATCAGCCCGTAGTGGATTGTCAGCTCGTCCGACAGGTAACGGCCTTCCGCCACTTTGATCGGGTCCACCTCGCCGATCAGGTCCGCGATCGTGATGTCCGGCGTCGCGAGCTTCTCGCCGTACCGCTGATCGCGGCCGATCCAATCGATCTCCAGGTTGTCGCCTTCCTGCTCGGCGCGCTTGCGGCTCGCGTGCGTGATCGGCTCGAAGGGGTTCTCGTTGATCTCGCTGCCCGCGATGACCGGGATCGCGTCATCGAGCAGTCCCGTCAGGCTGCGGATCATTCGCGACTTCGCCTGCCCGCGCTCGCCGAGGAAGATGATGTCCTGTCCCGACAGGATCGCGTTTTCGAGCTGCGGCACGACCGACTCCTCGTAGCCGAGGATGCCGTCGAACAGCGGCCGTCCTTCGCGGATGCGCGCGATCAGGTTGCGGCGCATCTCCTCCTTTACGGACTGCACCCGGTATCCGGACTGCTTCAGTTCACCCAGTGTGCGCGGTGTCTGTTCTGCCGTCATCAAGCGATCCTTCCGGCGTTGCGGGTTGTCGTGCCTGCTTGCTTGCGGGTGTACTTCCGTCGCGCGGGGCCCGTTGCGCGTCAGGGCACCAGTATAGCTCCGGTGCGACGCGCCAGCTTCGCGACCTATGCGCTCCCTGATCCTATCACCCGCCGCGCCCCGCATCGACACGAGATCATCACATTCGTCTTACGTTTGGGTGATGTGGCGGGATCCTGCGAAAACAGCAACGGCGCCCCGTCCGGAGCGCCGCTGCTCGTTGTT
>DASUKS010000051.1:0-14156 GCA_036278595.1 Dehalococcoidia bacterium
CGGCCGACCGCGCTACCTACACGGTCGAGCAGATGGCGGATGACGCCGAGGCGCTTGTGGCCCAAGCCGGCTTCGACCGCTACCACCTGCTCGGCCATTCGATGGGCGGCGCCGTCGTGCAGGAGATCGCCCTTCGGCGCCCTGAGCGCCTGCTGTCCCTCACGCTCGAGGACACGAGCTACCAGTTCGGGCTCGGCCGCAACGAAGCGGTGCGCAAGTGGTCAGCGGCGCGTCATCGGCTCGCCGAGGAGCAGGGGATGCGCGCCGTCGCCGAGATGCCGCCGGCCGCGGCCCCGCCGCCGCATCAGACCGAGGAGCGCCGCGAGCAGGAGCGCGAGCGCCTCTCGCGGATGTCGGTGGACGCCTTCATCGGCGCCTGGACCCACGCGCTCGAGGGCTGGCCGGGCGTCCGCGATCGCCTCCGCGAGATCACGGTGCCGACGCTCGTCATCTGCGGCGAGCTCGATGCTGGGCTGACCCACGCCGCGGAGGTGCTCGGCTCGAGCATTCCCGATGCGCGGCTGGAGATGATCCCGGAGGCGGGGCACTCGCCGCAGTACGAGCGGCCGGAGATCTTCAACCGCGTGCTGCGCCAGCACATCACGGCGCACGCGGCGGCGTCAGCGAAGTGACCGATCGACGGATTCCCCGGCGCCGGATACAATACCTGTAAACATTCCCCTTAACGGAAGGGTTAGTGATGCTCGGGCGCTTCCCCGCACGCCTCAGGCGCCGTTTATCCCTCGGCCGGGCGCAACAGTCGCTTAACCAGCTCGCGACGCCCGAGCGCGGCGGGATAGCCAGACCGGCCACCGGTGCGTTCGGCGGCGAGACCTTCCGCGCCGTCCACAACAACCGCAACTTCCGGCTCTTCTACTTCGGCCAGGCCATCTCCCTCTCCGGCACCTGGATGCAGACCATCGCACAGGCATGGCTGGTCCTCGAACTCACCAACTCCAAGATCGCACTCGGCACCGTCACCCTGCTGCAGTTCCTCCCGATCACCATGTTCGTGCTCTTCGCGGGCGTGCTCGCCGACCGGGTTCCGAAGCGAAACTTCATCGTCTGTACGCAGACGCTCGCGATGATCCAGGCGTTCATTCTCGCCGTGCTGGTCTGGACCGGTTCGATCCAGCTCTGGCACCTGTACGTGCTCGCGTTCGTCCTCGGCATCGCCAACGCCTTCGAGCAGCCGACGCGTCAGGCGTTCGTGGTGGAGATGGTGGGCCGCGACGACCTGATGAACGCGGTAACGCTCAACGCCGGGCTCTTCAACGCAGCACGCCTCGCGGGCCCGGCGATCGGCGGCGTGATCATCGCCTGGATCGGCGTCAAGATGGCCTTCCTGCTCAACGGCATCAGTTTCGTGCCGGTCATCGTGGCGCTGATGATGATGCGGATGTCTGAGCTGTACGGTCAGGCGCGCGTGCGCGCCACAGGTCGCGTGAATCCGCTCGCGGAGTTGAAGGAAGGGATCCAGTACGCCTTTAGCACCCCCGCGGCGCTCCTGATCATCATCCTCGTCGCCATCATCGGCACGTTCGGCTATAACTTCACGGTCATGCTTCCGCTCGTCGATAAGTACGTCCTGAACCAGGGCGCGAGCGGGCTGGGATTCCTGACGGCGGCGGTGGGTCTCGGCGCGCTGATCTCGGCGCTGTGGCTCGCGGGCCGGAAGTCCGCGACGAAGTTCATCCTCTTCACCGGCGCCGGTGCGTTCTCGCTGCTCCTCGGTGCCGTCGCGCTGAGCCAGTGGTTCTGGGTGACGATGCTGTTTCTGCTGCTGCTCGGTCTCGCCAACACCGCCTTCGCTTCGACGGCCAACACGTCGCTGCAGCTCGCGACGCCCGACCACCTGCGCGGCCGTGTGATGTCGCTGTACATGCTGCTCTTCGCCGGCTCAACGCCGATTGGCGGCTACCTCACGGGATGGCTCGCCGACCGGCTCGGGGTGCAGACCGCGATCGGCATCGAAGCCGTGTTCTGCATCGCCGGACTCGCGCTGGGACTGCTGTACTACTTCACACACCGCGCCGCCATCATCGCGACGTCGGACATGATCCGGCGGGACGACGAGCCAATGCCGGCCGCTACGGGATCGCTCCCGACTCCTTCAGTGCGATGATCCGGTCCCAGTCGTAGCCCAGCTCCAGCAGCACCTCCTCGGTGTGCTGTCCGAGTTCGGGCGGCAGGCCCCTCGGCGCGTTCGGCGTACCGAAGAAATCCACCGGCGTGTTCACCATCGGCACCGGACCGTCCGGGCCTTCGACCTGCGCGTAGGCGCCCGAGGCCTGCGCGACCGGATCCTGCAGCGCCTGCGTGATCGTGTTCACGGGCGCCCACCAGACGTTCTCGCGGTCGAGGATCGGCGCCCACTCCTCGAGCGTGCGCTTGCCGAACTCGCGGTCCAGCTCCTCGACGAGGCCGGCGGCGTTCTCGCGGCGCTTGGTGATGTTGTTCCATCGCTCGTCTTCGAGCAGGTCCGCCCGGCCGAGGGCGCGCAGCAGGTCCGGCCAGTGGCGGTCGCCCTGCAGCAGCAGCAGCCAGAGCCAGCGCTCGTCCTTCGTCACGAAGCTGTTGATGATCGGGTTGGGCGCGTGGTAACGGTCGTACGGCTTCGTCTGCACGCCCATCCGCATCTCGAGCATGTAGTCCCATCCCATCATGTAGATGCCGGTGCGGATGAGCGATGTCGTGACGCGCTGGCCTTCGCCGGTGCGCTCCCGCGCGAAGAGCGCGGCCGAGATTGCCCCCGCTGCGTTGCAACCGGTCATGTGGTCGCCCATGCCGCCGCGCTGCTGCGGGATCGGCTGGTCCGGCGCGGTCAGCGATGCCCCGACGCCGGCGCGCGACCAGAACGCGCCGATGTCGTAGGCGGCGCGGTCGCGGTCCTCGCCGTCGGCGCCGTAGCCGGTGACCTGACAGTAGATGAGGCGCGGATTCGTCGTCCGCAGCTCGTCGTACGAGAAACCGTACTGCTCGACGACGCGTGGCCTCATGTTCGTGACGAAGACGTCCGCCTGGTCGAGGAGCTGGCGGGCGATCGCGCACCCGTCGGCGGTCGCCAGATCCAGGCAGATGCTGCGCTTCCCACGGTTGTCGATCTCGAACGGCGGGTTCACCGGAATGGCGGCGCCGAGGGCGTTCGCGAAGAGCCCGCGGAACGGGTCTCCCGTCGGCGGCTCGATCTTTACGACGTCGGCGCCCCAGTCGCACAGGATGGCCGCCGCCGAAGGGCCTGCGACCCATACCCCCATCTCGACGACCTTGATCCCTTCGAGCGCACCTGCCATCGCACGACCTCCCTCGTCTGACTTGCCAGCGTGGTGCTGATTATAGGACGGCGCCGATTCGAGGGCAGCCCAGGACGGCGGCTCGAAGCGGGCAGGCACGTCAACCGCGCTGTAACCACCGCGGGCCGCGGGCGTTGTGATCAGGGCAGGGCAGAACGCCGCCGGCGGCGGCAGGAGCAGGAACCATGGGCACGATCGCGGACCAGGTAACAGGCACGGGCGGTGACGGCGCGCCTGAGGTGCGCTGCCCGATTTGCGGCGTCATGAACGTGCCCATGCGCTACTGCCGGCACGTCCGCTGGACCTTCGACCAGGGCGACCCGCTCGCCTTCGCGCGCTTCGCCGTCGAGACCAGCGCATACCGACATCCGCGCGGCTACCGCGCCTGTGACATCCCCCGACAGTGGTGGAACGAACACGGGGAGTGGATCGTCGAGCGCGTGCTGGAGCGGTTCGAAGCCGCCGATGGATACGTCTTCGGCGAGCTGGCCGACCTCGACCTGCTGACGCTCGACGTCTGGCGCGCCTTCCAGCCGGAACCGGAGCGGTCGCCGATCCGCCGCTTCTGACGGCCGATCTTCGAGCTTTTCAATCCCGGCGCGGTAGAGGACAATACCTGCGATGCACCGATGGATCGCAGGTGAGGCAGTCGCGCCGTGCAGTTCGTGACAATCCGGCGCTGGGCGCTCAAGGACAGCGCTTCCGAAGCGGAGCTCGTAGAGCACGTGCACGAGCGGCTGATCCCGGCGTATCGAGAGCAGCCCGGCTGCCTCGAGCTCGAGCTGCTACGGACATCCGACCGCGGCTCGTACCTGGCGGTGACGCACTGGGACACACGCGCCTCCTTCGATGCATGGGCGGGCGCGGGCGGCGCATCGTGGCGCGAGCGATATGCCGGGGTGCTGGAACGCTGGCTGGAGATGATGGCGTTCCAGGCCGAGTGGGACGCGGAGGAAATCGCGTCGAGTTGACCACGCGCATCAACTAGACATATCTGCGGCTCCGATTTCATAAAATCCGTATCGAAGCGTTACCGAATCCGCATTTTCGATTGACAGGTTCGACACACCGTCGTAACATGCAACGGAAATCACAAACGGTCCAGCGCCACGCGTCGGGCCGTTCTCGCCGAAGCGAGTAAGCCGAGACCCGGGCCGCGCGCCCGGGGCCGGGAACAGGGTCCGCCCCCGCCGGACCACGGGTGCAGCGAGCGGCGACCTTCGGGCGCCGACGCGTTGGGTCGAGTCACGAGCGTTCTACCCTCCCCGAACTGCGTCCCGACGAGGTGAGTGAAGGCCACATCCTGCGTTCCGGTCGCCCGGGGCGACTGGCGAAGTGGCCCCCGATGGGGCCCTGGAGGGGTACCTCATGAACAACACGCTCCCTCGAAGCTGCCCCCGCTGCCGCGGCTCGATGATCGTCGAGCGGGACTGGTACGGCGCCTACAGCACGTGCCTGTGCTGCGGCTACGTCCACGAGGCCGTTTCCACGCCGCCGATCGAGCTGCTGGAAGAGGACGAAGGGCATCCGCGGCAGCGCCGCCGCCAGCCGTCGCACGGCAAGCTCCGCCTCTAGCTCCGGATTTTCATCGGCAAACACACAGAAGCGCCCCTGCCGCCGCAGCGGGCGTTTCGTTCGTCGCGCGTGAGGCTTACCATGTCTCACATACGGTCGTGAGACACCTGCAGCGCTGCGGACCGGAGGCGGACATGCGGTACATGCGAATTTCGCTCTTGATTCCCAGGCCCGGCGAGGAACAGGAGGTGGCGCGGCTCATCGACCAGCTCCTGAGCGAGTACGCGAAGCAGCCAGGCTTCGTCTCGGGCTACAAGGTGCGCGCGGTCGATGGCACCGCGCAGATCGGCCGGGTGACCGTGTGGGAGTCGAGCGAACACGCCGACGCCACCGCACAACTCGACCGCGTGCTGGCACTGCGTTCGGAACTGCAACCGCTGATCCAGGAAGATTCGCACATCGAGCCGTCGTTCGAGGCGCTCGACGCCTCGGAGCCGCTCGCGGTCTGACGCCCCGCCGGCCGCTTTACACGATCGAGGGGATCGCGTCCTGCGCTTCGAGTTCGGCAAGGTCAGGCTCGGTATTCGCCATCGTCCAGCCGACCCAGAAGGTCAGCGCGCTGACGATGCCCACGGCCGTGACGACGGGCAGCGCGATCACGAGGTAGCTGCGGCGCATCGTGCCGATGACGACAATGAGCATCTGGATGGCGGCCACCGCCATCATGATCATGCCGAGCTGCTGTGAGCGTCCCATCGCCGTCCTCCTGACGTTATGTCGTGCTCGTCGCCTTCCGCAGATCCGGCGGCAGCAGGTTCGGGATGCTGTCCTCGATCGGGTAGCGCTCGTCGCACTTCGCGCAGTACAGCGTCCCGCGCACCACCTCGTCGTCCTTCTCTTCGTCGATGGTCAACGTCAGCTCGCCCTTGCACATCGGGCAGGCGAGGATCTCCATCAGGTCCTTGCGCATGGGGTTCTCCTGCGTGGCGATTCGGTCGCTTGACACCGGGAGTCTAGCAGCACCCCACCGGATGCGTCGAGCGCACACGGCGGGGCCGACCGCGAAGAGGTAGGAGCCCGGAGCGCGTGTCAACCTGATTCCCTTGCAATGCCCAACCGATCCCTGTCAACTGTCAACGATGGACCGCGCCAGGACGGCAATCATCACCGACAGCACCGCCTGCATGCCGCCGGAGCTGGCCGAGCGCTACGGCATCGGCATCGTCCCGCTGCACCTGATCTTCGGCGGTCGCACGTTCGTCGATTCGATGCTCGCCGACACCGCGGAGTTCTACCAACTGCTCGCCGAGTCCTCCGACCGCCCGACCACCGCTGCGCCATCGCCGGGGATGTTCCTGCAGGCGATCTCGCGCGCGGCGACGATGTCCGACAGTATTCTCTGCATCACCGTCTCGAAGCAGTTCAGCGCCATGTACGATTCCGCCCGGCAGGCGGTCGAGCTTGCGAAGGCGGAATCGTCCGCGCTCGACGTCCGGCTCGTGGATTCACGCAACGCCGCGATGGCCCAGGGGTTCGTTGTGCTGGAGGCGGCGCGGACCGCGGCGGCGGGCGCCCCCATCGAGGAGGTGATCGCCAAGGTGGACGAGATGGCGGGACGCGTCAACCTGCTCGCCATGCTCGATACCCTCACCTACCTCGCACGCGGAGGCCGCGTGCCGCGCGTGGCGGCCTGGGCCGCCGGCATGCTGCAGGTGAAGCCGATCGTGCGCTTCACCGCCTCGGACATCCACCTCGTCGCCCGGACGAGGACGCGCCGGCGCGCGCTCGCGAGGATGACGGAGCTGCTCGCCGAGATCGCGGACGGCCGAGCGGTGCACCTGGCCGTACACCACGCCCACGCCCCCGAGGACGCCGAAGAACTGCTCGCGCAGGCCGAGCAGCGCGTAAAGATCGCGGAGTCGTACGTCAGCGAGTTCACGCAGGTGATGGGCGTCCACACGGGCCCCGGCCTCGCCGGCTTCGCCTTCTGGTGTGACTAGATCGTCGCTCACGACGGCGTGCGCGCGGGCCGAATGCGATGCATTTGTCGCGCCTTCACCCGAACCTGTACCCTTAGCCGATTGACAGAACGGGGGTGGACGCGCGACGCCTCAGGCACCGCGCGCGGGCGAGCAGGAGACCCAGGGTTCGATGAGCCGAGAACAGCGCAGGGTGGACCGAAAGTCGCAGGGGCGCACGGCGACGACGACGCGCCGCACGACGCCAGTGAAGGCCGGCGGCGGCCAACCGCCGTGGCGGCCGATCGGCATCGCGGTGGGCGTGCTCGTCATCGTGGGCCTGATCGCGTACCTGATCATTGCCGCGCATTCGAACGGCCCGGACGTCGGCGCCGCGCAGGCCGCGGCCGACAACTCGAGCTCCAGCATCCCGGGCACGTTCGTAGCCGAGCCGCCGCCGCCGGATAATCGGGCGCACCTCCCGTTCTCGTACACCGGTCCCAACAGCTTCGAGATGCCGTTCTGCCCCGGCGTTGTCTGGTCAGGCGCGCCGAACGGGCAGCCATCTTCGACGCCCGCCGCCGGCGCCAGCACGCCGACGCCGCTGCCCACCGCGAACGCCGAGGCGAGCTCGGTCGCCGGACACGGCGCGGGCGTGGCCACGGTCTCGCCCGGCGACTGCTACAACAGCAACCCGCCGTCGTCCGGGAAGCACTACAACGTGCAGGGGAACATCGACGTCGGGAACGGTGCCCAGATCAACATCCCGGCCGATATCGACGTCTACCCGCCGGACATCGAGATCCCGCGCTCGTCGATCCCGCACATCCTCGAGCACGCGGGCGTCTACGTCGGCTGGAACTGCGCCAAGGGCGACCAGGCGTGCCTCGATGTCGAGAAGAAGATCGAGGACGTCGTGAACGACCGCATCGATGTCAACCACAACCGCGTCGTGATGGCGCACGACAACGACCTCGTGCCCGGCACGATCGGCCTGTCGTCGTGGACCCGCGTCTACACGTTCAGTTACAAGGACTACAACAAGGGCAAGGTCACCGACTTCATCGGCACGAACTCGTGCCGCGTCGACTGGGAAGGCTTCTGCTAGAAGCCGCACAATATCGAACCGAAGAGAGCCGGCTTCGAAGCCGGCTCTCTTGTTATGTTCGCTTCGTCTTTAGTCAGGGCTGCGGTCAGAGACGCCCCGGGATCCGCCACCGGCTCTCCGCCCAGCGGCGGAGCGCCGGGTAGCCCCACGCCTGCATCGCCAGCGCGAGCGCGACGCCGGCGAGGCACACCACGAGGCCGGCGCCGGCATCGAAGATGTAGTGGTTCGCGGTGAAGACGATCGCGGCGAGCTGCGCCCACGGCAGGATCAGCCCGAACGCGCGTACGAACGGGTTGCGCGTCGAGAAGAAGATCGCACCGCCGATGATCATCGCCCAGCCGAAGTGCAGGCTCGGCACGGAGGCATACGGGTTCACGAAGGCCTTCGTGGACTGCGCCTGGTAGCTCAGCCCGTTGTACTTCTGCAGCGTGTCGAGGAACGGCCCTTCCGGCAGGAGGCGCGGCGGCATCACCGGGAACAGGTTGTACGCGATGAGCGCGATCGCGCCCGAGAGCAGCAGCGCGTCGCGCGCCACCGTGTACTCGTGGCGGCGGAAGAAGTAGAGCCAGAAGCCGAACGCGACGATCAGCGGGAAGTCGAGCCAGAAGTAGATGTAGTTGAACAGCTCAACCAGCGCGCGCCGCGGCAGCACGACTTCCTGTAGCCGCGGCTCCCAGAAGATGCCCGCCATCCGCTCCCAGTGGATGACGTGCCGCGCGTTCTCGAGCGCGAGCCCCGGCCGGTCGACGACCGACGCGCGCACCAGGAAGTACAGCAGGAACGCGACGGCGACCAGCGCGATCTCGAACACGTCGCGATAGGCACGATGGCGCGCCGCGCTGTCGATGAGGCGTTGGATCAGCGAGTCGCGGTGCGCGGCGCGGACGCCCTCCGCCTGCTTCACGCGCCTCGCCATGCTTCCATCATGCTGGGCACTCTAGGCGCGCGATGGATCAGCGGCAACCGTGCGCGGGGCCGGCGAGCACCGGCGTTGTTGCCGCTTTGCTACGGATTTGATACGCCCGGCCGCCCGTTGTTCGATGCTTCGGAAAGGGGAAAATTCTCGCGGAGCAGTCGTCATAAAAGCCTTGATTGCCATCGGGGGCACCTGTATTCTTCGCCCTGTCCCGAGGTCAATCCACTACCTCACACGGCGTCCGCCGAGCAGGTGCACGCCGTTCCCCCAGGCAGGGAGAGCAGGCCGCTGTGAGGTCGGCCAATCAACGGACTTCGGCCCCGGGAACTTCTTTCGATCTGTACCGTAGCACCCCATACATTTCGCCGGACGCATCGTCGGGAGGGATCCGTGCAGTCTGCGTCGTCGTCTCGCCGCGCCACTCGCCGTCACTCGTGCCCGGGGCGCGCGCAATGACCACCCGGGATCCCGCCGCGACTTGGGAGGCGACGCTGGGACAGCTGCAGCTCCAGGTGACCCGCGCCAACTTCGACACGTGGCTGCGCGACACGCACGGCGTCCGCTTCGACGACGACGCGTTCGTCGTCGGCGCCCCCAACGACTTCGCGCGCGAGTGGCTGAGCATGCGCCTCAAGCCGATGATCACGCGGGCGCTCGCGTGCGTCGTCGGCCACAAGGTGGACGTCGCGTTCGAGGTGCTGCGGGCCGCCGAAGAGCCCCGCGCGCGCCTCGACGCCGCACCGGCGGACAGCGACCCGGATGCCATCCCGGAGCAGTACCGGAAGCGGCCGCGGACGGCGCCGCCCTCCCTCAACCCGCTGCAGACGTTCAAGACGTTCGTTGTGTGCGATGAGAACCGGCTCGCGGCCGGCGCCGCGTCGCGCGTCGTCGAGGAGCCATCGTCGATCAACCCGCTGCTCATCTTCGGCGCGTCGGGGCTCGGCAAGACGCACCTGCTCAACGCCATCGCGCATGCCGCGTACGAACGAGGGATGTCGGTCATCTACGCGCCGGCCGAGCGCTTCGGCAACGACTACGTGAAGGCACTGCAGACGGGCATCGAGCCGTTCCGGGCGCGCTACCGCGGCGCCGACATCCTCCTCATCGACGACGTGCAGTTCTTCGAGGGCAAGGAGAAGTTCCAGGAGGAGTTCTTCCACACATTCAACGAGCTCCAGGCACTGGGGAAGCAGATCGTCATCTCCGTCGACCGCGCGCCGTCGCAGCTGCGGGTGAGCGACGGCCTGCGCTCGCGGCTCCAGTGCGGGCTCATCGCCGACGTCCAGTACCCGTCGTACGACGCGCGGCTCGCCATCCTGCGGGCGAAGGCGGCGCGCCACGCGCAGGCGCCGGACGACGACGTGCTGCAGCGCATCGCGGAGCGCTGCTGCCCGAGCGTACGCGAGCTGGAGGGCTACCTGAACCGCGTGATCGCCTTCCTGCCGCTGGTCGGCGGGGTTGCCACGCCGGAGATCATCGAGCGGGCGCTGTCGCCGCTCACGGGGGCGCAGCGCGAGCCGGAGCCGGTATCGGCGGAGACGGTCGTCGAGGTGATCTGCCGCCGCACGAACACGCAGCCGCGCGACCTTGCGGGGAAGAGCCGCAGCCGCGACGTCACCTACGCGCGCCACCTGGCGATGTACGTCCTGCGCGAGGACGCGCACAAGACCGTCGCCGAGATCGGCCGCATGTTCGGCCACCGCGACCACTCGACCGTCATCGGCGGCATCGGCCGCATCGCGGCCGAGCTGACGACGCGCGCGGAGACCAGCGCGGACCTCGCCGCCGTCCGCGCCACCCTCGCCGCCCCCGCGCTCGCGCCGGTCGCGCGCGCGGGGTAGCGAGCCTGTCGCTCGCTTATTGACCTTCATCGCACGACTCTGCTAGTTTCGCCTGGCTACGTTCTGTCTTGATTGGAGCCGTTCATGGCGACTGACGAGCTGCTCGACATCGTACTCAGCGGCGCCCAAGACCACTGGTCCGACGCGAATGAAGAGGCATGTAAAGCGCTGTTCGGGTCGAAGGGCGGGCGGTACCCCGACGCGGGCAAGCAGACGATCACGCTCCGGGCTCCAGACTCCGGAGACGGCGTGCGCTTCGCGGCATACATCCACCCGAACAACCCGCCGAGCGGCGCGTACGGCGGGATGTCGATCGCCATCTTCCCGGCGGAAGATAGCCCATGCCTTTTGACATTCGTCGTCGGCACCGGCGGGCTAAGCCCCGACGAGGAGATTCTCGGGCGGCCCGGGCACGCTCGGAAGGTCCAAGCACTCTGCGCGTGGCTGAACCGTGCACACGGGCACGGCAACCTCGTCGCATGGGCCAAGCAGGATCCCACGCGCATCGATCTCGACATTCCGGAGAACGTCGCGCGCAGCTTCGCAGCGTACAAGCACGTGTTCGACCGGTACGGGAAGGTGCTGTACGCGATCTACGCGCCGCGCGATGACCGCGCTCAAACGAGGGATGCGCTCAACGCCTTTCTAGACCTGATGTTCGACGAGCGCGGCATCGATCCGCTGTCGTCCGCGAAAGCGGACGCCGAGAGGCTGCGCGCCGCTTGGGCGCGCGAGCTGACACCCGAGCTGACCGAGGTCAATGTCGTCGAACTCCTGCAAGCCCGAAGGTTCGCGGTGATCGAGGGGCCGCCAGGCACCGGGAAGACGCGCATGGCTCGGCGTATCCTGGCCGACCGCTATGACGGGAACGGCAGATCCATCCAGTTCCACCCGAACATCACGTACGAGAACTTCGTCGGCGGGCTCGCGCCGCGTACGAGCAATGGCAGCGGCCTAAGCTTCGAGCCCGATCAGGGTCACCTGATGCGAGCGGCTGCCGCTGCGATGAGCGAACCATCGCGTCCATACCTGCTGCACATCGACGAAATCAACCGCTCCGACCTTGCCAAGGTGCTCGGCGAGGCGATCTATCTTCTCGAGCCGAACGACCGCGATCTTTCGAGCGATGGGGCAGCGGCGGGCACCACCGCCCGATCGGTCGAGCTGCCATATGACTTCGGTGCACCGTTCGGCCGTACGCTTCGGCTTCCCCAGAATCTTCACATCCTCGGCACGATGAACACGGCCGACCGCAGCCTCGCAGCGATCGACGTTGCTGTCCGGCGTCGGTTCGCGTTCGCGAACCTCTGGCCGCAGGCGAAGGTCGTCGAAGATCAAGGCGACGCGTTAATGGCAAAGGCGTTTCGCGACCTGATGCTGATCTTCATCGAGCACGCGCGCGGCGATGCGTTCGACCTCGTACCCGGGCACTCGTACTTCCTCGTACAGACGGGCATCGATCCAGTCGTTCAGCTCCAGACGACACTCGCCCCGCTCCTGCGCGAATACATCTCGCAGGGCTATGTTGGCGGATTCGCCGAGCCGATCCGCGGCTACCTCCAGTGGCTCGACAGCCTTGGCTAAGACGCTGACGGCGCAAACGCATGTCCTCGAAGCGCCCGACCTCGGTACCGTGCGCATCCCGGCAACCTTCCTCATGCGCGGCAGCCCGCCGCGCGATCCGGCACCGTATCTCGCGCGGCTCTCCGAGCAGTTCATTTCCCAGAACGAGTCGATGCTGACGGCGATCGGCGCGCGCGCCGAGCCACGCTACAACGGGCGGACGTCTGACATCGAGATCACGGCCTCAACGACGGTCGGCGCCGTGCCGCTGCGCTCACCGACGAACGGCCTGCTCGACTACGGGCTCATCGTGAAACCGCGGTTCGATTGGGCCGGCATCGGCCCGATGCTAGCCGAAACCGGCCTGCGCGTCGCTCCGAAGATCCTCTCGATGCCGCTGCTGCCGCAATCGGAGCGACGCGTGCCGCCGTGGGTGCTCTCGGCGACCGTGCTCGTGCGGATCGAGGCGCTGCTCCGCCAGCTGACGCGTCGCTTTGACATGGCAAGCGAGACTCTGACCGCACCGCGTGGACGCGTGGACTGGCAGGCATACGCGACGCGGAACATGGCACACGGTCGGCACACCGCCGTGCCGTGCACCTATCCGGAACTGCGAACGGACGCCGCGTTGCGCGGCGCCATCCGGTGCGCACTCCAGCGCCAACTCGCCAGCCTTTCGACGCAGAGCTCGGCCGGCGCCTTCGTGCTCGCCCTCATCGCGATCTGCGAGGGGCTGCTCCGCAGCGTCTCTGACGTGCAGCCCCGCGTACCGGCGCCTGTCGAGTTCGAGCGCTGGCTCCGCTCGCCGCTTCACGGCGAGGTGCTCCGTGACGGCTTGCAGGCCATTCAGTGGACGGTGGACGAACGCGGTCTTGGCGGGTTGAGCAACCTCGAAGGGTTGCCGTGGCGCATGTCCATGGAGGAGTTCTTCGAGGCGTGGACGGAGAGTGTCGCGCATCTCGTCAGCCGTCGCATCGGCGGCATCGTGCGAACCGGGCGCCAGCGCCAAACGGTGACGCCGATCGAGTGGCGTCCGGCGTATCGCGGCTCGCAGCGCTCGCTGGTGCCCGATGTCATGCTCGATCGCGGCGATCTGACTGTGATCATCGATGCCAAGTACAAAGAGCACTGGGAGGAGATGCAGGAGCGCCGTTGGGGCGACCTCGAAGAGCAGGTACGTGAGCACCACCGTAACGATCTGCTGCAGGTGCTCGCCTACGCGAACGTTACGTCGGCTCCGCGCGTGGTGCTCTGCCTCGCCTACCCATGCCGGCGTACAACCTACGACTCGCTCAAGGAGCGCGGCATGTTGTTCAGCCGCGCGGCATTGCGAGCCAGCGAGCGACAGATCGACCTGCTGCTAACGGCGTTTCCGATGGGTGCCTCCGCGGATGAGGTCGCCGGGCCGCTTGCGATCGAGATTTTACGCACGTAGCGGAAGGATCAGCCATGTACACGAAGCGATTCTGCCCGATGTGCGGCCGCGCGCTCCGCGGCAACCTTTGCCTCTTCGAGGGCTACCACGCATCGCCGGATAGATGCCTCGCTTGTCGCGAGGGCATCCACGCCATACCGCAGCATCCAAAGCCGATCGACGGGTGAACCGCATCTCCTGATTCCCCCACCCTCCCCCGCGCGATAGGCTGGGGTGTGAGTGCGGATGTCCAGCAGCGGATCGCGGATGACCTCGAACGCAGCACGCCGGCGCGGGTACGGCACCGCGACCCCGAGTACCGGGCGCTGCGCAAGCTCGCCGGCCGCAACCGCAAGGCGCCGCCACGTACGCCCACCGACGCCCTCCAGCACGTCGTCGACATCGCTCGGGAGATGACCCACGCGACCTACGGCGCGCTCGCCGTCACCGACAGCGAGGACAACGTCGAGGGCTTCGTCGTCAGCGGCTTCGACGATGCCGCGCTCAAGGCGCTCAAGGTGCCACCGCAGGGCCACGGCCCGCTCGGC
>DASUKS010000052.1:0-6438 GCA_036278595.1 Dehalococcoidia bacterium
GTCGGCGGGCCGCCGTTTTTTCCGACGAGCCTTGAGTAGCCGACGACCGGCGGGCACGGCGGTTGCATGTCGCACGGCTGAGGTCGCAGGTAGCGGTGGCCGGGCGGTCGCCGTCTGTTCCGATAGTTCTTCGATAGCCAACGACGGGCGGGCACGTAGGCCCGCCCCCACCACGTTCGGCGGCGATCGCGGGGGTATGCCACCGGGTGTTCTCGTTCGGCGGGCACCTGCGACCTGCGACCTGCGACCTGCGACTATCCCGGCGGGCGTGATGTGCCGGCGATGGTCGTCGCGCTACGGCGTTCCCGCGACTACGGGAGTTGGGTCGGGGCTGATGGTGACCGTCGCGCCATCGGCGCCCGGTTCGTTTGTAAACGTGAGCATTGTCGAATTGCTGGAGGCGTCTCTCTTCGCGCCGGTCGCGGTGAATTTGTAGGCGCCGTGATAGACGCTCGCGGGGAGCTCGATGCTCGTCACGGTGCCGGTCGGCAGTTGCCGGCCGTCCGGCATGGTCGCGGACCAGGAGACCTCGAGCGTGCGGGTGGCGGGGTCGTAGTGCACGCGCGTCGGCGTGCCGGCGATGGCGAGCGGGTGCGGCCGGACGACGGCGCCGACGGTGGAGGCGACGAGGTTGTCGCCGGTGGGCGGCTTGTGGAGGTCGCGCACCATGTTCTCGTCGTACGTCCAGAAGATCCATGGCACGAGCGCCTCATCGAACGCGTCGGCCTGCTGCGTGATGACGGGCGCGTCGTCGGTCGCGCCCCATTCGGTCTCGAGCAGCGCGCCGCCGGTGCCCTGCGCCCACGCCTCGGCGTTCTTGAGCACGCGCGGGACGCCGTCCGGCGAGAGCGGGTAGACGTGGAAGCTGAGGCCGGTGTTCGCATCGCCGCCGGGGAGCGCGATATTCGTCGGGGCGTTCCCGAAGTTGAACAGCACGAACGGTTCGCCGAACACGAGGTGCTGCCGGTCTGACGCGCGGATCGCGTGCGTCGCCGACGCGTAGAAGGCATCGAGCTCTGTGCGATCGAGGCCGGGGCAGCCGTCGGCGTTCGCGCCGCACGGCTCCCACGTCGTGCCCGGCCACGGCTCGTTGATCAGGTCGTACCCGAGCACGTTCGGCGCGCCGCCGAAACGCGACGCGAGCGCGTGCGCCATGACGTCGAACTGGTCGCGGATGCCGGCGCCGCCGGGACCGGGCGCGTTGTCCCAGAAGCTCTGGAACGCCGCCTGGATCGCCGGATTGGTGACGTAGTACAGCGGGAACGTCGTGTGCGTGTTCTGCGCATTGCCGGTCAACGTCATCCACCCCGGGAAGCCGTCGCTGCCGACGCTCTCGCCCCAGCCGTCCTGGTGGAAGTCGAGCAGCACGAGGATGTGGTGACGCGCGAGCATATCGACCGTCTGTCCGATCTGGTCGAGGTAGGTGTCGCTGACCATGCCGGGCTCCGGCATGAGCGCGGTCGCCATCACGCCGAGGCGCACGACGTCGAAGCCGTTCGCTTCGAGCCAGGCGCCGTCGTCGTCGTCGAAGCCGGCGGCCGCGGGGTAGTAGGGCGCGCCCTTCGAGACCATGTTCGTGCCGTGCAGCATCAGCACGCGGCCGGAGGCGTCGGTCAGCCAGTGGCCCTCATGCGCGATCGGGCCGACGGGACGCGGGTCCGCGACGGCCACCGCGGCAACAGTCGGCGTCGTGGCGGGCTTCGAAGATCCGCTGCACGCCGTTGCAACCAGCGCGATGGCGGCGAGCGCCAGCACGGTGACGGGCCACGTGATGCGGGCGGGCCGAAGACGTGCCGTCATCGTGCCGCGCGCTCGGGCGCATGCTGCCGCATTCGACGGGCGTCGGGGCATGCGCTCAGGCGACGCTCGCGACCGGATCGAGGCGCGTGATCTCCGGCCGGCCGGCGAGCAGACCGCCGATCTTGCCGCCGAACGCGGCCATGTGCGGCGTCTTGCCGTGGTCCGCCAGCGCGTCGGCGTCGGCGTAGGACTCGATGAAGTAGAACTCGGTCGAGACCTTCTGCGACTGCGCGAGCGTGTACTGCAGCGTGCGGCCGCCCTCGTTCGCCTTGACGGCGGCGACCATCTCGGCGCCGGCGGCCTTGAACTCGTCTTCCTTACCTTCCTGCACGGTGAGCTTCGCGATGATCGCGATCATGCGGTTGTCCTCCTCCTGACGATCGTTCCTCCGACTGGCGACATGGTGCGCGATGGCGCGCTTACGGTCACGCACGCAGAGACGCCGCCTTCAAGGCGGCGTCTCTGCACAGGCATCCAGCCCAGGAGGAACTAGCGTGTCGTGCGGCGCTTGAGGCCGATGGCAAGGGCCCCGAGACCACCCGCCGCGCCGGCGAGGAGCAGCGCCAGCAGGATGTGGTCCTGCGTGCTGCCGCCAGCGCCGGAGCCGGTGTTCGGCAACTGCGGCGCCGGGCCGACGCCTTCGCCCGCGATGTTGGACGTGCGCGTCGGCGTCGCGGTCGCCGGGACGGGCGTGCTCGTCTTCGTCTGCGTGACGACGGCGGTGCGCGTGCTCGTCGCGGTCCTCACCACGGTCGTTGTCGTGGACTGCGGCGTGCTCGTCGCGGTCGCGGTGCTGGTGTTCGTCGGCGTGGCCGTGCTCGTGTCAGTCGGCACGGGCGTGCTGGTGTTGGTCGCCGTCGCCGTGGCCGTGTTGGTGGCCGTTGCCGTGGCCGTGTTGGTGGCCGTCGCCGTGGCCGTGTTCGTCGGCGTGGCGGTGCTCGTGTCGGTCGGCACCGGCGTGCTTGTGCTGGTCGCGGTCGCCGTCGCCGTGTTCGTTGCCGTCGCGGTGCTCGTGTTCGTCGGCGTGGCCGTGCTCGTGTCAGTCGGCACCGGCGTGCTCGTGTTCGTCGCCGTCGCGGTGTTCGTCGCTGTCGCGGTGGCCGTGTCGGTCGGCACGGGCGTGTGCGTCGCTTCGCTCGTCTGCGTTGCGTGCGCGGTCTGCGTCGCGTGCGCGGTCTGCGTCGCCTGCACGGTCTTGGTGACCTGCGCGGTCTGCGTCGCCTGCGCCGTCTGCGTTGCGTGCGCGGTCTGCGTTGGTCGCGGGGTGCTGGTGGATGTCGGGACGGCGGTGTTCGTCGGCGTCGCTTCGCCGCCGCACGGCGGGAAGCTGTTGCTCTTCGCCGGGCTGAGCGTGGTCTCGATGCGGATGCTGTTCGTGCCGGGCCGCGCGCCGCTCGGGTCAAGCGTGAACGTCGCGGAGGTCTGGTCAGGCGTGGGGACGATGTCCTCGTACGCGCCGAGGTCGAGAATCGGCTTGAACTGGTTGTCTCCTGGCACATGGTCCGTCAGGTAGACGACGAACTCCGGGCTACCCGCCGGGAATGAGATCGTGCCGACGACGAGCCCGTCGCCGTTGCATTCGTAGTCGGAGATCGAGACGCTCGGCTGGTCGTTGTGCGCGGACGCGTTGGTGATCAGCGCCGCGCCCGTGATCGCGGCGGCGAGCAAGACGCCGACGCCAAGCGCCGCGCCGACCAGCGTCCGCCCTGACTGTCCCTTCAAGACTCTCTTCAGCATCCCATCCTCAATCCCAGGTCGCCCGAACGTCGTGCGGGCTTCGCGCTTCCGAATCCGGCTTGTCAGAAGAAACAACGAGCACCCCCGGGGCGTGTTACTTTCCGCCGGCGTCCTTGACGGTCAATTTCGGGCATGGCATCGCCGCAGGTCGGTATGCCCGGCGCGAAGTCCGTCCCGTACGCAACTTCGCACAGACGTTCTGGTATACTCGCGTCATGGCAGACGCGCCGCGCCGCAAACCGCCCGCCTGGCTGCGCACCGACGGCTCGAAGAACGCCCGCTCGGGCGCATCTGCCGCCCGGCGCACGACGGCGCGCAACGGCGGCAGACCGCAAACCCCGACCGCGGCGACACGCACGCCATCGGTCCGGCCCGCCCGAGCAGCTGAGTCGCAGGCGACGCCCGCGCCGCGCCGGAGTGCGAAGCGCGGCATTGCCCTGAGCGACAACGCGCGCGTCGTCCTCGAACGGCGCTACCTCGCAAAGGACGACGCGGGCGATGTGGTCGAGACGCCGGAGGACCTGTTCCGTCGCGTCGCGCACGACATCGCGCAGGCGGAGGCGACGTTCGCTGGGAAGGATGCCTCGCGTGCGGTCGCGGAGACCGAGGCGCGGTTCTACGACGTGATCTCGTCGCTGCGCTTCCTGCCCAATTCGCCGACGCTCGGGAACGCCGGCCGGCCGCTGCAGCAGCTCTCCGCGTGCTTCGTGCTGCCGGTCGAGGACTCGATGGAGGGCATCTTCGAGACGCTGAAGGACACGGCGCTGATCCACCAGAGCGGCGGCGGCACCGGCTTCGCGTTCAGCCGCCTGCGGCCGGCGGGCGACCGCGTGTCGAGCACGGGAGGCATCGCCAGCGGGCCGGTGTCCTTCATGAAGGTGTTCGACGCGGCGACGGAGTCGATCAAGCAGGGCGGCACGCGCCGCGGCGCGAACATGGCGATCCTGAACGTCGAGCACCCCGACATCGAAGCGTTCGTCAACGTGAAGTCGGACATGCGCACGCTCCAGAACTTCAACATCAGCGTCGCCGTCACGGAGCGCTTCATGCAGGCCGTCGAGCGCGGCGACGAGTACGAGCTGACCAACCCGCGGACGCACGAGGTCGCGGGCACGCTGCCGGCGCGCGCGGTGTTCCGCGCGATCGTCGAGAACGCTTGGCGCAACGGCGATCCCGGCCTCGTGTTCCTCGACCGCATCAACCGCGACAATCCGACGCCGCAGCTCGGACGCATCGAGGCGACGAACCCGTGCGGCGAGCAGCCGCTGCTTCCGTACGAGTCGTGCAACCTGGGCTCGCTCAACCTCTCGAAGTTCGTCCGCGAAGCGCCGCCCGCGCGCAGGCGGCGCAACGGCGCTGCGGCAGGCGCGCGCATCGACTGGGACGCGCTCGCGGAGACGATCGCGCTCGCGGTGCGCTTCCTCGACGACGTCATCGAGCGCAATCGCTACCCGATCCCGGCGATCGACGACATGACGAAGCAGACGCGCAAGATCGGGCTCGGGGTGATGGGCTGGGCCGACCTTCTGTTCTCGCTCCGCATCCCCTACGACTCGGACGAGGCGCTCGAGCTGGCGGGGCGCGTGATGTCGTTCGTGCAGGAGCACGCCGACCGCGCGTCGGAGCAGCTCGCGGCCGAGCGCGGCGTCTTCCCGGCCTGGCACGGATCGGCATACGACGCGGCCTCAGGCGACGCGCGCGGCGGCCGGCGCTTCCGCAACTCGACGCGCACAACGATCGCGCCGACGGGCACGCTGAGCATCATCGCCGACTGCTCGGGCGGCATCGAGCCGGCGTTCGCGCTGGCGTTCATGCGACAGCACTACCTCGACCGCGCGCAGGCGTCGAAGCCGACGATCCTGCCGGAGGTCAACAGCACCTTCCGAGCGATCGCGCAGCGCGACGGCTTCCACAGCGACGAGCTGATGCGCTACCTCGCGGAGGGCGGCGAACTGCGCGCGCGCGACGACGTGCCCGAGTGGGCGAAGCGCGTGTTCGTCACCTCGCACGACATCGCGCCCGAGTGGCACGTGAAGATGCAGGCGGCGTTCCAGCGGCATACGGACAACGCCGTGAGTAAGACGATCAACTTCCGCGAGCAGGCGACGGTCGATGACGTCGAGCAGGCGTACATGCTGGCGTACCGCGAGGGGTGCAAGGGGATCACCGTCTACCGCGACGGCGCGCGCGAGCACCAGGTGCTGTCGCACGCGACGGCGCGCGGGCCGGAGCAGGCGGAGGCCGCGGCGGCCGAGATCGCGCTCGGGTTCCGCGAGGTGATCGGCGCGCACCCGGAGCCGCAGGCGTCGACGGCGCCGCGCCCGGCCGGTGTGCCCTACCGGCGCCACCTACCCGACGAGCGGCAGTCCGTCACGCACAAGTTCCGCGTCGGCGAGCAGGAGGGCTACATCACCGTCGGGCTGTACGACGACGGGCACCCGGGCGAGATCTTCGTCAACATCTCGAAGGAAGGCTCGACGATCCGCGGGCTGATGGACTCCGTCGCGGTGCTGACGTCGGTCGCGCTGCAGTACGGCGTGCCGCTCGAGAACCTGGTCGGGAAGTTCCGTGGCGTGCACTTCGAGCCGAACGGCCTCACGTCGAACACTTCAATCCCGACGGCGTCGTCGATCGTCGACTACATCTTCCGCTGGCTCGAGCTGCGCTTCCTCGACGCACCGGCGCCATCGGACGCCGTCGCAGGTCGCACCTCGCGCATCGCAGGTGGCGCGCAGCAGGCAACGCCACGGAAATCTCGCAACGCGAACAACCGCGCGGCCGCCGCGCGCAAGAGCGCGGACGGTACGAGCACCGGGCTCGCGTGCCCGGACTGCGGCGCCATCCTGTTCTTCGCTGAAGGCTGCCTCGTCTGCCGCTCGTGCGGCTACAGCAAGTGCGGGT
>DASUKS010000053.1:0-8777 GCA_036278595.1 Dehalococcoidia bacterium
CGCCCTCACCGCTGCCGTCGCGCTGGCGACCGCCGCCTGCGGCAGCCCCGCATCTGAGCCCGCACCCGCCGTCACCCGCACCGTCGATGTCTCCTCGCTCAGCTTCGCCGACGTCCAGCAGCGCACCCGCGCGGCCGCGACCAAACCCGGCATGATCTTCCACATCACCGACAGCCAGCACAGCGACGCGACCGGAGATACAGTCGTCGAGACGTGGTTGGACAGCGAGCGGCATCTCGCGCGGATCGACCGCGACGGCGCCGTCACGCAGATCTTCGGCCCAGACAAACTCGCCGAATTGAGCCCGGTCGACGGCCGCTACACCGAGGGCGGGTACTCGTGGCCCGGGCTTGAAGACGCGCCGCTCATCGGCTTCACGCTCGACTATCTCGGCCGTCTGCTCAGCGACCGTGCGAAGAACACCGCGCTCAAGCCGGCCGTGGTCGATGGCGCCCCGGCGATCGCCGTGTCGGTGCGGCAGCCGGCGCAGACGATCGACGGTCCCGCCATCACGGAGCACGCCACGGTCTACCTGAGCGAGGACTTCCTCCCCCTGAAGATGGACTTCGACTATGGCAAGGGGAACTCGCGCACCACGCACACCTACAAGACCGGGTATCTGCAGCGCGATGCCGTCCCCGCGAACTTCTTCTCGTTCGAGCAGGTGCGCGCGAACGCGAAGACCGCCGCCGAAAACCTGCGCGCCGCCGCCGCGCACGACTTCCCGCGCGCCTACTGGCTCGGCGAGCGCTTCGAGGACGTCGAGATGCGGTCGGCAACCGCGTCCCCGCTGCCGTCGCTCAACATCCCCATCCTCCGCATCAGCTACGAAGCGCCGGACGCCGGCGCCGGTGGCCCCGATGCCGTGTTCCCCTGCTTCTCCCTCACCGAGTACACCCGCCAGGGATGGGATGCCATCGCCAGGGCGCGCCCGCCGCTCCCGGAGACGATGAAGCGCATCGAGCGCGCGCAGCGCACCGCGCTCGACGGCCAGGCGATGATCTTCGAAGTGCCCGCCGACCGCGTGCTCCAGGCGCCGCGCATCGCCGGCCAGCCCGAACCGACGCCCGCACCGCTCGCCGCGTTCTCGGTCTGGACCGCCGAGGTTATGCTCCCCGACATGGTCGTCGAGCTGCGCGCAGACTGCGGCCCGCCCGACAAGAACCCGTACCGCTCGCTCGCGGGGATCCAGCACCTCCTCGACTCCCTGCAGCCCCTCGGCGTGCAGTAAACCGATGCCATCTGGCTGCTCGCGCCGCCGCGCTGCCTGCGGCCCTGCTCGGTCGGCCATCCATCACCGACCACCGACCACCAACGTCATCTGCCTTGTAAATCGGTTCAAACCGGGAGCCGCCTCGTTCACGGAGAGATCCTTCGCTTCGCTCAGGATGACATCGCCGGCCTGGACTTCGCGCTATTTTGATCACCCACGGTGCCGCTCCCGCGGCATGGCTATCTGTGTCATCTGTGTCATCTGCGGTTCCCGTCGTCCCCCATCGGTGCCCATCTGTGGCAATCTGTGGATCGCCTCGCCCTAGTTCAGCGTCCCGAAGCCCGACGTCTTCTGCCGCAGATACGCGTCCAGCCGCACGCGCATCTCCGGCAACTCCTCCGTGATCATCTCGAGCGCGCGGGCGAGGCGCGCCTCCGGCGACAGCTGCTCCAGCAGCTCCTGCTTCGACGGCGCCGGGATGTCCATCCGCGCGGCGATGTAATCCGCCGCCTCCGCGATGTCCTCCGGCAGCTGCACGCCGCGCATCCACTGCCCGCCGAGCGCCATGTACATTCGCAGATACTCGTCGAAGATCTCGTGCGCCTGCGCGATGAGCGCGCGCGGCACCGGCTCGGCATCACGGCGCGGCTCCAGCAGCTCCACCTCGGCTCGCAGGTACGGCGCCGTCGTGGTCACCGCAATGATCCGGAACCGCTGGTCGCCGATGGCGAAGAGATTCATCTTCCCTTCGTCCAAATACTCCACCTGCACGATGCGCGCCGTCGTCCCGACCGCGTGTGGGATCGCGCTGCCGCCGACCTCGTCCCCCGCGCGGATCAGCACAACCCCGAACGGCGCGTCTTCCTCGATGCACTCGCGCACCATCAGCTTGTACCGCTCCTCGAAGATGTGCAGCGGCATCCGCATCCCGGGAAACAGCACGGAGTTCAGTGGGAAGAGACGCAGGTCCATCGTTGGTTGACTGGTGAATGGTTACTGGTCACTGGTTGGTCGCACGTCACTGTTGGTCGCAGGTCGCAGGTCACAGGTCACAAGTCGGAGGTTGAGCTCGCAGCCTGAGCGGTCGCAGGCCCAAGCCGCAGGTCACAGCTCGCACCCCAAGCGGTCGCAGGCCCAAGCCTAGTACGCCACGCCCCCCACTTGGCTCATATCGTACACAAGCCGCGCCTCACCGAGCCGCCGCCCTCCAACATCCAACATCTAACCTCCAACATCGCCCCGTATGCCAAACGAAGCCCCGGGCCCGCGACGTCCCCTTGACCCCTACCGGCCGACGGGCGGATACTGTCGATCGCCTCTCCGGCCCTATAGGGTCGGCAGGCCGTGCAGCACGTGGATGCGAACACCTGCGGGCGCCGAACAGCGTCCGGGCACGGCTCCTATCCCAACCACTGCACGCGGCTCGGTTCCGGACATGCAACATCGCATGCCCACAGCACGGGACACCCGTCCCTCAAGGAGGCCGCATTGGCAGAAGCACCAGCCACCGAGAAACAACAGAAGCCCATCGTCCCGTTCCTCAGGCTGCCGGAGAACGAGAAGCCCTACCTCGCCGGCAGCCGCTGCACGAACTGCGGCGCCACCTACCTCGGCACCCGCATGGCCTGCAGCAAATGCTTCTCGACGGCGGAGATGGACCCCGTGAAGCTCAGCGACAAGGGTGAGCTCCACGTCTTCTCCATCGTCCACCAGTCCGCGCCCGGCGTGCCCACGCCGTACGTCGCGGCGATCGTCGACCTGCCGGAAGGCGTCAGCATCCGCTGCAACATCAACGGCGTCGACCCCGATCCGTCGAAGCTCAAGTTCGGCATGCCGGTGCAGATGAAGACGGAGAAGATCCGCACCGACCGCGAAGGCAACGACGTCATCGCCTTCAGCTTCACGCCGGCCTGACGCCGGACGGTGGTAGGGCGGACCGATGCGTCGGCCGCCGAGAGGGGCGGACCAATGTGTTCGCCCGCGCAGCACCCGGGCCGCGGACAGCGGCCGGAGGAAAGGAACGAGAACAAGATGCGAGACGTAGCCGTCATCGGCGTGGGGATGATCAAGTTCGGGCGTTACCCGGAGAAGACCGTGCCCGAGCTGGCGGGCCAGGCCGCCCTCCTCGCCCTCAAGGACGCCGGCATCGACATGAAGGACATCGAGATGCTGGCCAGCGGCAACCTCTACCAGTCGAACGCCATGGTCGGGCAGCGCATCCTCCAGACCATCGGCCAGACCGGCATCCCGGTGATCAACGTCGCGAACGCCTGCGCGACGGGCTCGACTGCCTTCCGCGAGGCCTACTACGCCGTCGCGTCGGGCGCGTACGACACCGCGCTCGCCGTCGGCTCTGAGCAGATGGGCAAGATGGGCCTGCTCGGCGCGGGCGGAGGCGGCGGCGACCCGGCGTACAGCACCGAGGGTGTGCTGGGCTCCGGCCTCATGCCGGCAGTCTTCGGCATGGCCGGCGTCGAGCACATGCGCAAGTACGGCACTACGCAGGAACAGTTCGCGAAGGTGTCCGTCAAGAACCACAAGCACTCGATGCACAACCCGTACTCGCAGTACCAGACCGAGGTCGGGCTCGAGGACGTGCTCAACGCCCGCACGGTCTCCTGGCCGAACACGCTCTACATGTGCTGCCCCACCGGCGACGGCGCCGCGGCGGCCGTCGTCTGCAGCATGGAGAAGGCGAAGCAGTACACCACGAAGCCGATCCGCATCGCCGCCTCCGTGCTCACGAGCGACCCGTACACGCAGCGCGACCTGACCATGCCCGACATCAACACGCTGACCCGCAACGCCTCGAAGCAGGCGTACGAGACCGCCGGCATCGGACCGGAGGACCTCAGCCTCATCGAGCTGCACGACTGCTTCGCGACGGCCGAGCTCCTGCACTACGAGAACCTCGGCATCTGCAAGGAGGGCGAAGCCGGCCGCATGATCGATGAGGGCGCCACCTACGTTGGCGGCAAGATCCCGGTCAACGCCAGCGGCGGCCTGCTCTCGAAGGGCCATCCGCTCGGCGCCACCGGCGTCGCCAACGTCTGCGAAGTCGTCTGGCACCTCCGCGGCGAGGCGGGCAACCGCCAGGTCGAAGGCGCCAAGGTCGGCCTCGCGCACGTCATCGGCCTCGGCTCCGCCTGCACGATCCAGGTGCTTGAGAAGGTCTAACCCGTCAGGACGATCACTCTGTTACGCTGCGCGGGCGCCCCAATTCGGGCGCCCGCGCTTGCTTTTACGAAAGGAGTCCGACCATGGGCGCGAAAGGCGAAGCCTACGCGAAGGAACTGCGCAACGTCACCAACGATCTCGAGCGCACGCTCGAAGGCATGAGTGACGCCGCCTGGCAGACGAAGACCGGACCCGAGAACTGGCCCGCCGGCGTCGCGGCGCATCACCTCGCCGTCAGCGCGGGAGCGGTCGCCGGCCTCGTGCAGATGATCGCGCAGGGACAGGACCTGCCGCCGCTGACGCCGGATATGCTCGACCAGATGAATGCCCAGCACGCGGCCGAGTTCGCGGGCTGCGACAAGCAGGAGACGATCCGTCTGCTCGACAAGAACACCACCGGCGTCGAGCAGATCCTGCGCGGACTCAGCGACGAGCAGGTCGACAAGACGGCGACGTTCTTCGGCCAGACGATCAACAACCAGTGGATGATCGAGAACATCCTCATCGGCCATGTCAACACGCACGCCGCCAGCATCGCGGGAGTCGCCGCGGCGTCTTGACCGCCGCAAGCCAGGCACGCAGCATCCCGCTCGGCCGCGGTAGCGCTCGTCCATCTCCTCACGGCAGGGGCGGCCCTACGTGGCTGCCCGTCACCGCATCATGCAACTCGCCCAACCCCACCGATCACCAACAACCAGCGCTCCCCCTCTCCGTCCTGTCGGAGAGGGGGCCGGGGGGTGAGGCAGCGCGCAGCGCCAACCCTTCCCCTCCGCTAGCATGCCCCCAACTGTGGACTCTGAACTGTCAACTGTGAACTGACCCGATGAAAATCTGCTTCCTGATGTATCAGGGCAACATGTACTCCGGCGGACAGGGCATCTACCTGCACTACCTGACCCGCGAGCTCGCCCGCATGGGGCACGAGGTGCACGTCATCGCCGGAGCGCCCTACCCGAAGCTCGCCGATGGCGTCACCGTCCACAACATCCGCGACTACAGCTACTGGTCCTACCACCACTACAAGAAGGACTTCGTCTACGGGCGGCCGCCGCTCAGCTACTTCCACCCCGTGAACTTCTACGAGTTCATCTCGACGCGCACCGCCCTCTCGTCGCTGCTCGCCAACTTCAGCGTGCGTGCGTACTTCAAGCTGCGCGAGCTGTCGCGCGAGCACCGGTTCGACATCGTGCACGACAACCAGACGCTGAGCTACGGCGTCTGGGCAGCGCAGGCCACCGGCTTCCCCCTCGTCGCCACCATCCACCACCCGCTGTCGTACGACCTGAAGAACCAGCTCCGGCAGGCACGCAGCGTCTACGAGAAGGCGCGCCGCATCCTCTGGTCGCCGTGGATGATGCAGGAGGTCGTCGCGCGCCGGCTTGACCGCGTGATCGTGGTGTCGGAGACCTCCCGCAAGGACGTCGAAGCCGCGTTCGACCTGCCGCCGGAGAAGGTGCGCACCGTCTACAACGGCATCGATACGGACACATTCCGCCCGCTGCCCGGGGTCGGGCGCAGGCCGGACAAGCTGCTGTACGTCGGCAACTCGGAGGACCGCAACAAGGGCGCGCGCTACTTCCTCGAGGCCCTGAACATCCTGAAGGACGAGATGGATTTCCGGGTCACGTTCGTCGACAATTTCCGGCACAACCTCAAGCTCGCGCCGCGCCTCGTCAACGAGTTCGGCCTCAACTCGCGGGTCGACTTCACCGGGCGCATCCCTACCGAAGACCTCGTCCGCCACTACAACGAGGCGAAGCTGCTCGTCACCTCGTCCGTGCACGAGGGCTTCGGCCTGCCGCTCGCCGAGGCCATGGCGTGCGGGACGCCGGTCGTCGGCACGCAGATCGGCGCCTATCGCGAGATCGTCGAGCATGGCGTGAGCGGCTGGCTCGTGCCGCCCGCCGAGCCCCGCGCGCTTGCGGACGCCATACGGATGATGTGGAATGACGCAGCGCTGCGGGAGCGCCTCGGCGACGGCGGAAGGAAGCGCATCCTCGAGAAGTTCAACTGGCGCAAGGCCGCCGAAGAGACCCTCGCGGTCTACGAAGAGATTCTGCCGCAAGGCAGCAAAACCTAGAACCAGGAACCTGGAACCAATCTCGTCCGACGCGATGGGTTCGTTTCCGCCTAGGTTCCAGGTTCTAAGTTCCAGGTTCTAACGCGTATGCCCGACAACATCGTCAACGTCGACTTCCGCAGGCACTTCCTCATCCAGCCCGGCGAGCGCGTGCTCGATCTCGGATGCGGCAACGGCCGCCACTCGATCGAGGCCGCGCGCTTCCCCGGCCGCATCGTCGGCGTCGACATCTCAGCAGACGACGTGCGGTCGGCGCGCTTCATGTACGAAGACCTGCGCCGCAAGGGCGAGCTGCGGGGCCGCGCCGACTTCATCATCGGCGACGCGACGAACCTGCCGTTCAAGGACGGCGTCTTCGACAAGTCGATCTGCACCGAGACCTTCGAGCATATCCCCGACGACCGCCGCGGCATCGACGAGTTCACGCGCGTGACGAAGCCGGGCGCGCAGGTCGCCGTCAGCGTGCCCGCATACTGGCCCGAGCGCGCGTACTGGGCGCTCTCGTGGGACTACTGGCACTCGCCCGGCGGCCACGTCCGCTGGTACCGCCCAGGCGAGATGCAGGCCATCCTCGACCAGCATGGGATCGATGTCGAGTTCACGCGCCGCCGCCACTCGTCGCAGAGCTTCTACTGGTTCCTGCGCTGCATCCACGGGCTGCCGAACGAGAACTTCCCGCCGGTGCGTCTTACGTGGAAGCTGATCAACGTCCACCACAACCGGCGCATCAAGGCGCTCGAGTACGCCGAAACGCTGATGAACTTCATCATCGGCAAGGACCTGATCCACTACGGCCACAAGCGCGTCGCCGCCGGCGCCTCGGTGAATGGCCACGTCGCGGCGGCCGTGACCGCCGGCGAGGCACACGCATGAAGACGCCATCAACATCCGAACTGCAGGAGCGGCTCGACGCCTGGCGCGAGCGCTTCAGCGTCGCCGGCTGCTCCGTCGGCTGGATGCTCGGCGACGAGCACGGCGAAGCGGCATCTGGCGTCACGAACGTCAACACCGGCGTCGAAGTGACGCCCGACACGCTGTTCCAGATCGGCTCGATCACGAAGGTCTACACCACCACGCTGATAATGCAGCTCGTCGACGAGGGCCGCATCGTACTCGATGCGCCGGCCGTCGCGTACCTGCCCGATCTGCGCTTCGCGGACGCCGACGCGACCGCGCGCGTGACCGTCCGTCACTTGCTCACCCACACCAGCGGGGTAGACGGCGACTTCTTCGACGAGCACGGCCGCAACGAGGACGCCGTCGAGCGCTACGTCGCCGCCTGCGCGAAGCTGCCGTTCGTCTTCGAGAGCGGGAAGATGTGGTCGTACTGCAACGCCGGGTTCGTTGTCCTTGGCCGCATCGTCGAGATCATGACCGGCATGCCGTGGCACGTCGCACTGCGCGAGCGCCTGCTCGAGCCACTCGGCGTGACGCACACGCTCACGCGCCCCGAGGACGCCCTGCTCTACCGGGCCGCAGCCGGCCATACCGTCGGCTTCGACCGCACGATCAGCCTTACGCAGCGATGGAGCATCGGCTGGTCGTCCGGCCCCGCCGGGGCGACGCCGAACTCGACCGTCGCCGACCTGCTGACCTTCGCCCGCATGCACCTCGATGGCGGCGTCGCCCGCGATGGCACGCGCCTGCTCTCGGAGGCGTCCGTGCGCGCGATGCAGGAGCCGCAGGTGACGCTGCCGGAGCATCCCGGCGGTACGTTCGCGGACCAGTGGGGCCTCGGGTGGATGCTGTTCGACTGGGGCCGCCGCGTCATCGGCCATGACGGTGGCACGCTCGGCCAGAACTCGTCGCTACGCATCCTGCCCGAAGAGCGCTTCGCCGTGTCGGTGCTGACGAACACCACGCCGTCCGGGGGCATTCTCTGCACGCGCATCATGCGCTGGATGTTCGAGGAGTACGCGGGCATCGAGATGGCGCCCTACCCCAAGCCGCCGGAGGAAGCGCCGGACATCGACCTCTCACCGTACGTCGGCACGTACGAGCGCAACGAGCAGCGTATCGAGATCAGCGAGCGCGACGGCCAGCTCGTCGCCGCGGTCATCATGACCGGCCCCCTCGCCACGGCGGACCAGCAGATGCCGCCGACCGAGCTGTACGCGGTCAACGAGCGCGTCTTCCTCCAGCGCACGCCCGGTACCGGCGTGTACACCCCGGTCTCGTTCCTCGAGTTCGACCACGGCCGCCCGCAGTACTTCTTCTCCAGCCGGCTGGCGCGGCGAACGAGTTAACCGCCATGGTGCGGTCGCACCATGCCGATCGCCCCGCACTACCGACGCAGCCATTGGCACG
>DASUKS010000054.1:0-8954 GCA_036278595.1 Dehalococcoidia bacterium
TTGCCTTCGGAGGCGCGACGAGACGATGGATTGTCGTGTGAACCTTCATCGTGCGGCACCTCCTTCGTGTGGTGTGGGTTTCGGTCGAACGCTACGCGATGACGCGACGTGCTGTCAATGCGAGAACCGCACCGCGGCTCCTTCGCTCAAGGGAAGGGAGCACCGGGCCGAGCGGTGTGCTCGATTCCGCGGCGGCTGCGGCTACGTCGCCGGGGTGGCCTTTTGGGCGAGGGCGGCAAAGGCCTGGGGCTCGCGGACGGCGAGGTCGGCGAGGAGCTTGCGGTCGATGGCGATGCCGGCCTTGGCGAGGCCGTCGATCAGGCGGCTGTAGGTGGTGCCGTTGAGGCGCGCGGCGGCGTTGATGCGGGCGATCCAGAGGCGGCGGAAGTCGCCCTTCCGCTCGCGGCGATGCTCGTAGGCGTAGTCGAGCGAGTGAAGGACGGACTCGTTCGCGCGCCGGAAGACGCGATGGCGCTGGCCCTTGTGGCCCTTCGCCATGTCGATGATTTTCTTGTGCCTGGCCCTGGCAGTGACGCCGCGCTTTACCCGGGGCATTGCTCTGGTCTCCTGTTACTCGTCGTTCGTTGCTGGGCTATTTCGCGTACGGCATGAGCCGGCGGAGCATGCGCTGACCGGGCTTCGAGACGACGAGCATCTCGTCGATCTGGCGGCGCGCCTGCTTGGACATGCGGGTCCGGTTGTGGCTAATGTTGCCCTTGCGCCGGGTGAACTTGCCGGAGCCGGTGATCTTGAACCGGCGCGCGGCGCCCTTGTGGGTCTTGAGCTTCGGCATTGGTGTGCTTTCCGTCCTCTGTTTGTTGAACGCGCGGCAGTGTACCGGAACGGGGCCGTGAGCGCCCAGCTCGCGGTGAGCGACGAGCCGTGAGCGAGGCGGCGCCCCTGAAGCTACGCCGCTACGGGGGTTTCGGGCGGCGCCTAACTCGCGGGCGGTGGTTCGGAATCGACGACGCCGCTCTCACGGAGCGCGGTGGCCATCGCTCCGTCCTGCGGCGGTTCGGCGGGCGCTTCTTCGCGCGGCGGGCGCTCGGCGCGCGGCTGCTTCGGCTTGGGCGGAGGCTTCGGGGCGACGGGGGCGAGGATCATGTTCATGAAGCGGCCCTCCATCGAAGGTTGCTTCTCGACGTTCGCCGCCGCGCCGAGGTTGGTGGCGACGCGCTGCAGGAGCTCGCGGCCGATCTCGGGGTGGGTGATCTCGCGGCCGCGGAACATGACCGAGACCTTGACCTTGTCGCCGCCCTTGAGGAGCTTCTCGACGACCTTCGTCTTGAAATCGATGTCGTGGATGCCGATCTTTGGCTTGAAGCGGACCTCGCGGAGCGTGGACTGCTTCTGGTGCTTGTGGGCTTCCCGCTCCTTCTTCGCCTGCTCGTACTTGAACTTGCCGTAGTCGAGGATGCGGACGACCGGCGGGTTCGCCGTCGGCGCGACCTCGACGAGATCGAGACCGCGGTCCCGGGCGATGTTCATCGCGTCGAAGACGGGCATGGTCGTCTTGCTGCCGTCGTCATCGATCAGCAGCACCTCGCGGACACGGATGCGCTCGTTGATACGGAGTTCGCGGGCTATGGGAGGCCTCGGGAGGGGAATTGGATGCGCGTCACGCGCGGGTGGTGTGTCATGTGTCCTGAATATAGCGAGATCACTTGGAGCGAGGCAATCCGCATGGGCTAGAGAAGTACCAGCATCGGGGTGCCCTGGTCGACGCGCTGGCCGACGCTGACGTAGACGGCCTTGACCGTGCCGGCTCGGCGTGCGTGCAGCTCGTTCTGCATTTTCATCGCCTCGACGACGACGAGGATCTGGCCCTCGGCGACTTCATCGTCCGCCGATACGAGGATCTCGCGCACGACGCCGGACATCGGCGACTTGAGCACCCACTCGCCGCCGGTGTCGGCGTCCATGCCGCCGCCTGCGGACTTCGCCGCGCGGCGTCCCGTCTGCGTGCCGACCAGCACGGTCTGGCCACCGACGACGATGTGGAATCCCATCGGCGTCTCCTCGGCGAAGATGTCGTAGGGGCGGCCATCGACGATCAGCGAGTAGCGCGCGGACTCGTTGATCCGCTGGAGGTTGACGCGATGCGTCGTGTCGCCGACCGTGATCTCGAAGTCGCCGTTGGAGTCCGGCTCAACCTCGACCTCGTGGTCGCTGTCGCCGACCCTCAGCCTGTACTTCGACGCCATCTCTGTCCTTGCTGCTGTGAGAACGTGCTGCCCGTAACCGCCCGCTGGCGGCCGGCTTCGCTCCAGCCGTTGACGGCGGGCGCGGCGCCGTTGCTGCCGGCCGCTGCACCGTTGCGGCGGCCATGGGAGAGGATCGCCGCGACGAGGAGGCCGATCTCGTCGTCCTCGGCGCTGTGTTCGACCGGGTTCATCTTGAACTCGCTGTCGAGGAAGCCGGTGTGGACTTCGCCGGCGACGAAGCGGGGGTCATCGAGCAGCTGGAGATGGAACGGGATGTTCGTCTGCACGCCGACGATGATGTACTCGCTGAGCGCGCGCTTCGTGCGCTCGATGGCCGCGTTCCGGTCCTGCGCCCAGCAGATGAGCTTGGCGAGCATCGGGTCGTAGAAGTAGGGGATCTCGATGCCACTGAAGATCGAGCTGTCGACGCGGACGCCGGGGCCGCTGGGCTCGGAGACGAAGTCGATGCGGCCGAGCGACGGCAGGTAGTTGTTGTACGGGTCCTCGGCGGCGATGCGGCACTCGATCGCGGCGCCGCGCAGCTTGATGTCGTCCTGCATGTAGCCGAGCGGCTCGCCCGCGGCGACGCGGATCTGGTCGCGCACGAGGTCACGGCCGCAGAGCCACTCGGTCACGGGATGCTCGACCTGCAGGCGCGTGTTGACCTCGAGGAAGAAGAACTCCTGGGTCTTCGGCTCGAAGAGGAACTCGACAGTGCCGGCGTTCTCGTAGCGGGCGGCCTGCACGGCCGCGACGCCGGCAGCCATCATCTTCTGGCGCGTCTCCGGCAGGAGGACGGTTGAAGGCGACTCTTCGAGCAGCTTCTGGTGACGCCGCTGGACGGAGCACTCGCGCTCGCCGAGCGCGACGGCGTTCCCGTGGGAGTCGGCGAGCACCTGGATCTCGACGTGGCGCACGGGCGAGAGGTAGCGCTCGAGGAAGACGCCGCCGTCGCCGAACGCGGACTGCGCCTCGCTCGAGGCGATGCGCACGGCGTTCTCGATCTCTTCCGGGCTGCCAACGTGGCGGATGCCCTTGCCGCCGCCGCCGGCCGCGGCCTTGATCAGCAGCGGAAAGCCGATGCTGGGCGCCAGGCGGACGGCGTCGTCGGCGTTCACGCGGTCGGGCGTGCCGGGCACGACGGGTACGCCGGCCTCGATCATCGTCTGGCGGGCGCTGACCTTGTCGCCGAGGAGGCGGACGGATTCGGGCTTCGGCCCGATGAACTTGATGCTGTTGTCTGCGCAGGCCTGGGAGAACTCGGTGCGTTCGCTGAGGAAGCCGTAGCCGGGGTGGATGGCGTCGGCGCCGGCGTGCTTCGCGGCGTCGATGATCTTCTGGATGTTGAGGTAGCTCTCGAGCGGCGGGCCTTCGCCGATGCAGTACGCCTCATCGGCGTAGCGCACGTGGAGCATGTTGCGGTCGACGGTGGAGTAGACGGCGACGGTGGCGATGCCCATCTCGCGGCAGGTGCGCATGACGCGCAGGGCGATCTCGCCGCGGTTGGCCACCAGGATCTTCTTGAACAAACGCCGCTCCTGCCGGGTCTCGAAAGTACGATCTTGTATCACAGATTGCCGGGAGGGGGTAGCAAGCTGGCGGCGCGCGAGGAGCGAGGCGCTGCCCGCGAGGAGCGAGAGGGGCGCTGCGCGCATGGCGTGCACCGATCGGTGTAGTGGCCTCGATGGCCATTTGCATCGAACCGACGATGCGGGGCGACGGCCGCGCGGGCATGATGCGTGCGTCATGACAACGGGGGACCTGCAGGGGAAGCAGGAGGCAGGACGCATGCGGACATTCATCATCGAGCGGGATCTCGCAGAAATCGGAGGACGGGACGCGGAGGCCCTCGCGGCGCTTGCGCGCACGTCGAACGGCGTCGTCGCCGAGATGGGGCCGTACATCCAGTGGGTGCAGAGCTACGTGACGGATGGCCGCATGTACTGCACGTACCGGGCGCCGAACGCGGAGCTACTACGCGAGCACGCCCGCCGCAGTGGGCTGCGGGCGGACCGCATCGCGCAGGTGCGGGCGGTCATCGACCCGACGACGGGCGGCGGCTGAGCGAGCGTGGGCAGGCAACGATGAGCACGAGGAGGACAACATGAAGATGCCAATTCGAATGGCGGTTACGGTCGGTCTCGCGTGGGCGGTGATCGCCGCGGCCGCGGGATCGCTCGTGGTCGCGAACGCGGCAGGCGGTCGGGGCAACGGACCAGAGCTGGCTTCCGTGAAGGCGGCGGTCGCGCAATACCACACGACCGATGCGGCAGAGGCGGCGGGGTGGGGCCTGGTGCCGGGCCTCGACTTCTGCTTCGAGATGCCGGGCACGGGCGGCATGGGGATCCACTACATCAACACGAACCTGCTCGACCTGTCGCTCGACGCGACGCAGCCGGAGGCGCTGGTCTACCAGCAGATGCCGAACGGCTCGCTGCACCTGGGGGCTGTGGAGTACATCGTGCCGCAGGCGCCGTGGGATGCAGCGCACCCGGCAGATGCGAACGGGCAGCGGGAACTGCCTTCGATCGACGGGCTCGGGCCGGAGTCGATGTCGCTACACCTGAACGCGTCGCTGGGCGTGTACGTCCTGCACGCGTGGATCTTCACGAAGAACCCGGCCGGCACGTTCGCCGACTGGAACCCGGACGTGAGCTGCCTGCCGGGGACGGGGCACATGCACGACATGGGGTAAGCCCTGGCGGCGCCCTCCGGGTGGCTTGCTCCGCCGGAGGGCGCCGTCAAGATCGCCGTTTGACTGACCGCGCCGTTCGTTGGCGAACGCTTATACTTGCGCCACCATGGCGTATCCGATCCGCTACGCGCGGACATCCGACGGCGTGAACATCGCCTACTGCGAGCTGGGGCAGGGCGAGCCCCTGATCGAGCTGACGGCGGTGCCGTGGTCGCACTTCGCCGTCGGCTTCGGCATCCCGGAGGCCAGTGCGCACCCGGAGGCGCTGGCGGCCGGGGTGCGCCTCATCGTGTACGACGGACGCGGCACCGGGCTGTCGGACCACGGCGTCTCCGACCTGACGCTGGACGGCTTCGCGCGCGATATCGATGCTGTCGCACACGCGGCCGGTCACGAGCGCTTCGCGCTGTACGGCAGCCTCGACTCGACGCGGGTGATGATCCACTACGCGGCGCTGCACCCGGAGCGCGTCACGAAGCTCATCCTCTGGTTGCCTTCGGTCGGTGCGGACCGGCTGCGCGACGATGGCCTGCGGGCAGTGACATCGCTCGCCGGGCGCAACTGGGAGCTGTACATCAAGACGCTTTCGCACGCGGTAATCGGCGGCTGGGATCCCGAGCGCGGAGAGTTTGCGGCGGCGTACGCGGCGGTGATGAAGCATTCCATCCGCCCGGAGGAGTTCGGCGCGTTCCTGCAGGCGCTTCACCAACACGATGTGACACCGGACCTGCCGCGCGTGCAGGCGCCGACGCTCGTGCTGGGTCGCGAGGCGGCCGTGGCGTACACCGTGCCCGTGGTGAGCGAGGTCGCGGCGGGGATCGAGGACGCGCGTCTCATCGTGCTCCCCGGGAACTGGATGCTGCCGTGCACCGACGATCAGCCGACGTCCAATCCGGCAACGCGCCCTTCCAGGCTGATCATCGATTTCATGCGGGGCGGGGCGGCGTCGCCGCCGGTCCGCGCGGCGGACACGAGCGTGCTGTCGGCGCGCGAGATCGAGGTGCTGGCGCTCCTGTCAGCCGGGAAGACGAACGCGGAGATCGCGGGCGCGCTGGTGGTGGCGCCGGCGACGGCCTCGCGGCACGTGCACAATATCCTCAACAAACTGGGGATGAGCCGCAGGGCGGAGGCGGCGGCGTACGCCGTCCGGGCCGGGCTCTCGCACCACGGCGCGCACGAGGCCCGGGCGGACGGGGCCGGCGAGGATCACTTCGTGCCCACGAAGTCCCGCTGACGCTCCCAGGCCAGCAGGCGCTGGACGGCGAGGGAGGCATCGCGGACGCTCGCGAACGTCGGGATGCTGTGCTCGGCGAGTTTCTCCTGGAACGCGAGCGTGCCGCCCATGCCGATGGCGGTCGTCGGGATGCGGGAGACGGCGACGATCGGCTTGCCGATCTGCCGCGCCAGCTCGCCGATGCCGTTCGCGCTCTCGGTCGCAGCGTCGATGATGTTCGGGCCGCCAGCGCGGTTCGGGCCCCAGCTCCAGCTCGTGTGGTAGAGGATGAAGTCGATGTTCGGGGACTCCGCGACGATGCGGATCGTATCGAGCATCGGCTTCAGGCCTTCGGGGCCCCAGCCGACGCTGGTGTCCACCGGGTTGCGGACGCTTGTGCCGGCGGTCGGGGTGAACTCGATGAGCTTCTTCTGGATGTCATCGGGCAGCGGCGGCATCTGCAGGCCGTGCGAGCCGACTTCGTCTGAGGCGAGCACACTGTAGCCGCCACCGCCGCCCACGATGCCGGCGCGCGGGCCAGGCAGCGCGCGAAGGAAGCGGAACGCGACAGCGGCATCGACCAGTTCTTCCATCCGGTCGACGCGCAGGGCGCCGGCCTGACGGACGGCGGCGTCGAAGATATCGAGCGAGCCGGCGAGGCTGCCGGTGTGCGAGTTGGCGGCGCGCGTGCCAGCCTCGGTTCGGCCGCCCTTGAGGATGATCACGGGCTTGGAGCTCGCTGCCTTCTTGAGGGCACGCATGAACCGCGGGCCGTCCTTGATCCCTTCCATGTAGCAGGCGACCACCTGCGTCTCCGGGTCTTCGGCGATGTATTCGAGTAGCTCGGACTCGCGCAGGTCGGCGCCGTTGCCGTAGCTGACGACCTTGCTGTAGCGCAGGCCGCGGACGGCACCGGTGCGGCAGAACTCGCCCGCGTTGGCGCCGCTCTGCGAGAGCAGGGCGACGTCGCCGGGCTCGGTCGCCATGAATGGCATGAACGAGAGCCCGGACGCGGGGACGTACAGGCCCATGCAGTTGGGGCCGATGACGCGGATGCCGAGCTCGGCCGCACGGGCGAGCACGCGGCGCTCCAACGCGGTCGCCTCGGCGTCGCCGGTCTCGCTGAAGCCCGCGGTGAAGAAGTGCAGCACCTTCACCTGCTTCGCGCCGCAGTCCTCGACGAGCTGCTCGACGAAGCGCAGGGGGACGCTCGAGATCACGAAGTCGACGTCGCCGGGGATCTCCGTGAGGCGCGGGTAGCACTTCAGGCCCTGGATCGCTTCGGCCTTCGGGTTCACGGGGTAGAGATCGCCCGTGAACCCCATCTCCTTGATGGCGGCGACGAACGAGCCGGGGCCGTCCTGTGTCGAGGCGCCGACGACGGCGACCGAGCGCGGATGGAACATGTAGTCGAGCGCGGCGAACGTGCCCTCGGGCACGGGGACCTCCTGGTGGGGTTTCAGTGGATTGTCTGTCGGGCTGCCAAGGGATCGTATCGGGTTCGCCGGCGAGGCGCGAGATCGACGACGAGCCAGCGGGCGGCGCCGAGCGACGTTAGACGATGGATCAGGGACCGCTAGGCGGGGCCGGTGAAGATGACCGTGAAGTAGACCATGCCGCTGGCGTCCACGGCGAAGCCGACGCCGGCCTGCGTGTAGTGCGGGCCGAGGATGTTCTCGCGATGTGGCGGGCTGTTCCACAGCGCGTCGTCTGCGACCTGCTCGCACTGGTCGAGCGGGTAGTTATTCTCGGCCAGGTTCTCGCCTGCCCAGCCGTACGGGATGCCGTAGTGATCCATCAGGCTGAAGGCGGTGTCGCCGGTGACCGGGCTGGTGTGCGCGAAGTAGTGGTGCGCCGCCATGTCTTGCGAACGGATGCGCGCGACGGCGACGAGCGACTGGTTCGGCACAAGGCCCGGCAGCCCCTGCGAGGCGCGGCGGCGGTTCGTGTCGTTGAACAGCGCCTGCTCGAGCGCGGTCATCGGCGAGGTGTCGAGGCCGGAGGTCGCGGGCGGCGCGGCGGGCGGCGGCGCCGGCGGCGACGTCGGGCGGGGCGCGACTGCCTGCGCGACGCGGCGCGGTGCGGGCGCCGGCGTCGGCGGCACCGGGGTCGGTGTCGGCGGGATCGGCGTCGCGGTCGGCTGGCCGGCGATGTAGGCGAACCGGACGATCGCGGCGTATGCCTGGCCATCCTCGCTGGTGAACGAAGGCGCGAGGCCGATGCCGGCGAGGGCGGACGCGTCGGGTGGCGCGGCGGTTGCCGTCGCGGCGGGCGTTGGCGCCGCGGGCGGGGCGGCGCTGCCGCCGACCGGCGCGAGGATCGCGGCCGCGGCGGCGCCCATCACCAGGGTGAAGCCGACGAGGCCGACCGGGATCCAGAATCGCTGACGAAGGATGCGTGCGATGCGCTCCAGATGCGCTTCGTCCGACATGAATGTGCTCTCCCGTCGCGTTGCGGCGGCCGCGGAACCCCTTCCCGCTCGCATTCATGCTCGGCATATGACGGCGTCGCTTGACCCCCGTAGATTCGAATAGGTGGCTGGATCTGGGTGTTAGCTCCCAGACCCCTACTCCCTGACAGGGCCTTAGGGGGTGCTTTGCGGGTCGCAGGGCGGAGGTCGGACGTTGCGAGGTCACCGATAGGCGAAGCGAAGATGAAGATGGATGATGGAGCGGGTTTTTGGCGACCCGATCTGCGTCATGCGGCCTGGGCGCCGTCGAAGCGCTCGGGGAGCGGAGCGCCGTCGAGCGAGACGAAGTAGGAGTTGCATGCCGCATCGAGGTACTTCCGGCTGAAGACGGGCGTCTCGCCGTGATAGGCGCAAATGTCCATGACGAGGTCC
>DASUKS010000055.1:0-2079 GCA_036278595.1 Dehalococcoidia bacterium
GCGCAGGCTTAAGTAGACCAACCTCGTCGTAGTGACGGAGGGTGGCGACTGAGACCTGGCCGAGGCGGGCGAAATCACCAATTCTGATCAATGGCGAAGCTCCGTATTGAGGATGTCGCCACGATAGAGTCTCGGGTAAGCGGAGAGTCAAGGGGTGGTGAGGACTGGATGGTGGGCTGGCCCTGACGGGGCACGGGGCTGGAAGGTCTGCAGCGCTCCGCTCCCGTCGGGCAAGTGTGCCTTGGTCGCGGTTCTGACGGATGCCGGCGGGCTGCTGGGGCGCGGGAGGAGAACATCGGATAGTGCCTGCCTAACGGTGTGCGGTTGGGACCGCGGCTGCTTCGTGATGCTCTTAGGGGGTGGAAACGGTATACTATTCCTAGCGATTTCGAATGCGGCGGTGCGGTGCGCATCGCGACGGAGTGCCAGTGACCCTCGAACCAACTTCTAACGTCCGCGTCGTCCAGATCGAGCAGGAGATGCGGTCGAGCTATCTCGACTATGCGATGAGCGTCATCGTCGCGCGGGCGCTGCCGGATGTACGCGACGGCCTCAAGCCGGTCCAGCGCAAGATCCTCTGGGGCATGTTTGATGGCGGCGCGCGGGCGGGCACGGGCTACCGGAAGTCGGCGGGCATCGTCGGCGATGTAATGGGCCGGTACCACCCGCACGGCGACGGGCCGGTGTACGAGGCCATGGTGCGCATGGCGCAGGACTTTTCGCTGCGCTACCCGCTGGTGGATGGCCAGGGCAACTTCGGCAGCGTCGATGGAGACCCGCCGGCAGCGATGCGCTACACGGAAGCGCGCATGGCGCCGATCGCTGAAGAGCTCCTCGCCGACATCGACCAGAACACGGTCGATTTCCAGGACAATTACGACGGTCGGCACCGCGAGCCAACGATTATGCCGTCGCGCATCCCGAACCTGTTGCTGAACGGTTCGACAGGGATCGCCGTGGGCATGGCGACGAACATCCCGCCCCACAACCTGGGCGAGCTGTGCGACGCGATGGCGATGTTGATCGACAACCCGCAGGCGACGCTCGATGACCTGCTGACCGTGGTCAAAGGGCCGGACTTCCCCACGCACGGGATCGCGCTCGTGGGCAAGGACAGCGAACAGGTGCGGCTCGCGTACGGCGAGGGCCACGGCCGGATCGTCATGCACGCGCGCACGACGATCGAGGAGGAGGGTGCGCGCGGCGGTCGGACGCAGATCGTGGTCACGGAGCTGCCGTACCAGGTGAATAAGGCGACGCTCGTCGAGAAGATTGCGGACCTTGTGCGGGACCGCAAGATCGAAGGCATCGCGGACCTGCGCGACGAATCCGGCCGGGATGGCATGCGCATCGTGATCATCCTTAAGAAGGACGGTTCGACGACGCAGATCAAGAACCTCCTCTTTAAGCACACGGCGATGCGGTCGACGTTCTCGGTCAACATGATGGTGATCGCGGACGGCGCGCCGCGGCGGGTGGGGCTGAAGAAGGCGCTGGAGCTGTTCATCGCGCACCGCCATGAGGTGATCAAGCGGCGTTCGGAGTACCAGCTCGAAAAGGCGAAAGAGCGCGCCCACGTGCTCGAAGGTCTGTTGAAAGCGATCGAGATGCTGGACGCGGTGATTGCGACGATCCGTGCTTCGGATTCGGCGCAGAACTCGCTCGACCTGCTGCAGGGCACCGGGCTCGTCATCCTGAGCAGGCTGCCGGCGGGAAACCGGGCGCTGGCGACGCTGGCGGCGACGAACCCGTTCACCTTCACGGAGATCCAGGCGCGGGCCATCCTCGACATGCAGTTGCGGCGGCTGGCGGCGTTGGAGCGGCAGGCGCTGCAGACGGAGTTCGACGAGATCCAGGCGAAGATCACGTATCTCGAAGACCTGCTCGCGAACCCGCACAAGATCGACATCCTCGTGAAAGAGGATGCACTCGAGATCAAGAAGAAGTACGGCGACGCGCGGCGCACGGAGATCGTCGAAGCGGACGCGGAGGATTTCCGCGAAGAGGACCTTGTCGCGCACGAAGAGAGCGTGCTCACGCTCAGCATCCGCAACTACATCAAGCGGATGCCACTGGAAG
>DASUKS010000056.1:0-18897 GCA_036278595.1 Dehalococcoidia bacterium
CCCGGCACCTGGCACACGTCGGACGGCGAGATGGACGTGCTGATTACCGGCGTCCCCGCCGGCGAGCAGACCGACATCTGGTTCGAGTAGCGGATCCTACTGCCGTCGTCCCGATACCCACACACTCATTGTCTCGGGCAACGGGTGCGGAAGGCTGTTCACATCTACGTACACACCGGTGATAGCTACGCTGCTGTTTCGGTCGAGTTCGACACTCTGGTACTCCGGGCGGCTCGGATTAGCTCGTCGCAGCTTCAGCTCGACGAGATCCCACCGCCCGCTCGGCGACCGGCTGCCGCTCCTCGCGAACAAGAGCCGCAAACTGCTAGGGGAGTGCGTCCCGAGCCAAGCATGCGAAGCCCAGAAATCGACTTCGATCGGGCTGCGCGGCGGCGTCGTGTACTTCACGTGCGAGCCGTATACGCCGTGATTTCGAGCCTTACGATCCGGCGTTAGGAGATATTCCTGTTCGAATAGGTAACTCATACACATTCAAACGATGAACGCGGAATGTTGTTACTCTTGTCACTCCCCGAATGGGATCACCTCCGATGCGACGTCCGTGACCTCCGCGTCCAGCCGCGACGACTGCACGTAGTCGACGATCTCGCTCAGGATGTGCGCGCAGTGGCGCGCGTCGTTCGAGACGACGGCGACGCCGATGGTCGCGCGCTGCCAGGCGTCGTTGTCGCCGACCTCCGCGACCGCTACCTCGAACTTGTTGCGGATGCGCTGCGCCACGCTGCGGATGACCTGCCGCTTGTCCTTCAGGGAGCCGCTCGCCGGGATGTAGAGCGAGAAGAGCAGGACGCCGACGTTCAGATCGCGGCCTCGTCCTGGTCTTCTTCGAGCAGCGGCAACGGCGGCAGGTCGTCCGGCTTCTCCAGCCCGAAGTACTCGAGGAAGCGCACCGTCGTCCCGAACAATGTCGGCCGGCCGATCACCGGCGCCCGCCCCACCTCCTCGATGAGCTCGCGCGCGAGCAGCGTGCGGATCGGGCCGTCGCAGTCGACGCCGCGCACGGCTTCGATACCCGCGCGCGTGATCGGCTGCCGGTAGGCGATGATCGCCAGCGTCTCGAGCGAGGCGTCGGTCAGCCGCGGGTGCTCCATGCCGAGGAAGCGCTCGACGTACGCCGCCGTCTCGGGCGCCGACACGAGCTGCACGAGGTCGCCGGTGCGCTGCACGCGCACGCCGCGCTCGCGGCACTGCTCCGCCAGTTGCTCGATGGCCTGCACGACTTCCTCTTTCGGTGCGTTGAGGCTGCGCGCGATGAGCCCGACATCGACCGGCTGGTCCGCCACGAACAGCACCGCCTCGACGACGTTCAGGACCTGCTCCGCCGCGGGCCGCTCGATGAGCTTAGGCTTGCGCTTCTTGAGATGTGTCGGTGTCTCTTGTTCCGTCGTCACGTTCTCCCTCGGTCCCGCTCTCCCCCGCCGTCTCGGCGTGTTCCGTCCATGCGCTGCCGGTCGGGAACGGCGCTTGCCGCAGGTCCGCCGGCACTCCCGGCTCATCTCGGAGCCGCAGCTCACGGTAATGCATGCGAGCCCGCGGCCGCTGCGCCAGCTGGATCGACATCGCCCGCTCGACCAGCGTCTGCGTGCGGACACATGCCGCGTCGGCGGTCTCCGACAGGTCCGCGTTCGCATCGACGTGCAGGTCCAGCATGACATCGATGCGTTTACCGCGCGCCGCGACCGTCGCGGTGCAGTCGCGGATGTGCGCGACCGTTCGCACCTCCGCCTCGATGCGCTGCGCTATCTCGACCGTTGTGATCGTGCCGCTCCCGGCCTTCACGTTGCGCAGGCGCATCTTCTGGATCGGCGACGGCGTCACTTCGATGATGATCACCGTCAGCATCAGCAGCGCCACGACCGCGGCGCCGAGCGTGATGATCAGCTTCGCGTCGCGGTTGTTGTGGTCGCGCAGGTAGCCGGCGAAGTCTGCCACGCGCGTGATCGTGCGGTCGGGCGCGCCCCACGCGAGCAGCACGACGAGCACCGCGACGAACAGCAGGACGAGCGCGACCACGACGAGCGCGAATCGGTTCCCCTGGTCCGTCGAGTCGTCGCTGAACGCGGCGTTGCTCACAGCATCTCCCCATCGAAGCCGTCGCCGGCCGGCGCCACGTGCCGCGCCTTACGGTCGCCGACGTGGGGTACGGAGCAGGTGTTGATGATGTGGGCATCAGCCGGCGCCGGCCGGTCGAGCACCTCGATGCCGCGGTGCCCGAGGTGGCGCGCGATCGCTTCAGAGTCCGCCTGGTTCAGCTTGCAGCCGAGCGTGAGGATGGCGACGCGGCGCGGAGTCGCGCTGCGCTGCTCGGCTGGGCGTACGATGGTCGGAAGCTGGATGATGCGATCGCCTTCCCTGCAGATTCGGTCGCATCATACACCGGCCCGCGGCCGGACATCAGACGTCAGGCAACAGACTGCAGACGCCTCCGCGGACACAGCAAGAGCGAAGAGCAAACGGCCGGCATGCCGGCGCCTCTGCTGTCTCGCCGCCGCGTGCCGGCGCGGCTATCCGCAAGCGGAGTAACCGCACAGCGGGCAGGTGTGGCAGCCCTCGCCGTGGATCAGCGGCCCGCCGCAGTCGGGGCAGTTCGTCATGCGGGGCAGGGCGATGCGGCGGATGCGGATGCGGCGTGTCATGGCGGACCTCCTGGCAGCACATGTGTTCTGGTTGGATGCCGGAAGCGTAATAGAACGGATGTACTGATGTCAAGGCAGCGACTGCCCAGACGCGAAGGCGGCATGTCCCTTCTGCGAACGGAGATCCTTCGCTTTGTCCAGGATGACAGTGCGGTCGCCCCTCATCGCGCCACCCGACGCGGTCGGCGTCACGTCGCGCGCGTCCCGCGTCGCTATCATGTCGCTCGTGACGACGGTCCTCATCGCACCGCAGGAGTTCAAAGGCAGCCTCACGGCCGCCGAGGCAGCGCGCGCGATAGCCGACGGCGTGCGTGATGCGCTGCCCAAAGCTCAGATCGCGCTGCAGCCGATGTCCGACGGCGGCGCCGGGCTGGTCGATGCGCTGCTCGCGGCGCTCGGCGGCCAGCGCCTTACCTCGCCCGTGCACGACCCGCTGCTGCGCCCCGTGGATGCCGCGTGGGCGCTGCTCGCCGATGGCCGGGCCGCGATCGAGATGGCCGCGGCTTCCGGCCTGACGCTGCTCGCGCCTGGCGAGCTCGACCCGCTGCGTGCCACGACGTACGGCACCGGCGAGCTGATCCGCGCCGCGCTCGATCGCGACTACGACGAGGTCATCGTCGGCGTCGGCGGCAGCGCCACGGTCGATGGTGGCGCCGGTGCGCTCCAGGCGCTGGGCGTGCGCTTGCTCGACGCATCCGGCGCGGATCTCCCGCCGGGCGGTGCGGCGCTCGCCCGGCTCCATCGCATCGACCTTTCGGCGCTCGATCCGCGCCTCGCACAGGCGCGTGTCCGCGTCGCGACTGACGTGCGCAATCGCCTCTGCGGCGCAGAGGGCGCCGCGCTGGTCTTCGGCCCGCAGAAAGGCGCATCGCCCGACGATGTGCCGGTGCTCGATGCCGCACTCGCGCGGTTCGCGGAGGTCGCACGGCGCGATCTCGGCGTCGACCTCACGTCGCTCGATGGCGGCGGCGCGGCCGGCGGGCTCGCGGCGGGGCTGCAGCTCGCTGGTGCGACCGTCGAGCCGGGGTTCGACCTCGTCGCCTCGCTCGTCGGGCTCGAAGATCAGGTCGCGCGCGCGGACATCGTGATCACCGGCGAGGGGCGGCTCGACGCGCAGACGGCGTACGGCAAGACGGCGGCCGGCGTCGAGAAGCTCGCGCGCGCCCAGGGCAAGCCGATCATCGCTATCGCCGGTGCGATCGCGGACGACCACGCGCGTGCTGCCTTCGATGTCGCGCTCGGCGCCACCCCTGAAGGCACCCCGCTCGACGATGCGATGCGCGACGCCCCGCGCCTGGTGCGCGAGGCCGCGGAGCGCGCCGTCCGCGCACTGGCGGACGTCGGTGACCGAAGAGGCTCTTCGTTACGCTGGGAATGACATCGTCCGTGGGACAATCATCGTATGCAGCTCCCCTTCCCTTTAGGGAAGGGGCCGGGGGTTAGGTCCCGCGGTCGCCACTACTCCGCGAGCAGGTACGCCGGCGGCGCGTCGATGGCTTCCGGCGACGCATCCTCGTCGGCATCGGCGGGCGCTCCCTGCAGCATGCGCGGCGCGCGCTCGATGACGCCCGCCTCCGGCAGGTCGGCGAGCGTCGTCGCACCGAGTTCCTTGAACCGCCGGCCCGCGACCAGCACGCGGCCCTCGTACGATCCGACCGCGCGGTTGTACGCGTCGACGGTGCGGTCGAGGCCCTTGCGGATGTCATCGAAGTGCGCCGACATCTTCAGCAGACGTTCGTACAGGTCGCGCCCCAGCCGGCTGATCTGCTGCGCGTTCTCGGCGATGCGCTCCTGCCGCCAGCCGTACGCCACCGAGCGCAGCAGCGCGATGAGCGTCGTCGGGCTGGCGATGATCACGCGCTGCTCGACACCGAACTCGATCAACCCCGGGTCGTACTGCAGCGCCGCGCTGAAGAACGTCTCGCCGGGGAGAAACATCACCACCATCTCGGGCGTGGCATCGAACTGCGACCAGTACGCCTTGCTGCTGAGCTGCGTGACATGCTCGCGCACCTGCCGCGCGTGGTCGCGGTACATCGCTTCGCGCTCAGCGTCGTCGGTGGCCTCGAGCGCACGCAGGTACGACATCAACGGCGCCTTCGCGTCCACGACGACCTGCTTCCGCCCCGGCAGCTGCACGACGACGTCCGGCCGGATGCGGCCGTCGGCTGTCGTGTGCGTCTCCTGCTCGCGGAAGTCGCAGTACTCCTCCATGCCCGCCATCTCGACGACGCGCCGGAGCTGGATCTCCCCCCAGCGTCCGCGCACGTTGGGCGTGCGGAGCGCGCGCACGAGGTTCGCCGTCTCCGACTGCAGATACTGCTGCCCCGTACCGAGCGCGCGCACCTGCTCGCGCAGCTCGGCGTACGCCTCTGCCCGCGCCTTCTCGACGTCGTGCAGTTGCGTGTCGACTTTCTCGAGCGACGCGCGGATCGGCTTCACCAGCTCGCTGATGGCAGTCTGGCGCCGGTCGAGGTCGCCCGTTGCCGCCTGCTGGAACTCCGCGAGCGACGTCTTCGCCAGCTCGAGGAACGACTGGTTGTTTCGCCGCAGCGCATCCGAGGACAGCGCCTCGAACGCCTCGCGCATCTTCGTCTCGGCGGCCTGGACCAGCGACAGCTTCTCGGCGCCGGCCCGGCGCTCGGCCTCCAGCTCGGCGGCGATGCGCGCCCGCTCCTGCCGGACGGCCGACGACTCCGCGTGCGCCTGCTCCAGCTCGCGCGTGCGCTGCGCCAGGTCCGACTCCAGGCGGATGATCTGCTTCGACCACTCGTCCAGCCGCGCTTCGGTCGAAGCGATGTCCGCCGCGGACTTCCCGGCGAGCAGCGCCAGCTCCCGCTGGCAGCGGTCGCGTGCCATGCCCCAGGCGATGTACGCGCCCGCACCGCCACCGACGATCAGCCCGACAAGGAGTCCGATGAAGAGCATGCGCAGATCCTTCTGCTGTTCCGCTTAGGCGCGTAAGCCGAATCTGCCGGGTATGGTATCAGGTTGCGGATCCGCTCGCTATTCCAGATGACAACCGCCGTTGCAGTCGCACGACGCCCGTCGTAATCTCGGTGCTGCGAAGCATTGGGAAGAGCAAGGAGACGCACCGATTGCCAGCCCAGGGAGACCTCGCCCTACTGACCGACCCGGTCGCCGAGAAGCTGCTCGGCTCCACGATCCCGGCGCGCCTCGCCTACAACTGGCTCGATGGCAGCCCGCGCGTGGTGCCGATCTGGTTCCACTGGAACGGGAGCGAGTTCGTGCTCGGTTCGCCGCCGCGGTCGCCGAAGCTCCGGGCGCTGCGCAACGACCCGCGCGTGGCGCTGACGATCGATGCAAACGAGTTCCCGCATTCGGTGCTGCTCGTCCGCGGCACCGCGAGCGTCGAGGAGTACGAAGGCATCACCCCGGAGTACGAGGCGTGCGCCCGCCGCTACTTCGGCGAGCAGATGGGCGACGCCTGGGTCGCGAACATGCGCAAGGCGCTCCCGTCGATGGGGAGGATCGTCATCGAGCCCAACTGGGTCAGTATCCTTGACTTCCAGACGCGGTTCCCGAGCGCGCTCTCAGCGTAGGCGGGCTCCAGCTTCCAGCGTCTAGCTTCCAACCTCGGGCGGGGAGCAGTAGCTCGCTCCTCGCTCCTCTAGCCTCGCTCCTCGCGCGCAGCGCGGATCAGGCCTTCCTGCACGACGGACGCGATCCGGGTGCCGTCTTCGCTGTGCATCTGCCCGAATATCAGCGCGCGCGCCGCATGTGCGACGGGGCTCTCGCTCGTGTACAGCACCCAGCCATCGAAGCGCGGCGGGCGATGGAACCAGATCGCGTGGTCGATGCTCGCCGACATCGATGGGCGCGCGGTCCACTCGCGGGTCCGGCGTGCCGTCTGCATCAGACCGCGGTCGCTCGCGAACGTGAGCATCGCGGCGTGCAACACGGGCTCGTCCGGCAGCTCACCCTTCACGCGCATCCACACCTGGCGGCGCGGAGATGCGTCATCCGGGATCTCGCCCGGCGCGTCGCACGAGCGCATCTCGAGCGGGCTGTTGCGCCATCGGTGGTGATGGCGCCGGTCGTGCTCGCTCCGCGCGCGCATGAACTCCCAGTCGGGCAGGCCATCGGGCGCGGGCACGGGTGGCATCGGCTCCTGCCGCGACTCGCCCGCTTCCGGCTTCGCGAAGCTGCACGAGAGGTTGAAGATCGCCTCGCCCGCCTGGTACGCGACGACGTCGCGCGTCGTGAACGTGCGCCCGTCGCGGATGCGGTACACGGCGTACCGGATCGGGACGTTGTGCCGACCGGGACGGAGGAAGTAGGCGTGCAGCGAGTGGATATCGCCGGCGTCGACGGTCCGGTACGCCGCGACGACAGACTGCGCCGCGACCAACCCGCCGAACAGCCGCCCATCGCCGATCCCGGGATCGCCGAGGAAGAGGTCGCGGTCGAGCCGCTCGAGGTCGAGCTGCGCCAGCAGGCGCGCCAGGTCATCGCGGGCGTCATCAGTCATGCTTCGAGTCTACGAGCCCGCTCGTTCTGACGAAATCAGGGCAGCCGCGCTACCGGCGGCTGGCCTCTGATGTCTGTTGTCTGCTGTTTCCCCATTGCGCGGCTCTCCGCCGTTTTCCCCAGTCCCCAGTCCCCAGTCAACCAGTCACCAGTCACCAGTCACCAGCACCAGTCACTCTCCCTGTGGATCGTTCCCCCGCCCCGGCGTATCCTGAATGCACCGTCCGAGATCCCGCCCGCCAGCCCAGGAGGTTGCATGGAACTTCAGAACGTAGTGATCGTCGATGGCGTCCGTTCCGCGTTTGCGCGCGGCGGCCGCGGCAACATGGTCGCCACCCGCCTGGATGACGCGGCTGCAACCGTGCTCCGCGCGCTGCTCGACCGCAACAAGAAGGTCAGCGAGTGGGAGATCGAGGACATCGGCCTCGGCAACGTCATGGGCGCACCGGAGCTCGCCGGTATCGGCGCCAGCAACGTCGCGCGCCTCACCGGCCTGCCGGCGGAGGTGTGTACCTTCGACTCGAACCGTCAGTGCGGCTCCAGCATGGAGACGCTGCACCGCGTCGCGCAGTCGATCATGGTCGGTGCCACGCAGTGCGGCATCGCGCTGGGCATCGAGCGCATGGGCCGTACGCTGGGCGGCGGTGGTGGCGCGCGCGGCGACCGCAACCGTGTGACGGAGTTCAACAAGAAGCGCCTCGAGTCGACGCCCGAGCAGCGCAACATGGCGCCGGATCACGACCAGACCTACTCCGTACCGTTCCCGGACTACATCCTCGATGCGCCTCCGGTAATGTCGATGACGCAGACGGCGCAGAACGTCGCCGAGGTCTACGGCCTGACGCGCGAGCAGCTCGACGAGTATTCGGTCGAGAGCCAGCGCCGCGTTGCCGAGGCGTACGACAAGGGCATCTACAAAACGGAGATCATCCCGCTCGAGATCGAGACGCCGGTCTTCGACGACCAGGGCAACTGGCTCCCCGACGAGCATGGCAAGCAGATCGTGTTCGAAGTCGATGAGGGCCTCCGCCGCGGCACGAACATGGAAGGCCTCGGCTCGCTGAAGCCGGTCGGCGGCATCCAGAGCTACGGCAACAAGGAGATCGTCATCACTGCGGGCAACTCCTGCCCGACGAACGACGGTATCACCGCCGCGCTGCTGATGAGCGAGAAGCGCGCGAAGGAGCTCGGCCTCGAGCCGCTCGCCCGCATCGTCGGGATGGCGGTCGCCGGCGTAAAGCCGCAGCTCATGGGCCTGGGCCCGATTCCGGCGACGAGGAAGGCGCTGCGCCACGCCGGCATCACCGCGGACAAGATCGACCGCGTCGAGTTCAACGAGGCGTTCGCCGCGCAGGTGATCCCGAGCTGCAAGGAGCTCGGCATCCCGTTCGAGAAGGTGAACGTGAACGGTGGCTCGATCGCCATCGGCCACCCGCTCGGCGCGACGGGCGCGCGTCTGGTCTCGACCGTCGCGCACGAGCTGCGCCGCTCCGGCACGAAGTACGGCCTCGCGACGCAGTGCATCGGCGCCGGCATGGGCATCTCGACCATCATCGAGGCCGTCTAGGCAGCGCTCTCGCGCTGCGAGGAGAGAGGAGCGAGAGCGGCAGGCAACCAGCCGGACAACAATCCGGCGTTGCTCTGACTCCTGATGAAGCAACCGAGGGCCGGCGCTCAGCGCCGGCCCTCCTCGTTCTCGATTGGCGCGCGAAGCGCTCTCTCGCTCCTCCCTCCTCCCATCACACCCCGATCGCCGGCTTCAGACCGAGCAGCGTCCGCATCAGCTCCAGCTCGCCGAGGTGCGTGAAGCCGTGCGTCATGCACACCTGGCCGAGCGCGCGGATCGCCGGCATCTCGCCCAGCGGCTTCACCAGAACCGGCCGGCCGAACGTCGACTCGTCGGGGTTCGCGAGGTACTCGTCGCTGCTCGCGCGCACGTCGCGCATGTATTGCCGGAAGGCATCGAGATCGTCGATGCGCAGCGCCTGCGCGTCGGCCGAGGGCATGCCGGTGCCCTGCGCGACCGGGGGCAGCCCCAACCGCTCGGCCCAGCCGCCCTCCATCCACACCGTCGGCCGCCGGTTCTGCAGGATGAACCGCACGATGTTGTCCTCGGTCCGGTACATGTGCCACATCTCGAACGCGATGTGGTTCGCGCGCTCGTTTCCCGCAGGGATCGCGTGCCACTGCTCGGGCGTGAGATCAGACGTGGCGTGGTCGAGCATCGCGTGCAGGCGCGTGAGTTCGGACTTGATGAATTCGACGAGTGTCATCGGCGGCTCCTCCGGCTTGCGAACGTGACACCATAAGGGACAACAGATCGCCCTCTCGCGCAAGCACGCCCGACGGGAATCACAGGTGGCACAGATGGTTGTCGAATCACGCCTCTGTTCGACGATCTGGCTGAGGATGGAAGGTGGATGATCGAAGATGGAAGCGAACGTAGTTGAGACGCAGTCCAGCCTCGAGCTTCCAGCTTCCAGCCGCGCGCGCTAGCCCACGAAGCTCCCGTGCTCAACCATCTGTGTCATCTGTGTCATCTGTGGTTTCGTGCGGCGCGTGCACCGCGCGGCCGGCGATGAAGAACGCGATGACGGCGACCCCGGCGGCAGCAAGCAGCACGACGGCATAGACGACGGGCATCAGCGAGCGGGCACCGGCGCGGCCTGTTCGACGAAGTAGCGGACGCGCTCCTTCTTAAACTCCCTGGCGCTCCAGAGGATCTCGTAGTCGCCGACGCCGACCGTCCGCGATAGCTCCTCGACGACCTCGCGCACCTGGTCGCGCGTCTGGCAGTGCACCATCGAGAACAGCGGGTACGGCCAGTCCTCGAATGTCGGGCGCCAGTAACAGTGGCTCACGCGGCTGTCGGCCGCGAGCTGCTCGCCTACCTCTTCGATGCGCTCCTCCGGCACCCGCCAGCAGGCCATGCCGTTCGCGCTGAAGCCGGCCTCGTTGTGGCGCAGCACCGCGGCGAATCGGCGCAGGACGCCCTCCTCGTGCAGCGTCCGCAGCTTCACGAGCAGGTCAGCCTCGGTCATGCACAACTCGCGCGCGGCCGCCGCCCACGGCCGGTCGATGAGCGGCAGGTCGTCCTGCGTCACGCGGATGATCGCGCGCTCCTCGTCGGTCAGCTCGCGGCGCGGCGCCTTCGGCTTCGCGACCTTCGGTTTCGAGTCCGTCGTGCGGCCGACCATGTCGTACTCGACCGCGATCTTGAACAGCTTGATCGCCGGCAGCACGATGTGCCGCGTCGCGCCCGCCGCCACGGCCAGCTGCGCAACCTCGCCCTCGAAGTCGCGCTCGCGCGGAATCGCCATAACGAACCAGATGTTGAACCGATGCTCGCGCGCGTAGTTGTGGCTGACGCCCGGGTGGGCGGTGATCACGGCCGCCGCCTCTTCGAGCCGCTCCGGTGCGACCGCGACCGCGACGAGCGCGCTCTTGTAGCCGAGCCGGAAGACGTCGAAGATCGGGCTCAGGTGGCGCAGGACCCCGGCGTCACGCAGCGTCTGGGTGCGCGACAGCACGTCGTCCTCGGCGATGCCCAGCTCGTCCGCGATCGCCGCGAACGGCCGCTCGATGAGCTGCACCGAACCCTGCAGCGCGTTCAGCAACTGCCGGTCCGTCAGGTCGAGCTCGGCCGCCTCACCCGTCGCCGTCACGAGTAGCGTTCCTCCGTCCACGGGTCGCCGTGGATGTGGTACCCGTACATCTCCCAGAACCCCGGCTTCTCGTCGTCCATGAAGACGAACCCGCGTGCCCACTTCGCGCTCTTCCAGAAGTAGAGCTTGGGAACCACGAGCCGCATCGGCCAGCCATGTTCCTTCGTCAGCGGCTCGCCGTTGTGCTGATGCGCGAGGATGACATCGTCGTCCATCAGCTCAGGCAGCGAGACGTTCGTCGTATATCCGCCGAAGCTGTGCACCATGACGTGCTTCGCCTCGGGCTTCGGTTTCACGAGCTGCATCAGGTCGGTGAACTTCACGCCGGTCCAGTCGTTGTCGAACTTGCTCCAGTGCGTCACGCAGTGGATGTCCGTGCGCATCGTCGTCTGCGGAAGCGCGAGGAACTCTTCCCAGCTGAAGCTCAATTCTTCTTCGACCAGCCCGACGACCGAAAACTTCCACGTCGCCAGGTCGATGCTCGGGATGCCGCCATAGTGGAGGACGGGCCAGCCGTCGGTCAGCTTCTGGCCCGGGGGGAGCCGGTCCCCGTAGCGTTCCTGGTCCTCGTGGGCCCGGCGATTGAACAGATCGAGCGCCATAGATGCTCCTTATCGGACAGCTTCGCTCAGGTTCAGGCTATCACGCCTTCGCGCACCGTTCCTGTGCAAATCCCTACGAATGGGGGGAGCGCTACGGTTCAGGGCGCCGTGACGCAGATGAGGTTCGCCTTCTTCTTCAGGTCGACGTTGTCCGTCGCACACTTCTCGCTGTCGGGGATGTCCTGCTCGAGCGCGGCGTAGAGCTTGACGTACGTCCCATCCGATTCATACCAGTAGCCGTTCTGGAGCGGAGCGCCCAGCGGGTCCGCGGGCACCTGGTCCAGCACGTCCTTGAGCTTGCAGCCGACATCGAGGTCCTTGTAGGCGCACAGCGTCTGGATATGGCCGTCGGTGGTCGGGAATGTCCCGTCGCGCGCCTTCAACTGGAGGAAGCCGCCGATCGCCGTCAGCAGCCCCTTCCGCCGCGCGACGTCGCGGTCCGCCGGCGTACCGGCGACTCCGGCCGGCACCGTCGCCCGCGGCGCGGCCGTCGGCTGGAGTCCCTTCGGGGTTGCCGTCGGGGGGATCAGCGTACCGCGGATGGGAGTGCCGATCGTCCCGACGAGCGGCGGCGGCTTCGCTTCGCCCGTGTGCGCGAGATCGAAGCCGAGCACGGCGGCCAGCGCGATCGCCAGCAGGGCCAGCGGCGCGATGATGCTCCATCGCCAGCCGCGCACGTAGTTCAACACGAGCGGCAGTTTACAGGTTACGCCGGGGCGTCCCCAGTGCTGCCGTCGTCCGCGTCACCGCCCCGCAGGTGGTAGGGCACATCCACGATGACCGTGTTCGGCCGCTCGCGTAGCGTTGACCGGAGCCGGCGCGCCGACTGGTTGTGTAGCCAGCGCTGCCACGGCCACGCCGTCACGAAATCGGGAAGCACCACCGTCACGAACTGCCCTGGGTCCGCGCGGTCGAGCGCATCGATGTACGACAGCACCGGCGCGACGAACGACCGGAACGGCGAGTCGATGACGACGAGCGGTACATCGAGCACGCGCGACTCCCATTCGGATCGCAACGCCTGTCCCTCCTCCGGATCGTCGGTGACGTGCAGCGCCGTGACGCTCGGCGAGATGCTGTGCGCGTAGTCGATCGTCTGCAGCGTCGCGCGGTTGATCGTCTCGACCGGCACGAGCACGGACTGACGGCCGGGCGGCAGCGGGCCGAGCACGGCATCCTCCGGGATCGCGAGCCGGTGGTCAACCCCGCTGTAGTGGCGGTGGATCTGGTAGAAGAGGATCCCCAGCACGACCATCGCGATCATGCTGATCCAGGCGCCCTCGCTGAACTTCGTCGCGCCGATGATCACCGCGACGACGCCGGTCGCGATGGCGCCCGTGGCGTTGATCGTGAGGCTGCCCTTCCACCCGGGCTCTTTGAGGCGGGTATGGTGGATCACCATGCCCGACTGCGAGAGCGTGAACGAGACGAACACGCCGAATGCGTACAGCGGGATCAGCCGGTCGACGTCCGCATCGAAGATGACCAGCAGCACCGAAGCGACGACCCCCAGCACAATGATCCCGTTCGAGAACGCGAGCCGGTCTCCCCGGAACGTGAACTGGTGCGGCAGGAAGCGGTCGCGCGAGAGGATCGAAGCGAGGCGCGGGAAGTCGGCGTAGCTGGTGTTCGCGGCGAGGATCAGGATCAGCGCGGTCGATGCCTGGATGTAATAGAAGATCGGCGTGTGGCCGTACACGACGCGCGCGACCTGCGCCGGCGCCGATACTTCGTCCGCGTGCCGGACGCCGAACTGGTGCGCGAGGATCGTCAGGCCGATGAAGAAGACCGCGAGGATGGCGACCATCCACAGCAGCGTGATCGAGGCGTTCTTCGATTCCGGCTTCTTAAACGCGGGGATGCCGTTCGAGATCGCCTCGACGCCCGTCAGCGCCGCCGAGCCCGATGCGAACGCCCGCAGCACGAGGAACCACGACAGGCTCGCGGCCCCCGCCGCGTGCCAGCCGGACGCCGGCTCGTGCGCGCGCAGCCCCGGATCGAAGCCCATGCGTACGAAGCCCCCCACGAGCAGCACCACGAACCCGATGATGAACGCGTACGTCGGGATCGCGAAGATCGTCCCAGACTCGCGCAGGCCACGCAGGTTGAGCAGCGTGATGATCGCGACGAACGCGACCGACAGCTCGACCGAGATCTCGTTGAGCCCCGGCGCGGCCGACGTGATCGCGAAGACGCCCGCCGCCACCGACACCGAGACGGTGAGGATGTAGTCGACCGAGAGCGCGGCGGCGGCGCTCAGGCCTGCGACGTCGCCGAGATTCTCGCGCGCGACGATGTACGAGCCGCCGCCGTTCGGGTACGCTCGGATGGTCTGCCGGTACGAGAACGCCACAATGCCCAGCAGCGCGCCGATCGCCAGCGCGATCGGGATCGACGCCGAGAGCGCGCCGGTCCCGGCGGCCACGAGCACCAGCAGGATCTCGTCCGTCGCATATGCGCTCGACGAGAGCGCGTCGGACGAGAACACGGCGAGCGCCTTGAGCTTGGGGAGCCGCTGCGACTCCTGCTCCTCGCTCGAGATCGGCGAGCCGATCGCGACGCGGCGGACGTTGCGCCAGAAGCGCTCGGCGCGCGTGCGTGGCGCCGTTGCCCGCTCGGTCACCCGGATCGTGCCGGTCGCGTCCGCCGGCTGGAACCGCCGCTCGCCGGCGCGGATCAGGCGCGCGTAGCGCGAGCCCGGCTTCGCGCCTCGCACCATCTCGCTCTGTTCCGGCTCCGCAGGCTGCGCGCGCCGTGGGACGCGGACCGCGCGCGGCTCTTCGATGTCGCGCCCGTTCTGCTGCCGCCGCTCGCTCCGGTCGTCGGCGGGCGGCTGCGGGCGTTGCTCGTCGGTCATATCTGGATAGAGGCGCTTCGGGCCGGCCGCACCGGCGCGCACGCCCATTCATGGAGATTCGTTGCTGCCCGTCCTTGTCGGGTGGTCCCGATCTCCCTATCGTAGCGCCGCGGTCGCAGCCGTGAAAATCGTTACCCGACGTGATACGGCACGTCGATCACGACGGTGTTGGGACGCTCCAACAGCGTCTTCTTCAGCCGGCCCGAAGACTGATTGTGCAGCATCCGCTCCCACGGCCAGCGCGCGACGTATTCCGGCAGCACGACGGTCACGACGTCGTCCGGATCGCGCCGGTCGAGCGCGTCCACGTACGCGAGCACGGGGCCCATCAGCGAGCGGTACTCCGACTCTACCACGATGAGCGGCACGTCGACGAGGTGCCGCTCCCACTCCCGCCGCAGCGCCTCCGCCTCCTCGACGTTATCCGTCACGTGGATCGCCGTCACATTGTTCGAGATCGAACGCGCGTACGACACCGCCCGCACCGTCGCACGGTTCAGCTCATCGACCGGGATCAGGACGAACTGCCCGTGGCGGCCCGCGCCGATGTCGATGAACAGCTCGTCCGAGCCGATCGCGAGCCGCTTGCGTACGTTCTCGTAGTAGCGCCCGGTCGCCATGAACAGCAGCGTCAGCACGACGATGGTGAGCAGCGCCAGCCAGGCGCCGTGGGTGAACTTCGTCGATGCGATGATGACGGCGACGACGCCCGTCGCGATGCCACCGACGGAGTTGATCATCATCGCCCGCCGCTTCCCCGGCTCGTCCGAATGACGCCAATGGACGACCATGCCGATCTGCGACAGCGTGAAGGCGATGAACACGCCGACGGCGTACAGCGGGATCAGCCGGTGCGTCTGTGCCCCGAACACGATCAGCAGCGCGATCGACGCGCCGGCCAGCGCCATGATGCCGTTCGAGTAGCCGAGGCGGTCGCCGCGGTACTGGAAGATGTGCGGCAGGTAGCGGTCCTTCGCCATCACCGATGCGAGCGCGGGCAGCCCGGCGAAACTCGTGTTCGCCGCCAGGATCAGGATCAGCGCCGTGGCCACCTGGATGACGTAGAACATTGGGCCGCCGTTGAAGACGACATCCGCGATCTGCGCGACCACCGTCTTCGACTCCGACGGGTAGATCTGCGCCTCGTGCGCCAGCACCGTGACGCCGACGAAGATCGTCGTCAGGATGATCGCCATCCATGTCAGCGTCGTCGCCGCGTTCTTCGGTGAAGGCTCCTTGAACGCTGGCACGCCGTTCGAGATCGCCTCGATGCCGGTCAGGGCCGTCGCCCCCGACGAGAATGCGCGCAGGATCAGGAAGATCGTGACGGAACTGCCGCCGAAGGCGATCGCGTCCTGGTGCGGCGCCGCGTGCAAGTCCCCGAACGCCGCTCGCACGAGGCCGATGATGATCATGATCCCGAACGTCACCAGGAAGAAGTACGTCGGGATCGCGAAGATCGTGCCCGACTCGCGCAGGCCGCGCAGGTTCCCGAGCGTCAGCAGGCTGACGAACACCACGGCGAGCAGCACCCGGTCCCCGTACAGCGCCGGTATCGCCGATGTCACCGCCGCGACGCCTGCCGCCGTGCTGACGGCGACGGTCAGCGTGTAGTCCACCACCAAAGACGCGCCGGCTATCAACCCCGGCGTCACGCCCAGGTTCTCCATCGCCACTTTGTACGAGCCACCGCCGTTCGGGTAGGCGCGGATCGTCTGCCGGTACGACGTCGCCACGATCAGCAGGAGCGCCGCGATCGCGATGCTGATCTCGATTGAGTACGTGAGCGCGGCCGCCGACGCGAGCACGAGCACGAGCAGGATCTCTTCGGTGGCGTAGGCGGTCGATGAGAGCGCGTCGGACGCGAAGATGGCGAGCGCCTTCGTCTTGCTGATCCGCTCCTCGGCCAACTGGCGCGATGCGAGCGGCCGACCGACGAGCACGCGCTTGATGTTGCGCCACGCGCGGCCGGTCGCGGTCCGCGGCACATCGGCGAACGCGGTCGCGCGCACGGTGCCCGCGATGTCGCCGCGCTCGAAGGCGCGCTCGCGCGTGCGCGTCAGTCGCGCGTAGCGGGAGCCCGGCTTGCTACCGCGGTAGATCTCCGCCTGGTCGGGCAGCAGGCCGCCCTTGCCGTCGCGTTCGGTGCGGCTGATCGGCTCGCTCGGTTGGCGCGGCTCGGCGGGCATGGGCTTGTCTTCGCCCTCGGCTGGCGCCGGCTTGTGCTCGGCCTCGGGCGGATGCGGCGATTCGTCGGCCCGCTGGTTAGCTGGCTGCTGCGGCGGGCGCGTCCGCTTCAGCCGGACGATGTGGTGACGGCCATTCTCGTCGCCCGCATCGCCCGGCTCGCGTCCGTCCCCCTCCGGAGCATCGCGCTCTTTCGTCGCCAAATGTTGGTCGCCTCCGATCCGTCAGTATCGCGAAGCGACTCCACGGATGCGAGTTCTCCAGTCCGGTGCGCGCCGGGTGTGGTAGGATGCCGCGTCATGAGGCGAACTCCTACTCCTGAGGCCTGTTCAACCCGCCGTTCATCGCGGCGGGGTGCCATTGTGCGCCGCGAATACTAGCGGCGGCAGGCAGGCGGCTGCCCCTGGCAGCCATGATCAGGAGTGAACCCCCGATGAACGTCGAACTCTACGATACGACCCTGCGCGACGGCGCCCAGATGGAGGGCATGTCCCTCTCGGTCGAGGACAAGCTCAAGATCGCCCGCAAGCTCGATGAGCTGGGCGTCCACTACATCGAAGGCGGCTGGCCAGGCTCGAACCCGAAGGACGCAGAGTTCTTCGTCCGTGCCCAGTCCCTCAACCTGCAGAGCGCGCGCCTCGCCGCCTTCGGCTCCACGCGCCGCGCCGGCGGCGACGCGTCGAGCGACGCCAACCTGCGCGCCCTGCTCGACGCCCGCACGCCCGTCGTCACGATCGTCGGCAAGGCGAGCGACGCGCACGTGCGCGACGTGCTCGAGACGTCGCAGGAAGAGAACTTGTCGATGATCGCCGACTCGGTGCGGTTGATGAAGGAGAACGCGCGCACCACCTTCTTCGATGCCGAGCACTTCTTCGACGGCTTCTACTCCGATCGCGAGTACGCGCTGCGGTGCCTGCAGGCGGCCGCCAGCGCCGGAGCCGACTGCCTGGTGCTCTGCGATACGAACGGCGGCATGACGACCGACCGCCTGCTCGAAGCGATCCGCGCGGTGCAGGCCGTGACAGATGTCGCGCTCGGCATCCACACGCACAACGACGCCGAGCTCGCCGTCGCGAACTCGATCGCCGCCGTCGGCGCCGGCGTGCGCCAGGTGCAGGCCTGCATTAACGGCTACGGCGAGCGCTGCGGCAACGCCAACCTCACGAGCATCATCGCCAACCTCAAACTGAAGCTCGGCATCGACGTCGTCACGGACGAGCAGCTCGCGTCGCTGACCGAGGCCAGCCACTACGTCAGCGAAGTCGTCAACATGGTGCCAAGCCCCTACCAGCCCTACGTCGGCACGAGCGCCTTCACGCACAAGGGCGGCCTGCACGTGGCCGCGGTGCTGAAGAGCGACGTGAGCTACCAGCACGTGCCGCCGGAGCGCGTCGGCAACGCCCGCCGCATGCTCGTCTCGGAGCTCGGCGGCAGCCGCGCGATCCAGCAGAAGCTGCGCGAGAGCGGCGTCGAATTCGACCTCTCGCGCGACGACGCGCGGGTGCTGCAGGAGCTTGTGAACGAGCGCGAGTCGAACGGCTACCAGTTCGAGGGCGCCGCGGCGTCATTCGAGATGCTCGTCCGCCGCTCGCGTCCCGGCTATGTCTCCCCGTTCGAGCTGGTCGACTTCTGGATCGTCGAGCGCAGCGCCACGTCTGACGGGCACGCCCGCGAGATGCAGGCCGAAGCGATGGTGAAGGTGCGCGTCGAAGGCAAGCTGATGCAGACCGCCGCCGAAGGCAACGGCCCGGTGAACGCGCTCGACGCCGCCGTGCGGAAGTCGCTGGTCGAGTTCTTCCCGACGATCTACGCCGTGAAGCTCGTCGACTTCAAGGTGCGCATCATCGACAGCGCCGCCGGCACCAGCGCCGCCGTCCGCGTGCTCATCGAGTCGTCGGCGGGCGACGCCTTCTGGACGACGGTCGGCGCCAGCACGGACATCATCGAGGCGTCGTGGCTCGCCCTCGCCGACTCCCTCGAGTACTTCATCGTCAAGCGCGCCGGCTGGACCCCTGGTTGATCACGAGCCGAGTGCTCGTATCAGGTCTTGGAAGCTAGACGCTGGAAGCTGGAACGCCCGCGTTCCGCCTGGCCGCCTCCCATAGCGGTCGTCGATGGATGCTGACTAACAGCGTCCATCGTCCAGCGTCCAACTTCCAGCGCGACCGGCGAGGCCACCGCAGCGTCACAAGTCGACATGCAGATCGACCGGCCGCCCGTGATACCCCGTGGCCTGCGCGAGCGCCCGGACGGCCGCAGTGCGCGTCGCGTCGTCCGGCTCATCTTCTGACATACGAATGAGGTCGAACATGAGCTCGGTGTCGCTGTGCGACGCCAGGTGCTCGCCCGCGATCGCGATCGCCGCGCGCCGCACGTCGCCCCCGTGCTCGGTGTCCCATCGCACCCCGCGCACGAAGTGCCGCAGCATGCCTGCGTAG
>DASUKS010000057.1:0-8484 GCA_036278595.1 Dehalococcoidia bacterium
CGCACCTTCACCTGTTGGGGGTAGCGCTCCTCGAGCCGGCGCAGCATGTCCTCGACCGCGACGTCGCCGGTGCCGAGCACGACGAGCTGGATCTTGTGGTCCGCCAGGAGGAACTGGAACGCCTCGCCGACGAGGTCGATGCCCTTCTGGGCCCAGAGGCGCGTCACGACGCCGAAGAGCGCCGCGCCGTCCTCCTCCGGCAGTCCCATCTCGCGCTGCAGCGCCCGCTTGTTCTCGAGGCGGTCGCCGAGCGTGTCGACGCTGTAGTGCTTCGCGATCGCGGGGTCGGTCGCCGGGTTGAACTCGTCGTAGTCGATGCCGTTGACGATGCCCGAGAGGTCGTCGGCGCGCGCCTGCAGCAGCGGGTCGAGGCCCGCGCCGTATTCCGGCGTCAGGATCTCCCGCGCGTAGGTGTCGCTGACGGTATTGATCTTGTCCGCGTGCAGGATGCCCTGCGCCATACAGCTGTACGCGAGCGCGGGTTCGAGGTCGCCCGGCAGCGTCAGCAGCTCATGGCCGATGTGGTACTTCGCCGCGTACGCCGCATCGAAGTCGCCCCGCAGCGCCAGGTTGTGGATCGTGTACACGCGTCCGGCCGCCTCCCACACGTGCGGCGCCGTGTCGAGGCGCGCGAGCAGCATCGCCGCATGCCAGTCCTGCGCGTGGATGACGTTGGGCTTGAAGCCGATGTGGTCGCCGATGGCGAGCAGCGCCGCGCAGAAGAACTGCGTGCGGTCGAGGTCGTCGTCGTAGCCGTATACCTTCGGGCGGTCGAAGTACGGGTCGTGCCGGACCAGGTACACGGGCACGCCGCGCACCTCCGTGTACCAGAGCTCCACCTTCTGCTCGCCCTCTGGCGCGGGCACCTTCACGTCGGTGAGGACCCGGCGGGCGTCGAGGTTCTTGCGGTCGATGATGCCGTGGAAGGGCATCGCAACGCGGACGTCGGAGCCCGTTTCGCGCAGGGCGCGAGGAAGCGAGCCGGCGACATCCCCCAGCCCACCGACCTTGGCGAGGGGGCTCATCTCAAATGAAGCGAAAAGGGTGTTCAATGTAGTCCTGGGACGCGGGTGCGCTCCTATGTGTATCCCATCACAATGGGGCCCGGCAAGCGAAGCAACAGCGGCGCCGCGAGAACGCCGCGACAGGCAGCGTGCGCGACCGAATCGGCGGCAACGCATCCAGCCTCGTGCGGAACATAACGGTCGAAAAAGCCGGGCGAATCTCCGCGAAAAAGTGCCCTGCAAGGGTTTTCAAGCGGATCGTGCTGATGTAGGGTAGCCGGGAGCCGCCACACCCGGCTCCGTTGGCCCCCCGCCCCGCCGGCCGCACATCTCCCTGCGAACGTCGAGCGCCGTAGCTCGCGCCCAGCGCGCGAAGCAGGGATGCAACGTTATGCCCGACAGTCGGCTCCCCCCACAGCTCGTTGACGGCGCGGTCGGAAAATTGCTCCGGCGGCATGCGACAGGTTTTCAGGTTCAGTCCGATTCTGACGGCAGAGGGGAGTCGGTAGCATGAACACGAAGACCATCCGTACCAGGCTGGCATTGCCGCTTCTTGCGCTGGCGGCGCTCGCAGCACTCGCGCTGCTCACCGGCTGCACGAGAGAGTCGAACGCCGAACTCGCGACCTACAGCGGGATCAACGCCATACGGGCCCAGCACGGCATGGGACCGTTGCAGGCAGACGCCAATCTCGTGAAGATCGCCCGCATGCGGAGCCAGCAGATGGCGAGCGGCGCGCCGTTCAGCCACGACGCCATGACCGGCTGCGAGTCCTACCAGGTCGAGTTCGTGTGCCTGATGGACCAGAACGGCGTCCCGCACTCGTACTCCGGCGAGAACATCGCGTGGAACACGTGGCCGTGGGACCAGACGGCGCAGGAGGCGGTGACGCAGTGGGAGAACAGCCCGCACCACCTGGCCAACATCCTGAACTGCCACTACGAGCGCTTCGGGACCGGCGTCGCGCAGGGCCCGGACGGCAAGATCTATTACACGATGATCTTCGACGGGAACCTCGCCTGCTGATCAGCAGTCTCGTGCAACGATAGTTCTGAAGGCCGCGTTCCGCGGCCTTCTTCACGCCCGCTCGCGGCCGCGCTTCGCGCCGTTCACTCTGGCTGTCAATCGTCGTCGCGCGCGGCTCGATAGCGAGCATCTGCTGGCGCCTCGGCGCGCCATCTGTATCAATGACGGTACGCGATAAAATCCCGCGCGCGGCCGTCCGCCCGCGCTCGTCACATACCCGGGAGCCCGCCCCTTGCGCCTCAGCCGCCTCGCGCACGTCGAATACAAGTACCTTGTCGCGCTCGTGTTCGTGTTCGGTCTCTTCATGGACCTCATGGACACGACGGTCGTCAACGTCGCGGTCCCGGCGCTCTCGAAGGAGTTCAGCGCCAGCACGTCGGCGGTCGAATGGACGATCACCGGCTACCTGCTGAGCCTCGCCGTCTTCATCCCGGCCGCGGGCTGGCTCTCCGACCGCTTCGGCACGAAGCGCACGTTCATGCTGGCGATGGCGATCTTCATCGTCGCCTCCGCGGCGTGCGGGCAGGCGCATTCGCTCGAAGAGCTGATTGCGTTCCGGTTCATCCAGGGCATCGGCGGCGGCATGATGACGCCCGTCGGCACGGCGATGCTGTCGCGGGAGTTTCCGGGCGCCGAGCGGGCGAAGGCTTCGGCGATCATTTCGGTGCCGGTCGTCTTCGCGCCGACGTTCGGGCCCGTGCTCGGCGGCTACCTGATCGAGTACGTCAGCTGGCGCTGGATCTTCTACATCAACCTGCCGATCGGCATCCTGGGCTTCATCATCGCCCTGAAGGTGCTGAAGGAGCACAAGGAAGAGTACGCGCAGAAGGGCTTCGACCTGTGGGGGCTGCTGCTCGGTGGCGTCAGCGCCGCGAGCGTGCTCTACGCCTTCAACGAAGCGTCGGTGTACGGCTGGACATCGCCGCGCGTGCTGGGGTTCGGCATCGGTGGCTTCGTGTTGATGCTGCTCTTCGCCGTGCTCGAGCTGAAGGTGAAGTTCCCGATCCTGGACCTGCGGCTCTTCAAACGCTGGCTCTTCACCGCGGGCAACATCATGCTGATCCCCGCGTTCGGCGCGTTCGGCGGCTTCCTGCTGCTGCTGACGCTGTTCCTGCAGGAGTTGCAGCACTACAGCGCGCTGCAGGCGGGGCTCATCCAGGCGCCGAGCACGCTCGGCACGGCGATCTCGCTGCCGCTCGCGAGCAAGCTCTACCCGCGCATCGGGCCGCGGCGGATGATGATCGGCGGCTTCTTCTTCTCCGCCTTGTTCATGCTGCCGTTCGTCACGCTGCAGCTCGACAGCCCGTGGTGGTACGTCGTCGCGCTGCTCGTGCTGCGCGGACTGCCGTTCGCCTTCGCCGTCGTCGCCGTACAGACGATCATCTACGGCCCGCTCGAGAGCGAGAAGCAGGGGCCGGCGTCATCGATCTACAACACGCTGCGGCAGGTCGCGGCCTCGTTCGGCGTCGCGCTGATCATCACGATCGCGCTCAACCGCTCGAACATCTACGCGCACAGCCACAGCCAATTGCAGGCGTCCGTGATGGGGTACCACGACGCGTTCTTCATCACGTTCCTGGTGCTGTTGATCCCGTTCTTCCTGTCGTTCACGATCGACGACAGAAAAGCGGAGGAGACGCTGCGCCGGCGCGAGGAAGCGCACGCGCAGGAGCGCCGCGAGCCCGTGGCCACGCCCGCGGCGCAGCTCGCCGAGGTGCACCGGCACGGCGAGCCCTGACGAGCGGCCGTCAGTCGAAGACGGCGGTCTTGTTGCCGTAAACGATGACGCGGTGCCGCAGGTGCAGCTCGACGGCGCGTGCCAGCACCACCTTCTCGAGGTCCTTGCCCATGCGCACGAGGTCATCGACCGAGTCGCGGTGGCTGACGCGCGCGACGTCCTGCACGATGATCGGCCCCTGGTCGAGCTCGGGCGTCGCGTAGTGCGCCGTCGCGCCGATCACCTTCACGCCGCGCTCGTGCGCCTGGTGGTACGGCCGCGCGCCCGCGAACGCCGGCAGGAACGAGTGGTGGATGTTGATGACACGCCCGGCGTGGCGCTCGCAGAACTCCGCGCTGAGGACCTGCATGTACCGCGCGAGCACGATGAGGTCGATGCGCTCGCGCGCGACCAGCGCCTCGATCTGCGCCTCCTGCTGCGCCTTCGTCGCCGCAGTCACGGGCAGCACGTGGTAGGGCACGCCGAAGCTTTCGGCGATTGGGCGCGCATCGTCGTGGTTGCTGATGATCAGCGGTATCTCGGCGTGCAGCTCGCCGAGTCGCCAGCGCGCGAGCAGGTCGTACAGGCAATGCGGCAGCTTCGAGACGAGCAGGGCGACGCGCGGCACTTCGTCGGAGAAATGCAGCGTCCACGCCATATCGAAGCGCTCGGCGATCGGCCGGAACGCCTCCGCGATGCCGTCGCGGGGCACGCGGAAGCCGTCCAGCTCCCACTCGACGCGCTGCAGGAAGATGCCGCGCTCGTTGTCGGTGTGCTGGTCGGCGTGGGTGATGTTGCCTTCGTTCCGGTAGAGGAAGTCGGACACGGCGGCCACCAGCCCCTTCTGGTCGCGGCAGGTGATCAGCAGCGTGGCGGTGGTGTTGTTAAAGGCATTCGGCGTCATGTGACCGCTGCCGTCGCCTGCACGGGCGTGTCGCCCACGTTCGTCGGTTGATCCTCGAACAGCGCCAGGTACGCCGAGTGCCGAAAGATACGTGATCGTCGCTGCCCGGTGGTCTCATCCAGAATGCCAATCTCCACCAACTCACGGACAATCCGGTTGGCTGTCGACTTTGACACGCCGAGCATCTGTTGGACGAGCGCAGCATCGACCAGTGGCCGATCGAAGAGGTCACGGTCGACAAGTTGCGCGGCTCGTGCTCCGAGGCGGTATCGCTGGATCAGCTGGCGATGCCGCTCACGGAGCTCGACAATTCGTTGCGCGGTCGCCGTTAGTTTCAAATTTCGCTGAAAACGATACTAACGGGGCCTTCGGCTTGCCCGCAAGGCTCACGCGTGACACTTAGCGCGGGGTGGGGCGTCCGGTAGTGTCACATTCTGTAAATTCTGATACTAACGCCATCATCGGGTGCGCGCGAGGGTCACGGATGAGCCTTACCGGCCTGCCCGCTGGCCTCACCCCCGCGCCGGGCGATAGCGCATGAGGACGACGCCCGACGGGAACGGGCGCGTCTCGAGCAGATCCAGGTTCACCCGCAGGCCGTCCGGGAAGAGCTTCTTGCCGCTGCCGAGGACGACGGGGTACACGAGCAGGCTGTACTCGTCGATGAGGCCGGCCTGCGCGAGCGTATGGACGAGCACGCTGCTGCCATCGATGTAGATGTTCTTGCCGTCCGCGGCCTTGAGCTTCCCCACTTCTTCGACCACGTCCTCGCGGATCAGCGTCGAGTTGCGCCACGCATCCGCGGACTTCAGGGTCGTTGAGACGACGTACTTCTGCTGCCGGTTCATCGCGTCGCCGAACGGATCGCCGTCCGGCATCGGCTCGAAGGCGCCGCCGTGGATCTGCCACGTCTTGCGGCCGAGCAGCAGCGCGTCGGACTTGCTGAACTCTTCGAAGAAGTAGGCGCCGATGTCGTCGTGCCAGTAGGGCTGCGTCCAGCCGCCGTGCGTGAAGCCGCCCTCGGTGTCTTCCTCCGCGCCGCCGGGCGCCTGCATCACGCCATCGAGCGTCATGAACTCGCCCACGACAATGTTCCGCATGGCTCAAACCTCCTCAGTCCGGGTAGGGCTCATGGATGATACTCATCGCGCTGCGGACCGGCCGTACGCATCACGTTCTGCGAGAACGGAAACTAACCCGCCGGAAGGGGCGGGATACGTCTCACCTGCGTCGCAAATAGCTTCAAACGGTGAGGCTCCTCGTCCACGGAGAGATCCTTCGCTGGCGCTCAGGATGACATCGCGTGATCCCGATTTTCATCACCCAGGATGCCGCTCCCAAGGCATGGCTATCTGTGAACCCTATGCGAGCGCGGCGCTGCGGCGCTGCAGGATGCGGCGCTCCGGCACCCAGCGCTCGCGCAGCGCGCCGACGAGGAACATCGAGCCGGTCACGCAGACGACGTCGCGCCGGGAGGCGTCCGCCAGCGCGAGGTCGAGCGCCTTCGACGGCGAGCGCTCGAAGCGCACGTTCTTCGCGCCGAGGCGCCTGGCGAACAGGTCGAGCATGTGCTGCGGGTCGCCCGCGCGCTCCTCGAGCGGCGGTACGGTGACGACGACGCGGTCCGCGACGTCGCCCAGCGCGCGCACCATGAGCGGCTGGTCCTTGTCCGCGAGAATGCCGGCGACGAGGTGCAGCCGCGGCGCCTTCCCGCGCGTGCCCGGGCGCAGCTCGTGCGCGCTCAGCGCCTCGGTGAGGCGGCGCGCCTCGATGGGGTTGTGTGCGGAGTCGAGCAGCACCCGCGGCGCCTCTGACATCAGCTCCAGCCGGCCGCTGATGCGCGCCGACGCCAGCCCCGCCTGCACCTGCTCCTCCGTGATCTCGCGCCCGGTGCGCGCGCAGAACTCCTGCGCCGCGGCGATGGCGAGCGCCGCGTTCGTCACCTGGTGCGCGCCCTCCAGCGGCAGGCGCAACTCGCGGTAGCTCCCGAGCGGCGTGCGCACGTCGAACACGCTTCCGGCGGCATCGGCGCAGCGGACGGTCGCGCGCACCTCGCGGCCGAGGCGCCACAGCGTCGAGCCCCGTTCGTGGCAGCGCGCCTCGACGATCGGCACGACCTCCGGCCGCCGGACGCCCGTCACCACCGTCTCGCCGCCGCGGATCAGCGCAGACTTCTCGCGCGCGATCGAGGCCAGCGACCACCCGAGGCGCTCGCGGTGCTCGTAGTCGACGTTCGTCAGCACGGTCACCGGCTTCTCTTCGAAGACGTTGGTGCAGTCGGTGCGCCCGCCGAGCCCCACCTCCACGACGGCGGCGTCGCAGTCCTGGTCGGCGAAGTGCTTCATCCCCGTCGCGAACGCCACTTCGACGAGCGACGGGCGCCCGAAGCCGGCGCCGTCGAGCACGTCGAGGTGCATCTTGCGCACGAGCGGGTCGAGCCCGAGCACGATGTCCGCGAATTGCTCCGGCGCGATCAGCCGGTCATCGACCTTGATCCGCTCGATGAAGGTCTGCAGGTGCGGCGAGGTGTAGAGCCCTGTGCGAAACCCGGCCGCCCGCATGACCGACGCGGTGATCGTCGACGTCGAGCCCTTGCCGGCGCTGCCGCCAACGTGCACGACCGGACATTGCAGATGCGGGTCGCCGAAGTGCGCGAGCAGCGTCCGGATGCGCGACTGCAACGCGCGCTCGACGGGCACGATTGGCAGCTCGTGCCACAGCCGTCGCTGCAGGTAGTCCACGGCCTCGCGGTAGCGCTCGAAGGGCATCGCTGGAGCGTAGCGGATCGAGGAGTGAGAGCGGAGGCAGACGCACGCGAAGCACGTCGACCAGTTCGATGCCACGCAACTCCCGTGGCATTCGTCACGAGGTTAGATGTTGGATGTTGGATGGGGGAATGTATACTTGACACGGAATCGTATCTCACTTAGACTGCTTACGTGAGGACGATTTCGGCGTTGGCTTCTTCGGTTGATCCGCTTCCTGAGCGGCCTTCTTCAAGTGCGCCGCGCCCTTCTTCCCGAACACTCGCTTGGCTAGTTCGTCTGTCGTCAGCTCGTGCGCTGGCTTCTTCTTACGTGGCATAGGGAGACTCCGATGGCATCCGACATGAACCTGATGCAACTGATGCAAGACTTCGACACCGACGGCGAGTGCCGCAAGGCGCTTGAGGAACTACGGTGGCCGGAAGGCGTCGAGTGCCCGCGCTGCGAAGGCAAGAAGGTCTACCGTGCGCCGTTCCAAAAGGCCCGCCAGCAATTCGACTGTGCATCATGCGGCTACCAATTCTCCGTTACCGTCGGCACGATCTTCGCGGACACGAAACTGCCGCTGCCCAAGTGGTTCGCGGCGGTCTACCTCATGGTCGAGTCCAAGAAGGGGATCAGCGCCAACCAGATGAAGCGCACCATCGGGGTGAGCTACAAGACAGCCTGGTACCTGTGCCACCGTATCCGCAAGGCGATGGCCGACGCCACGCCTTCGCTGCTCACGGGCGTCGTTGAGGTCGATGAGACGTTCGTCGGCGGCAAGGTGCGCGGGCGCGGACGCGGCTACCGGAACAACAAGACGATGGTCATGGGTGCGGTGGCGCGCGGCGGTGAAGTCCGCTTCAAGGTCGGCAAGCGCCGCAACCGCAAGACGCTGCACAACTTCATCGCCACCGTCGTAGACGATGATGCCGAAGCCATCTACACCGACGACTGGAGCGCCTACGAGGGCGTAGGCGACGCCAACACGCGGCACGAGACTGTGAACCACTCCGTTGAGGAATGGGTGCGCGCAGACGTTCACACGAACACCGTGGAAGGCGTCTGGTCGCTGCTTAAGCGGTC